>NZ_JBKGGT010000013.1:0-169505 GCF_052041995.1 Pseudomonas sp. SMV7 | reverse complement strand
GAAGTGCTTAAATGTGACCGCTTGGTCCGCGTCTCCATCCAAGCTTTCAGATTCCGCGCCTGGCCCAGGGCCTGGCGCACCCTATCCGACGACAAGATCATAAGGGCTTGTTCAATGTCTGCATCTCTCGCATTCGTCTTTCCCGGTCAAGGTTCCCAGTCGCTGGGCATGCTCGCCGAGCTCGGCGCCGAGAAGCCAGTGATCATCGAAACCTTCAAGGAAGCTTCCGAGGCACTCGGTTACGACCTGTGGAAGCTGGTCCAGGAAGGCCCGGAAGAACAACTCAACCAGACCGACAAGACCCAGCCGGCCATTCTCACCGCGTCCATTGCGCTGTGGCGCCTGTGGCTGGAAGAAGGCGGCGCACAGCCCGCTTTCGTTTCCGGTCACAGCCTGGGTGAATACAGTGCCCTGGTCGCTGCGGGCAGCATCAGCCTGAAAGACGCCGTGCGCCTGGTCGAACGTCGTGGCCAGCTGATGCAGGAAGCCGTGCCGGCCGGGCATGGCGCCATGGCGGCCATCCTTGGCCTGGACGACGCCGTGGTGGTTGAGACCTGCGCCGAAGCGGCCGAAGACGAGGTGGTCAGCGCGGTCAACTTCAACTCGCCAGGCCAGGTGGTCATCGCCGGCAACAAGGCCGCGGTAGACCGTGCCATGGAGCTGTGCAAGGCCAAGGGTGCCAAGCGCGCCCTGCCACTGGCGGTCAGCGTACCGTCGCACTGCGCGCTGATGAAACCGGCGGCCGAGCGCTTTGCCGAGTCGGTCAACGCCATCGACTGGAAAGCCCCGCAGATTCCGGTGGTGCAGAACGTCACCGCTGCCGTCGCCGCTGACCTGACCGCCCTCAAGCGAGACCTGCTGGCGCAGCTGTACCAGCCGGTGCGCTGGGTCGAGTGCGTGCAGACCCTGGCGGCCAACGGTGCCGTCAACCTGGTCGAGTGCGGCCCCGGCAAGGTGCTGGCCGGCCTGAACAAGCGTTGCGCCGACGGTGTGACCACCTACAACCTCAACACCCCTGACGCCGTCGCCGCCACCCGCGCGGCACTGGCCTGATTTGGAGAAGCTTGCATGAGCCTGCAAGGTAAAGTTGCACTGGTCACCGGCGCCAGCCGTGGCATTGGCCAGGCCATCGCCCTCGAGCTGGGTCGCCAGGGCGCGACCGTGATCGGTACCGCCACTTCGGCTTCCGGCGCCGAGCGCATCGCCGCCACCCTGAAAGAGCACGGCATCACCGGTACCGGCATGGAACTGAACGTGACCAGCGCGGAGTCGGTCGAGGCTGTGCTGGCCGCCATCGGCGAACAGTTCGGCGCCCCTGCCATCCTGGTCAACAACGCCGGCATCACCCGTGACAACCTCATGCTGCGCATGAAGGACGACGAGTGGTTCGACGTGATCGATACCAACCTGAACAGCCTCTACCGTCTGTCCAAGGGCGTGCTGCGCGGCATGACCAAGGCGCGTTGGGGTCGTATCATCAGCATCGGTTCTGTCGTCGGTGCCATGGGTAACGCCGGCCAGGCCAACTACGCGGCCGCCAAGGCGGGCCTCGAAGGTTTCAGCCGCGCCCTGGCGCGTGAAGTGGGCTCGCGTGGCATCACCGTCAACTCGGTCACCCCGGGCTTCATCGATACCGACATGACCCGCGAACTGCCGGAAGCGCAGCGTGAAGCGCTGCAGACCCAGATCCCGCTGGGCCGCCTGGGCCAGGCCGACGAAATCGCCAAGGTGGTTTCGTTCCTGGCATCCGACGGCGCAGCCTACGTCACCGGTGCCACCGTGCCGGTCAACGGCGGGATGTACATGTAATACTGCAACTCAATGTGACGGATTTCGTAAAAAAAGAGTCATACTGCGAGCCTAAAATCCGTTATAAAGCTGCAACCAGATTCCAGCCAGCGGGTACGGTGACTGGCCTGAAAGTGTGTTTAGCTTGAAAAGCGAACGTCTTTCTATAAAATTAGCCACCGGCCAGCTGCCTGACATATATCCATTAGGAGTAAACCTAGGTATGAGCAACATCGAAGAACGCGTCAAGAAAATCGTCGCCGAGCAACTGGGCGTCAAGGAAGAGGAAGTGACTCTCGAGAAGTCCTTCGTCGATGACCTGGGTGCCGATTCGCTTGACACCGTTGAGCTGGTGATGGCTCTGGAAGAGGAATTCGAGACCGAAATCCCTGACGAAGAAGCCGAGAAGATCACTACCGTTCAAGCTGCCGTAGACTACGTCAAAGCCCACCAGGCCTAAGACGCTCTAGTCGACGCTACTTGTCGGGGAAAACCGCACTGCCTTCGCCGGCGTGCGGTTTTTTCTTTGCGAGCGCCCGTGTTTTCCAGGCTGCCTCGTTCACCGCGCACCAAGAGCCTGTTGCCATTTCATTCCAGCGCTTGAATGCAATGGCAAGAGACTCTGTTATTAGAAAAGGAGAGTACTGTGTCGCGTAGACGCGTCGTGGTCACCGGTATGGGTATGCTGTCGCCACTGGGTACCGATGTACCGAGCACCTGGCAGGGCATTCTGGCTGGCCGCAGTGGCATCGGTCCGATCGAACACACGGACCTGTCTGCCTACTCCACCCGTTTTGGCGGCTCGGTGAAAGGCTTCGAGGTCGAGCAATACCTGTCGGCCAAAGAGGCCCGCAAGCTCGACCTGTTCATCCAGTACGGCCTGGCAGCCGGTTTCCAGGCAGTGCGTAATGCCGGCCTGGAGGTCACCGACGCCAACCGCGAGCGTATCGGCGTGGCCATGGGCTCGGGTATCGGTGGCCTGACCAACATCGAGGAAACCAGCCGTACCCTGCACGACTCGGGGCCGCGGCGCATTTCGCCGTTCTTCGTGCCAGGCTCGATCATCAACATGATCTCCGGCTTCCTGTCGATCCACCTGGGCCTGCAGGGGCCGAACTATGCCATCGCCACGGCGTGCACCACCGGCACTCACTGCATCGGCATGGCCGCGCGCAACATCGCCTACGGTGAAGCCGACGTGATGATCGCCGGTGGCGCCGAAATGGCTGCCTGCGGCCTGGGCATGGGCGGTTTCGGTGCCTCGCGTGCACTGTCCACCCGCAACGACGAGCCAAGCCGGGCCAGCCGTCCGTGGGACAAGGGCCGTGACGGCTTCGTGCTGTCTGACGGTGCCGGTGCCCTGGTGCTTGAAGAGCTGGAGCACGCCAAGGCGCGCGGCGCGACCATCTATGCCGAGCTGGTCGGCTTCGGCATGAGCGGTGATGCCTACCACATGACATCGCCGCCGGACACCGGTGAAGGTGCTGCCCGCTGCATGGCCAACGCCCTGCGCGATGCCGGCATCCAGCCGGAAGAGGTCAGCTACATCAACGCTCATGGCACCTCGACGCCGGCAGGCGACGTGGCCGAAGTGGCGGCGATCAAGCGCGTGTTCGGTGAGCATGCCTACAAGCTGGCGGTCAGCTCGACCAAGTCGATGACCGGCCACCTGCTGGGCGCTGCCGGTGCGGTGGAAGCGATCTTCAGCGTCCTGGCAATCAACAGCCAGATGGCGCCGCCGACCATCAACCTGGACGAGCCGGACGAAGGTTGCGACCTCGACTTCGTGCCGCACCAGGCGCGCAGCATGCCGATCGACGTGGTGCTGTCCAACTCGTTCGGTTTCGGCGGGACCAACGGTTCGCTGGTATTCCGCCGGTTCGCCGGTTGATGCATAGCTGGATCGACGGCCAGCCCGCAGCTGCAGTCAACCTGCAGAACCGCGGCCTGGCCTACGGCGATGGCCTGTTCGAGACCATCGCCGTGCACGGTGGCCGGCCCAGCCTGCTGGATGGCCACCTCGCCCGCCTGGCGCTGGGTTGCCAGCGTCTGGCCATCCATGCCGACCTGGCACTGGTGCGCGACGAACTCCTGCGCTATGCCAGCCAGCTTGGTGATGGCGTTGCCAAACTCATCCTTACCCGTGGCGATAGCCAGCGCGGCTATGCCCCGGTTGCCGATGCCGTGCCAAGGCGTATCCTGCAGGGCAGCCCGTTGCCCAGCTATCCTGTGGAACATGCCGAGCAGGGTGTGCGGCTGTTCCTGTGCCAGACCCGGCTTGGCGAGCAACCACTGCTGGCCGGGTTGAAACACCTCAACCGCCTGGAGCAGGTGCTGGCCCGTGCCGAATGGCAGGACAGCGAACATGCCGAAGGCTTGATGCGGGACGGGCAGGGCAGGCTGATCGAAGGGGTGTACAGCAACCTGTTCCTGGTGCGCGACGGCCAGCTGTTCACGGCTGACCTCAGCCGTTGCGGTGTCGCCGGCGTCATGCGCGCGGCACTGCTGCAAGAGGCCGTGCGGCTGGGCATTCCGGCGCAGGTCTGCGACCTGCCGTTCGAGGCGCTGGAGCAGGCAGATGAAGCATTTGTTTGCAATAGCGTCTACGGTGTCTGGCCTGTGCGTGGTGTAGCCGCGCTAAACTGGTCGCCGGGCCCGCTCACTCGTAAACTGCAGGCCGTTGCCCGTACGTTACTGGAAACCTGAATTCGTGAGACGCAAATTCCTGCTGCTGCTGGAAATGAGCCTGATCCTCGCCGGCCTGGCCGTGGGCTGGTCTGCCTGGAAGGTCAACTCGGTGCTGGAGCAGCCCTTGCACGTGACGCAGGAACGCCTGCTCGACGTGCCCAATGGTACCAACCCCAACCGCATGTTCTATCGCATGCAAAGCGAAGGGTTGCTGGACGGCGCCGTCTGGTTGCGCCTGTACTGGCGCTTCAACATGGCCGGCACGCCTTTGCACACCGGCGAGTACCGCCTGACCCCCGGCATGACCGTCGAGCAGCTGTTCGATGCCTGGCGGCGGGCCGACGTGGTCCAGTACAACCTGACCCTGGTCGAAGGCTGGACCTTCCGTCAGGTGCGTAGCGCCGTGGCCAGGCATGAAAAGATCAAGCACACCCTGGATGGCCTGTCGGATGCCGAAGTCATGGACCGGCTCGGCCATACCGGCGTGTTCCCCGAAGGGCGCTTCTTCCCCGACACCTACCGCTTCGTGCGCGGCATGAGTGACGTCGAGCTGCTGCAGCAGGCATACATGCGCCTGGATGAAGTGCTGGCCAAGGAGTGGGCGGAGCGCGCCACCGATCTGCCGTACCGCGACCCGTACCAGGCCCTGATCATGGCCTCGCTGGTGGAGAAGGAAACCGGTATCCCCCAGGAGCGCGGGCAGATTGCCGGCGTCTTCGTGCGGCGCCTGCGCCTGGGCATGATGCTGCAGACCGACCCGACGGTGATCTATGGCATGGGTGAACGCTACAACGGCAAGATCACCCGCGCCGACCTGCGCGAGCCGACGCCGTACAATACCTACACCATGACCGGCCTGCCGCCGACGCCGATCGCCATGGTCGGCCGCGAGGCGATTCATGCGGCGCTCAACCCGTCCGATGGCACCAGCCTGTACTTCGTCGCCCGCGGCGATGGCAGCCATGTGTTTTCCGACGATCTCGACGACCATAACTCGGCGGTGCGCGAATTCCAGCTCAAGCGCCGGGCGGACTACCGCTCCAGCCCAGCGCCACAGCCCCAGCCAGGTGCCGACGAGGCCGCCGCGCCCGAAGCGCCGGCGGCGGATGAGCCGGCGGAGCAGCCAGCGCCCGATCAGCCGCCTGCACAGGATGCCCCTGTCGGCGGCGCGCAAGCGGCTGAACGGCCAACGCCTGACGAACAACATTAAGGACTGCCTGTGAGCGGCTTGTTTATTACTCTGGAAGGCCCCGAAGGCGCGGGCAAGAGCACCAACCGCGACTACCTGGCCGCGCGCCTGCGCGAGCACGGTCTGGACGTGGTGCTGACCCGTGAACCTGGCGGTACACCGCTGGCTGAGAAGGTGCGTGAATTGCTGTTGGCGCCCAGCGATGAAAGCATGGCGGCCGACACCGAACTGCTGCTGGTGTTCGCTGCTCGTGCCCAGCACCTGGCCCAGGTGATCCGCCCGGCGCTGGCCCGCGGGGCTGTGGTGTTGTGTGATCGCTTTACCGATGCCACCTACGCTTATCAGGGCGGCGGACGCGGTCTGCCTGCCGAGCGTATCGCCATCCTGGAGCAATTCGTCCAGGGCGACCTGCGCCCGGACCTGACCCTGGTCTTCGACCTGCCGGTCGAAGTGGGCCTGGCTCGCGCCGCGGCGCGCGGCCGTCTTGACCGTTTCGAGCAGGAAGGCCAGGCGTTCTTCGAAGCGGTGCGCCAGGCATACCTGCAGCGCGCCCAGCGTGCGCCACAGCGCTACAACCTGCTGGACGCAGCCCAGCCTCTGGACGCCGTGCAGCGCGCCATCGATGCGCTGCTGCCGGGTATCGTGGAGCGATGCCGTGGCTGAGGCCTATCCCTGGCAGCAGGCTCTCTGGCAACAACTGGCTGGCCGCAGCCAGCACGCTCACGCCTACCTGCTGCATGGGCCGCAGGGTATCGGCAAACGAGCCCTGGCCGAGCGCCTCATGGCGTATCTGCTGTGCCAGCAGCCTCAAGGCCTGGAGGCCTGTGGCGGGTGCAAGTCCTGCCTGTTGCTGAAGGCCGGCAGCCACCCGGACAATTTTGTCCTCGAGCCTGAGGAAGCCGACAAGCCGATCAAGGTCGACCAGGTGCGCGATCTGGTGGCTTTCGTGGTGCAGACAGCACAGCAGGGCGGGCGCAAGGTGGTGCTGATCGAACCGGTGGAAGCGATGAACGTCAACGCCTCCAACGCCCTGCTCAAGAGCCTCGAAGAGCCTTCCGGCGATACCGTGCTGCTGCTGGTTTCCCATCAGCCCAGTCGCTTGCTGCCCACCATCAAGAGCCGTTGCCAGCAGGTTGCCTGCCCGCAGCCCAGCCTGGCGCAGAGCCGGGCCTGGCTGGCGCGTGCGCTCCCTGACAGTGACGAGGCCGAGCGTGATGAATTGCTGATGCTGGCTGCCGGCTCACCGTTGCTGGCCGTCAGCCTGCAGGCGCAAGGCGTGCGCGAGCAGCGGGCGCTGGTGACCGACGGGGTGAAGAAGCTGCTCAAGCAGCAGCAATCGCCCAGCCAACTGGCCGAGGCCTGGAATAACGTGCCGCTGTTGCTGCTGTTCGACTGGTTCTGCGATTGGGCACAGCTGATCCTGCGCTACCAATTGACCCAGGACGAGGAGGGGCTAGGCTTGGCCGATATGCGCAAGGTAGTGCAGTACCTGGCGCAGAAGAGCCGTCAGGCCAAGGTGCTGGAGGTGCAGGCGTGGCTCCTGGAGCAACGCCAGAAGGTGCTGGGCAAGGCCAACCTCAATCGCGCCCTGTTGCTTGAGTCGCTGCTGGCCCACTGGCTGCAATTGCCGGGCGCCCGCTGATTTTCATTTTTCCATGTGTGCCGTTATCCCATGCTCGTAGATTCCCATTGCCACCTTGACCGGCTTGACCTCAGCGCTCACCAGGGCTCTCTCGATGCTGCCTTGCAGGCGGCGCGTGAGCGCGGGGTCGGGCATTTCCTGTGTATCGGCGTCAGTGCCGAAAATGCTGGCGCGGTGAAGGCGCTCAGCGAGCGGTATGCCGATGTCGACTGCTCGGTGGGCGTGCACCCGCTGGACCTGGCCCCGGGCGATACCCCGGCGCTGGAATGGCTGCTGCGCGAGCTGGCCCACCCGCATGTGGTGGCGATTGGCGAAACCGGGCTGGATTACCACTACGAGCCGGAGGCCGCCGAGCTGCAGCAGGCTTCGTTCCGCCTGCACCTGGAGGCTTCGCGGCAGACCGGCAAGCCGGTGATCGTGCATACCCGCGCGGCGCGCGCCGACACCCTGGCGCTGCTGCGCGAGGCTGCTCTGCCGCAGGCGGGCGTATTGCACTGCTTCACCGAAGACTGGGCGATGGCCAAGGCTGCGCTGGACCTGGGGTATTACATCTCGCTCTCTGGCATCGTCACATTCCGTAATGCCGATGCCCTGCGTGAGGTGGCGCGGCAGGTGCCGGTCGATCGGCTGCTGGTGGAAACCGATTCGCCGTATCTGGCGCCGATCCCGCATCGCGGCAAGCCGAACCTGCCACAGTACGTGCGCGAAGTAGCGGAGTATGTGGCTTCGTTGCGCGGGGCCAGTTATGAGCAGTTGGCCGAACAGACCACGGCCAACTTCAAGCGGTTGTTCCCGCTGGCACGCGTGGCTTGATGCACAAAGGGTAGGGGCCGGGTGTCCCCGCCCTCATGCCCCCTTGCGCAAGCACACAAAAAAAACCCGGGTTCTGGGGGGGGAATCCGGGTTAAGACCATTAGGAGTAAAACAAAGGTACGCGGTCCCTGAGCACCTTTATCGGCGCGCCACTTGGGGGGGATGCGCCGCGCCAACACTTGAAGTATTGGCCAGGTTTGGCGCAGTGCCAGTGCCTGTTGGTCGTTTTTTAAACAGATTTGGAATACGCCGGCGTTTCATTCCTTCCGCAGCGCATGGCTGTATGCATCATGAAACATAGACATGCGTGGATGATCCGTGCAATTTCCCGCAAGTTAGGCATAATAAACCGCTTCGATTGTCATCCAGTCCTTCCTATGCAGAAAGAACCTCGTAAGGTCCGTGAGTTTCGCCGTCGCGAACAGGAAATCCTCGATACCGCGCTCAAACTGTTCCTCGAACAGGGTGAAGACAGCGTCACCGTCGAGATGATCGCCGACGCCGTGGGCATCGGCAAAGGCACGATCTACAAGCACTTCAAGTCCAAGGCGGAGATCTACCTGCGCCTGATGCTCGACTACGAGCGCGACCTGAACGCGCTGTTGCATTCGGCCGACGTTGACCGCGACAAGGAAGCCCTGTCGCGCGCCTACTTCGAGTTCCGCATGCGCGATCCGCAGCGTTACCGGCTGTTCGACCGCCTGGAAGAAAAGGTGGTCAAGGGCAACCAGGTACCGGAAATGGTCGAGCAGTTGCACAGCATCCGGGCTTCCAACTTCGACCGCCTGACCCAGCTGATCAAGGGCCGTATCAGCGAAGGCAAGCTCGAAGACGTGCCGCCGTATTTCCACTACTGCGCTGCCTGGGCGCTGGTGCATGGCGCTGTGGCGCTGTACCACTCGCCGTTCTGGAGCAACGTGCTGGAGGACCAGGAAGGCTTCTTCCAGTTCCTCATGGACATTGGCGTACGCATGGGCAACAAGCGCAAACGCGACCCGGAACCCTCGAACTGAAGCATTTCGAGGGTTTCACCTGAAACCGGCATGAAGTGAGGGGCTTGCAAAAACCTGATTTATGAGTCAGGTTTTGTCGGCCCCATCACCCATGCCGGAGTCATTCATGATCGTCGATCGTCAAGGCAGGCGATTTCGCAACCTGCGTGTCAGCCTGACGGCTGCCTGCAATTACGCCTGCACCTACTGCGTCCCCGATGGCAAGCGCCTGGTGGCGGCGCAGGACGAGTTGCCGGCAGCTTCTCTGGCCCGTGGCGTCGCCTACCTTATCGAGGCAGCTGGCATCGAGCGCTTGCGCATCACTGGCGGTGAGCCACTGGTCAGCCCGCGTCTGGAGGACTTTCTGGCTGCCGTGGCCAGGCTCAAGCTCAACGATATCTCGCTGACCACCAATGGCCAGCTGCTGACGCGCAAATTGCCACAGCTGCAGGCGGCGGGTATTCGCCGGCTCAATATTTCCCTTGATACGCTGGACCCTCGGGCCTTTCGCCGTATTGCCCGCGGAGGTGACCTGGCCAGTGTGCTGGCGGGGATGGAGCAGGCTGATGCGCTTGGCATGCAGGTCAAGGTGAACATGGTGCCGATGCGCGGGCACAACCTCGACCAGGTGCTGCCGCTGCTGGACTACTGCCTGGCGCGCGGGTTCGAACTGCGTTTCATCGAGCTCATGCGCATGGGCCACCTGGCCCGTGACCACAATGCCTTCCTGCAGCAATTCGTCGGCCTTGATCAGTTGCTGGCCCTGATCGCTGACAAGCATGCCTTTGCCCAGGTAGACGCGCCGCGCGACGCCACCGCCCTGCGTTATCAAATTGCGGGCAAAGGCCATTTCGGTGTAATCGCCAACGAGAGCCTACCCTTCTGCCGCAGCTGCTCCCGGCTGCGCCTGTCGTCCACGGGCTGGCTGCATGGCTGCCTGTCTTCGGGGAATCGCCACTTCGTTGGCGACTTGCTGGAAAAGCCCCGCCACCAGGCGCTCCCGGCCCTGCAACGCCTGCTGGTCAAGGCCCTGGCAGACAAGCAGGATGTAGCCTTTTCCGGCGACGTGATGGTGATGAAGGTGATCGGCGGCTGAAGCTGGCGCAAAAGCTGCATCCGCCGGCTATCCGCCGGTTTTTCGTCGCCGGCCACTGGAGGAAAGATGCGTAGCCTGGTTTTGCTGCTGGCGCTGATGGCGCTGGGCGGCTGCATGAATGTCAGCGATATGGGCGAGGGCGTCCGCTATCACTTGAGCGATGCCGGTTTGCTGGACCACAGCGATACCCGTCGCACCCTGTCGATTCGCCTGCAGCCCGACTCGTTCATCTTCATCGGCCAGGGCGCGTTTGTGCCGCCGGGCAAGGGGCCGGTGCCACGGCAGAACGCAGTGGCCGAGCAGGCGTTCAAGAGTTTCGTCGAATACTTCCCGCTGGTACGCCGTGCCCAGGGCCCGCTGGGCCTGGAAGAGGCCATCGCCCAGGCGCGCTCGGTGGGGGCCGATTATGTGCTGTACACCCGCTTTGCCCGTACCGACGACCGAATCGGTAATGGCGACGAGTGGTACGACGAACAAGCGGTCGACCGCTTGGGCTGGGACACTGGTGTGGTGCAGATGATGCTGATAGAGACCAACACCCGTTACCTGATCGACACCGCCCGTATCAAGAGCCGTGGCGGTTTGTTGACGTTCCATGACAATACCCCGGAGGATTTGCTTGCGGCGCCGATGCGCGAGTACGCTCGTAGCCTTCTGGGCATGAGTGAGTGAGGCAGGTGTGATGAGCGATTCCGGCAAGGCCAATGATCTGCTGGCGCAGCTTCCCAAGGTCAAGGGCCTGCCGCCAGTGCATCTGTGGAACCCGGATTTCTGCGGTGACATCGACATGCGCATCGCCCGCGATGGCACCTGGTATTACCTGGGCACGCCCATCGGGCGCAAGCCGATGGTGCGGCTGTTTTCCACCATCATCCGCCGCGATGGCGATGCCTACTTCCTGGTGACCCCGGTGGAAAAAGTGGGCATCCGCGTTGACGATGCGCCGTTCGTGGCGGTGGCGCTGGATGTACAGGGGGAAGGGGAGCAGCAGGTGCTGCGCTTCACCAGCAATGTCGAGGATCAGGTGGAGGCCGGGCCTGCCAATCCGCTGCGTGTGGTGACCGACCCGCAGACCCAGGAGCCGTCGCCGTATGTGCTGATGCGCAGCAACCTCGAAGCCCTGATCCATCGCAATGTGTTCTACCAACTGGTGGAGCTGGCGGTACCGCGGGAGATCGACGGCGAGGAGTGGCTGGGTGTGTGGAGCCACGGTGTGTTTTACCCGATCGGGCGCTGCTGACGGCGATGCAACGAAAAAGCCCCCGGTGCTTGCGCATCCGGGGGCTTTCTCAGTGTTTGGCTCCGCGACCTGGACTCGAACCAGGGACCCAATGATTAACAGTCATTTGCTCTACCGACTGAGCTATCGCGGAATCTGCGCGTATCTTACTGATTGCCAGGGGGAAGTCAAGCCACCCCCAGGCAAATCAAGCAGTTACAGCACTTCGACGATGGCCTTGGTGACCACGTGGATGTTGCTCTGGTTCAATGCGGCTACCGCGATGCGGCCGGTGTCCAGGGCGTAGATGCCGAAGTCGTTCTTCAGGCGGGCGACCTGTTCAACGGTCAGGCCCGAGTAGGAGAACATGCCGACCTGACGGCCGACGAAACTGAAGTCGCGCTTGGCACCGTACTGGGCCAGCAGCTCGACCATCTGCTTGCGCATGCCGTGGATGCGCTCGCGCATTTCGGCCAGTTCGGTTTCCCACATCTGGCGCAGTTCGGCACTGTTCAGCACGGTGGCGACGATGGTTGCGCCGTGGGTCGGCGGGTTGGAGTAGGTGGTGCGGATCACACGCTTGACCTGCGACAGCACACGGGTGCTTTCATCCTTGGATGCGGTGACGATCGACAGCGCACCGACGCGCTCGCCGTACAGCGAGAACGACTTGGAGAACGAGCTGGAGACGAAGAACTCCAGGCCCGACTCGGCGAACAGGCGTACGGCAAAGGCGTCTTCGGCGATACCGTCACCGAAGCCCTGGTAGGCCATGTCGAGGAATGGCACGTGGCCCTTGGCCTTGACCACTTCCAGCACGTTTTTCCAGTCGTCCAGGTTCAGGTCGACACCGGTCGGGTTGTGGCAGCAGGCGTGCAGTACCACGATCGAGCCGGACGGCAGCTTGTTCAGGTCTTCCAGCATGCCGGCGCGGTTCACGTCGTTGGTCGGCGCGTCGTAGTAGCGGTAGTTCTGCACCGGGAAGCCGGCCGATTCGAACAGGGCGCGGTGGTTTTCCCAGCTCGGGTCGCTGATGGCGACCACGGCGTTCGGCGAGATGCGCTTGAGGAAGTCGGCGCCGATCTTCAGCGCGCCGGTACCGCCCACGGCCTGCACGGTGACCACGCGGCCAGCGGCCAGCAGCGGCGACTCGGCGCCGAACAGCAGCTTTTGTACAGCCTGGTCGTAGGAGGCGATGCCGTCGATCGGCAGGTAGCCGCGCGAGGCGTGCTGGGCAGCACGCTGGGTCTCGGCTTCGATCACGGCACGCAGCAGCGGAATGCGGCCTTCCTCATTGCAGTAAACGCCCACGCCCAGGTTGACCTTGTCGGTACGTGGGTCGGCGTTGAATGCTTCGTTGAGGCCCAGAATAGGGTCGCGGGGTGCCAGCTCGACAGCGGAAAACAGGCTCATTGTTACCTTGGCTCTGATTGGAGTGTGATAGGACGTACACGCTCCAGCCGAATGCACTGAAGCGGTGCACAAACGGGGTGTCAGTATAGTGATACCGACCGGTCACCGCGACACTATGGCGCAGCTTTTCCCGCCATTTGCGCAAATATTTTTCGACCATTGGTCTAAATGCCGGGTCCACCGTAACAAGCGCTCACAGCTATGCCTTGAAAGCACCCCCCGAGGTGCGCATTTGGGTATAGACTACTGGCTAAATTTACAGTTGCTGCAACACCGCGAGGTCCGTCATGTCCGAGTTCCAGCTCGTCACCCGTTTCCAGCCGGCCGGCGACCAGCCCGAGGCCATCCGCCAGATGGTCGAAGGTATCGAGGCGGGGTTGTCGCACCAGACGTTGCTCGGGGTGACCGGCTCGGGCAAGACCTTCAGCATTGCCAACGTCATCCAGCAGGTGCAGCGCCCGACCCTGGTGCTGGCGCCGAACAAGACCCTGGCTGCGCAGCTGTATGGCGAGTTCAAGGCGTTCTTTCCCAACAACGCGGTGGAGTACTTCGTTTCCTACTACGACTACTACCAACCCGAAGCCTATGTGCCGTCGTCCGACACCTTCATCGAGAAGGACGCATCGATCAACGACCATATCGAGCAGATGCGCCTGTCGGCAACCAAGGCGCTGCTGGAGCGGCGCGATGCGATCATCGTCACCACGGTCTCGTGCATCTACGGCCTGGGCAGCCCCGAGACCTACCTGAAGATGGTCCTGCACGTCGACCGCGGCGACAAGCTCGACCAGCGCGCGCTGCTGCGACGCCTGGCCGACCTGCAATACACCCGTAACGAGATGGACTTCGCCCGTGCCACCTTCCGCGTGCGTGGCGATGTGGTCGACATCTTCCCGGCCGAATCGGACCTCGAGGCGATCCGTATCGAACTGTTCGATGACGAGGTGGAGAACATCGCCGCCTTCGACCCGCTGACTGGCGAGGTCTTCCGCAAGCTGCCGCGTTTCACCTTCTACCCCAAGAGTCACTACGTAACCCCGCGGGAAACCCTGCTGGATGCAGTCGAGGGCATCAAGGAAGAACTCAAGGACCGCCTGGAGTACCTGCACAAGGCCAACAAGCTGGTGGAGGCGCAGCGCCTGGAGCAACGCACCCGCTTCGACCTGGAGATGATCCTCGAGCTGGGCTACTGCAACGGCATCGAAAACTACTCGCGCTACCTGTCCGGGCGCCCGGCCGGCGCGCCACCGCCGACCTTGTACGACTACCTGCCGCCTGATGCCTTGCTGGTCATCGACGAGTCCCACGTCAGCGTTCCGCAGGTAGGCGCCATGTACAAGGGCGACCGTTCACGCAAGGAAACCCTGGTTGAATACGGTTTCCGCCTGCCCTCGGCGCTGGACAACCGGCCCATGCGTTTCGACGAGTGGGAGGCGGTCAGCCCGCAGACCATTTTCGTCTCCGCCACGCCGGGCCCCTACGAAGCCGAGCACGCCGGGCGCGTGGTCGAGCAGGTGGTGCGCCCGACCGGCCTGGTCGACCCTCAGGTGGAAGTGCGCCCGGCGCTGACCCAGGTCGACGACCTGTTGTCGGAAATCCGCAAGCGCGTGGCACAGGGTGAGCGGGTGCTCGCCACCACGCTGACCAAGCGCATGGCCGAAGACCTCACCGACTACCTGGCCGACCACGACGTGCGGGTGCGTTACCTGCACTCGGACATCGACACCGTCGAGCGGGTGGAGATCATCCGTGACCTGCGCCTGGGGACCTTCGACGTACTGGTAGGCATCAACCTGTTGCGTGAGGGCCTGGACATGCCCGAGGTGTCGCTGGTGGCGATCCTCGATGCCGACAAGGAAGGCTTCCTGCGTTCCGAGCGTTCACTGATCCAGACCATCGGCCGCGCGGCGCGCAACCTCAATGGCCGGGCCATCCTGTACGCCGACCAGATTACCGGTTCGATGCAGCGGGCCATCGACGAAACCGAACGCCGCCGCGAGAAACAGATCGCCTTCAACCAGGCCCATGGCATCGTGCCCAAGGGCGTGGTCAAGGACATCACCGACATCATGGAAGGTGCCACAGTGCCTGGCGCGCGCAGCAAGAAGCGCAAGGGCATGGCCAAGGCGGCGGAGGAGAGTGCCCGTTACGAGGCCGAGCTGCGTACGCCAGGCGAGATCACCAAGCGCATCAAGCAGCTGGAAGAGAAGATGATGCAGTTCGCCCGCGACCTGGAGTTCGAGGCCGCGGCGCAATTGCGCGACGAGATCACCCAGCTGCGGGAGCGGTTGATTACCAGCTGAAGCCTGGCGCGTGCCTTGCGGGAGCGCGCCGGATCAGCAGGCTTAATGGGCTTCCCCAGCCTTCAACCCCTCCGGCAACTTGCGGGTCATCAGCACCGCCACCATGCTCACCGCCAAGCCGATGCCGACAAAGTGGAAGGCATCGTTGTACGCCATGATCAACGCCTGCTGATGGGTAATCTCGCTCAATTTCCCCAGCGCGGCGTTGTCATTTCCCAGGCGCTCTGCCAGTTGTGCCAGGCGCTCTGCCACCTGTGGGTTGCTCGGCACCAGCGCTTCCCTCAGGTAATCGAAGTACACCTTGGTCCGTGCATCCAGCAGCGTGGCCAGCAGCGCAATGCCGATCGCACCGCCCAGGTTGCGCAGGATATTGAACAGGCTCGACGCCGACCCGGCATCCTGCGGCTGGATATACGCCGTGGCGATCAGCGAGATGGTCACCATGATCATCGGCTGGCCGATGGCGCGGATGATCTGGATATGGTTGAACTGCGGCCCGGCGAAATCCGGGTTGAGCACCCCCGAGCCGAAACTGGCGGCACCGAACAGGCAGAAGCCCAAGGCGCACAACACCTTGGGCGACACCACCTTCATCAATTGCGGTACCAGCGGGATGAGGAACAGCTGCGGGATGCCCATCCACATGATCACCTCGCCGATTTGCAGGGCGTTATAGCCCTGCACTTGCGCCAGGTACAGCGGCAACAGGTAGATCGAGCCATACAGGCCCACGCCCATGCCCAGGCTGGCGATGCTCGACAGGCCGAAGTTGCGGTTGCCGAGGATGCGCAGGTTGATCAGTGGCTGTGGCCTGGAAAACTGCAGGATGACAAACGTGATCAGGCTGACCAGGGCGATGCTGCCGAGGCCGACGATCAGTCGCGACTCCAGCCAGTCCTTGCGGTGGCCTTCCTCCAGAAACACCTGCAGACAGCCCAGCCCCAGCCCCAGGGTGACGATACCGGCGTAGTCGGTGCTTTTCAGCAGCTCCCAATGTGCGTCCTTCTTCTCCAGCCCGTACAGCAAGCCGGCGATCATTACCAGGCCGGGCGGGATGTTGATGTAGAAAATGTATTCCCAGCCCCAGTTTTCAGTCAGCCAGCCACCCAGGGTGGGGCCGATCGAGGGGGCGAATGTGGCGGTCATGGCAAACATGGCCATGCCCTTGGCACGGTGGTGCTCAGGCAGCTTGATCAGGGTCAGGGTGAAGGCCAGCGGGATCAATGCGCCGCCGGTGAAGCCCTGCAGGGCGCGGAACAGGATCATGCTTTCCAGGTTCCAGGCCATCGAGCACAGCAGCGACGACAGTAGGAAGCCGCCGGATACCCACACCGCCAGGCGCCGCGCCGACAGCAGTTGCACCAGCCAGGCGGTGAGCGGAATCATGATGATTTCCGCCACCAGGTAAGAGGTGGAAATCCACGAGCCTTCCTCCAGCGTCGCCGACAAGGCGCCCTGGATGTCCTTCAGCGACGAGTTGGTGATCTGGATGTCCAGTACCGCCATGAAGGCGCCGAGCATCACGCTCATTACCGCGATCCAGTCGCGCCGGGTCGGCTCCGCAGTGGGCCTGAGCAACACGTCACCGGCCATTTCGGCCTTCGTCTTCACTGCGCAGGTCGACGGTGGCGGTCACCGACATGCCCGGGCGGATGCGCCCGTGCAGCGGGTTGTCGGCGCGGAAGGTCAGCTTGACCGGAATGCGTTGCACCACCTTGGTGAAGTTGCCGGTGGCATTGTCGGGTGGCAACAGGCTGAATTGCGCGCCAGAGGCGGCGAACAGGCTGTCGACCCGGCCTTCGATCGGTGTGTCGGGGTAGCTGTCGAACAACAGTTCGGCGCGTTGCCCGGGCTGCATGCGGCCGATCTGGGTTTCCTTGAAATTGGCCTGCACCCAGATGTCTTCGTCCGGCACGATCGACAGCAGGTAGGCACCGGCCTGCACCACCTGGCCGTCGCGTGCGCTGCGCTGACCAATGGTGCCGCTGATCGGCGCATGGATTTCACAGCGGGTCAGGTTCAGTTCGGCCTGGGCGAGGTCGGCGCGGGCGTTGGCGATTTGCGCGTCGAGGCGCTTGAGTTCGGCGCTCAGCGCGTTGACCTGCTGGCGCTGGCTTTGCAGGTCGGCGCGGGCCTTGTCGACCTGCGAGCCGGCGACATGGCTGTCGGCCGACAACGTGGTGACCCGTTCCTCCGAGACGAAGCCCGGCTTGCGCAGCTTCTCGGCGCGGCTCAGGTCCAGGCGCGAGCGGTCGAAAGTGGCCTGGCTGGCCGCCACCTGGGCCTGGCCGGCGGCAATCAGGCTGGCCTGCTGGGTCAGGCGGCTTTGTGCCTGCACCTGCTCGGCCTCGCGGCTGGCCAGGGCGGCACGAGCACGTTGCACGGCAAGTTCGAAGTCGGCAGCCTCCAGGCGCACCAGCAGGTCGCCCTTGTTCACGTGCTGGTTGTCCTCGACCGCGACAGCATCGATACGCGCGCCCAACTGGCTGGAAATGCGTGTGATCTCGCCCTGCACGTAGGCGTTGTCGGTGCTTTCGTAGAAGCGCCCCTTGAAGTACCAGTGGCCCAGGAAGGCAAGGGCAATGGCCGCCACCAGGATGAAGAAGGCCAGCAGGCGACGTTTGAGTTGGGCAGGCATGAGCACTATCGTTCCAGAAATGTAAACAAATTTAACAGCGGCATGGGGGGCATCGACAAGTGTCGTTCGCGCCATTGCTGGAGCCCGGTGCCTGCCTCCTGCTAACATCCCGCCTTTGTTTCATCTTTCGTTCGAGACCCTCCATGACCACCGTACGCACGCGTATCGCGCCATCGCCTACCGGCGACCCCCATGTCGGCACTGCCTACATCGCCCTGTTCAACTACTGCTTTGCCAAGCAGCACGGCGGTGAGTTCATCCTGCGCATCGAAGACACCGACCAGCTGCGCTCCACGCGCGAGTCGGAACAGCAGATCTTCGATGCCCTGCGCTGGCTCGGCATTGAATGGAACGAAGGCCCGGACGTCGGCGGCCCGCACGGCCCGTACCGGCAGAGCGAGCGCGGCGAGATCTACGCGAAATATGCCAAGCAGCTGGTTGACGCCGGCCATGCCTTCTATTGCTTCTGCACCGCCGAAGAGCTGGAGCAGATGCGTGCCGAACAGCAGGCCCGTGGCGAAACCCCGCGCTACGACGGCCGCGCGCTGTTGCTGAGCGCCGAAGAAGTGCAGCGTCGCCTGGACGCTGGCGAGCCGCACGTGATCCGCATGAAGGTGCCGAGCGAAGGCGTGTGCGTGGTCCCGGACATGCTGCGTGGCGATGTCGAGATCCCGTGGGACCGCATGGACATGCAGGTGCTGATGAAGAACGACGGCCTGCCGACGTACTTCCTGGCCAATGTGGTCGACGACCATCTGATGGGCATTACCCACGTGCTGCGCGGCGAAGAGTGGCTGCCATCGGCGCCCAAGCTGATCAAGCTGTACGAATACTTCGGCTGGGAGCAGCCCAAGCTGTGCTACATGCCGCTGCTGCGTAACCCGGACAAGTCCAAGCTGTCCAAGCGCAAGAACCCGACTTCGGTGACCTTCTACGAGCGCATGGGCTTCATGCCCGAGGCGATGCTCAACTACCTGGGCCGCATGGGCTGGTCGATGCCGGACGAGCGTGAGAAGTTCTCCCTGGCGGAGATGGTCGAGCACTTCGACCTGTCGCGTATCTCGCTGGGTGGCCCGATCTTCGACATCGAGAAGCTGTCCTGGCTGAACGGCCAGTGGCTGCGCGAGCTGCCGGTCGAAGAGTTCGCCGCGCGCCTGCAGAAGTGGGCGTTCAACAGCGACTACATGATGAAGATTGCCCCGCACGTGCAGGGTCGGGTGGAAACCTTCAGCCAGGTTGCCCCGCTGGGCGGGTTCTTCTTCGAGGGTGCGCTGAAGCTCGACGCCAAACTGTTCGAAAGCAAGAAACTGTCGGCCGACCAGGTGCGCCAGGTGATCCAGTTGATCCTGTGGAAGCTCGAAAGCCTGCGCCAGTGGGAAAAGGAGCGCATCACCGGTTGCATCCAGGCCGTGGTCGAGGCGCTGGAGCTGAAGCTGCGTGACGCCATGCCGCTGATGTTCGCCGCCATCACCGGCCAGGCCAGCTCGGTGTCGGTGCTCGATGCCATGGAAATCCTTGGCCCGGACCTGACCCGCTATCGCCTGCGCCAGGCCCTGGACCTGCTGGGTGGGGTGTCGAAGAAAGAAAACAAGGAATGGGAAAAGCTGCTGGCGTCCATCGCCTGATAGCGCTCCAAAGGCCTTGGCTGAGCCCGGTGGGAGCGGCCTAGTGTCGCGAAAGGGCCGCAACGCGGCCCCGGCAATTTTTGCGTCAAAGCTGAAATCGCGGGACCGCGTTGCGGTCCTTTCGCGACACTAGGCCGCTCCTACAAGGGCGCGGCGCTTCGATTTACCAGGGCAGGGCGGTAAGTGATTGTTATCTGTGAAAATTTTTTTGAATATTTTGAAAAATTAGTTTGACAGCCCTGCAATCCGATCTTAATATGCGCCCCGTCCACAGCGATGAACGAAAACGAAACGTCAGGCACCCAGCCAGCGCTTCGGTTCAGAGCGACATTGTGGGGCTATAGCTCAGCTGGGAGAGCGCCTGCATGGCATGCAGGAGGTCAGCGGTTCGATCCCGCTTAGCTCCACCAAATTCCGCTTGGCAGCCAAGGCTGTCAGGCAAGACCGGGTCCAGCAACCGGGTCTTGAAGGTAAGAAGGTTCGTCCCCTTCGTCTAGTGGCCTAGGACACCGCCCTTTCACGGCGGTAACAGGGGTTCGAGTCCCCTAGGGGACGCCAGTTTTGCACAAGCGATGCTTCACGATGTCGCTGGGCCGAGAGGCTAGAAATCCGGGGCTATAGCTCAGCTGGGAGAGCGCCTGCATGGCATGCAGGAGGTCAGCGGTTCGATCCCGCTTAGCTCCACCAATTTTTGCCGCGGTTCGCACAGGCGGATCGGCACGAAGGTTACGTCCCCTTCGTCTAGTGGCCTAGGACACCGCCCTTTCACGGCGGTAACAGGGGTTCGAGTCCCCTAGGGGACGCCACTTTTCCTGCGTTTTGCAGGGCTTAAAAAGGCTCGTCGATTATTGATGAGCCTTTTGTTTCGGGGCTATAGCTCAGCTGGGAGAGCGCCTGCATGGCATGCAGGAGGTCAGCGGTTCGATCCCGCTTAGCTCCACCATTTCTGCCAGGGTTCACGCACGTGGATCTTCGCGAAGGTTACGTCCCCTTCGTCTAGTGGCCTAGGACACCGCCCTTTCACGGCGGTAACAGGGGTTCGAGTCCCCTAGGGGACGCCACTTTTACCCGCGTATTGCGGGACCTTTAAGGCTCATTCGCTTATTGAATGGGCCTTTTGTTTTTTCTCCCCGAAAAAAATGCCTGCCCGACAAATGGCCGCTGAATTCGCTTGCGAAAAAATATTATGAGAATAATATTTCGATCATCATATTTAATCGGCGAGTCCCTGATGAGCGACAAGAAAAGCAGAACCCGCGAACGCATTCTCGAAGCGGCGCGCAGCGCCCTGATCCAGCATGGACCGGCCGAGCCCAGCGTCAGCCAGGTGATGGGGGCGGCAGGGCTGACTGTCGGTGGTTTCTACGCCCATTTCGACAGCAAGGACGAAATGATGCTCGAGGCGTTCCGCCAACTGTTGGTCGAGCGCCGGGCGTTGCTGGCCCAGCTCGATCCCAGCCTCGAGGGTGCCGAGCGACGGGCCTTGGCCGGCGCCTTCTACCTGTCGCGCAAGCACCGCGATGCCGAGGTACATGCCTGCCCGTTGCCCAACTCGCTGGGTGAAATGCAGCGCCTGCCAGAGGCATTTCGCGAGGTGCTGGCCGAACACATCGAATTGATGACAGCTGCCATGGTCGACCGCCCCGAAGACACCGACAAGGCTCTGGCCGACCTGGCCCTGATGATAGGTGGCCTGGCCCTGGCCCGCGCCCTGGGCACCAGCGAGCTGTCTGACCGCATTCTACGCGCCGCCAAATCGGCGGTGCTCTGACGGGAGCATGGCGATGACGACCCTGAGCTGGATTCGTGCTGTCAACGGCACCCTGGGCCACCTGGCCCCGGAGCACGTTGCGCGCAAGATGCGCCGTGCATTCATGACTCCGCGCAACCTGCCGCCAAGGCAGTGGGAGCTGCCCGTGCTGGCCAGCGCCGAGCGCATCACCCTGCGCTTCGGCTTGTCCGCGTTGCGTTGGGGCAAAGGGCCGACCGTGCTGTTGATGCACGGTTGGGAAGGGCGCCCGACCCAGTTTGCCGCCTTGATCGAGACCCTGGTCCAGGCCGGGCACACCGTGGTCTCGCTGGAAGGTCCGGGGCATGGTCGTTCACCTGGCCAGCAGGCGCATGTGGCGCTGTTTGCCCGGGCATTGCTGGAGGCTGCCGCCGAATTGCCACCGTTGCGCGCGGTGATTGGCCATTCCATGGGCGCTGCCAGTGTGTTGCTGGCGTTGCAGATGGGCCTGCGCGCCGAAGCGGCGGTAAGTATCGCTGCGCCGGCGCAACTGCTCGACGTGCTGCGTGGTTTTGCCCATCGCCTGGGGTTGCCGGCCCGGGCGCGGGCCGCGTTCATTCGCCAGGTGGAGCGGGACGTCGGCATGCCGATTGCGCGGCTCGATGTCAGTGGTTATCAACTGGAGTTGCCGGGGTTGGTGGTGCATGCCGTTGATGACGAGCTGGTGCCTGCCAGCGAAGCCCAGGCCATTCACAAGGCCTGGTTCGACAGCCGGCTGTTGCTGCTGGAGGAGGGCGGGCACCAGCGCGTGCTGGCTGACCCGCGCCTGGGTGAAGCCGTGCTCGAACTGCTGGCCCAGGCCGCTGCGCCAGCGCGGCAAACTGCCTGATCGACGCGCCGGGCTTCCAGGCAGGCACAGAAGGTCTGGACATTCCCGCCCAGGTCGCTGCTAAATCCACTTTTGCGCCAAGGAAGCGAACATGAGCTGGGACCTGGCAACACCTTTCGTCATCGATCTGCGCGTCGGTAGCGAGGATATCGATGGCCTCGGCCACGCCAACAACGCCGTCTACGTGACCTGGCTGGAGCGCTGCGCCTGGCGCCACTCGCAACGCCTGGGTCTGGACCTGGCCGAATACCGCCGGCTGGACCGGGCCATGGCCGTTGTTCGCCACGAGATCGATTATCTGGCCGCCGCCTATGAAGACGACGAGTTGCAGCTGGCCACCTGGATCATCGACTGGGACCAGCGCCTGCGCATGACCCGGCGCTTCCAGCTCAAGCGCCCGCGCGACGGCGTGACCCTGCTGCGCGCCCAGACCACCTTCGCCTGCATCGAGCTGTCCAGTGGCAAGCCCAGGCGCATGCCGGCGGAATTCCTCGACGGTTACGGCCCGGCGCTGATCGGCGCCTGAAACACCGGCAATCTTTGCTAGACTGCCGGCTTTTTCCGCCGAGACCCCGACATGCAAATTGCCCTGGCCCCCATGGAGGGGCTGGTCGACAACATCCTGCGCGACGTGCTGACCCGCGTCGGCGGTATCGACTGGTGCGTCACCGAGTTCATTCGCGTGTGCGACCGTCTGCTGCCGCCTGCCTCGTTCGACAAGCTGGCGCCCGAGTTGCGCAATGGCGCCCGGACTGCCGCCGGGGTACCCATGCGTGTGCAATTGCTGGGCTCCGACCCGGTGTGCCTGGCGGAAAACGCCGCGCTGGCCTGTGAGCTGGGGGCACCGGTGATCGACCTGAACTTCGGTTGCCCGGCCAAGACTGTGAACAAGTCGCGCGGTGGGGCGGTGCTGCTCAAGGAGCCGGAGTTGTTGCACGCCATTGTGCGTGAGGTGCGCAGCGCCGTGCCGGCGCATATTCCGGTAACGGCAAAGATGCGCCTGGGCTTCGACAGCCCCGATGGCGCGCTGGAGTGTGCCACCGCGCTGGCCGAGGGCGGCTCGGCGCATCTGGTGGTGCATGCGCGGACCAAGGTCGAAGGTTACAAGCCGCCGGCCCATTGGGAGTGGGTGGCGCGGGTACAGGATGTGGTCAAGGTGCCGGTGTTCGCCAACGGCGAGATCTGGACCGTGGACGACTGGCGGCGCTGCCGTGAAGTCAGTGGTGCCGAACACATCATGCTTGGTCGCGGGCTGGTCTCGCGCCCGGACCTTGGCCTGCAGATAGCCGCGGCGCGGGATGGACGTGAGTACCTGCCGCTGGCCTGGAACGACCTGCTGCCGTTGCTGCGCGAATTCTGGCGCCAGGCCCAGGCCAAGCTGTCGCCGCGTTATGCGCCGGGACGGATGAAGCAGTGGTTGGCGATGCTGACCCGCAGTTACCCGGAGGCGGTGGTGCTGTTCGCCGAGTTGCGTCGGGAAGACGACTGCGCGCGTATCAGCCGCCTGCTGGGGGTTGAAGCGCAAGCGGTGACGGCATGCGTTGCCTGATCCGGCGTTTGCGTGGGCACTGATGCAAGATTTTTTTGCTGCCCCTCTTGAAAGCCGTTCTGCCGCCCCTATCTCTTGAGTACGCGATGCCGAAGTCGGGTCGCGTAGTGACTTTACTTGCTGAATCTCAGGAGTTAATGACCATGAACACTGCTTTCTCTCTCGCTCCACTGTTCCGCCATTCCGTAGGGTTCGACCGTTTCAACGACCTGTTCGAATCTGCGGCACGTAACGAGGCCGGTAGCAGCTACCCGCCCTACAACGTGGAAAAGCATGGCGATGACCAATACCGCATCGTGGTAGCCGCAGCCGGCTTCCAGGAGCAGGACCTCGATCTGCAGGTCGAGAAAGGTGTCCTGACCGTGTCCGGTGGCAAGCGCGACAATGGCGCCGAAGAGGTCACCTACCTGCATCAGGGTATTGCGCAACGCGCCTTCAAGCTGTCGTTCCGCCTGGCCGACCATATCGAAGTCAAGGCTGCCGGCCTGGCCAATGGCCTGCTCAGCATCGACCTGCTGCGCATCGTACCTGAAGAAGCCAAGGCCAAGCGCATCCCGATCAACGGCGAACAGCCAGCGCTGAACTGATCGCGGCGATGTGAAAAAGGGCACCCCCGGGGGTGCCCTTTTTTGTGTCCGCTGTAATGGCCCTTGTGCGCTCCTACAGCGAGCGTGTCAGGTTCAGTAATTTGCCGGAGCCTCCAGCAACATCTGCCGAAACTCCGGCAATGGTAACGGCCGGCTGTGCAGGTACCCCTGGTACAAGTGACACCCCAACCGTTCCAGAAACTCCAGCTGCTCGCTCAGTTCCACCCCTTCGGCAATCACTGCCAGGTCCAGGCTGCGGGCCATGGCCACGATGGCGCGGACGATTTCGGCATCGTTGGGGTCCATCGGCGCATCGCGCACGAAGGTCTGGTCGATTTTCAGGGCGTCCACCGGCAGGCGCTTCAGGTAGGTCAGCGAAGAGTAGCCGGTGCCAAAGTCGTCCATCGCGAAACTCACCCCGTGGCGCTTCAGCTCGCGCATCTTGCTGATGGTGTCCTCCAGGTTCTGGATGACGATGCCTTCGGTGATTTCCAGCTTCAGCATCTGCCGGGGCAAACGGTAGTCGTCCAGGCTGCGCAGCACGCGTCCGACGAAGTCGTTCTGGCGGAATTGTCGTGGGCTGATGTTCACGCACAGGCTGAAAGTGTCTGCCTCGACCAACCCGTCGGCCAGCATGCGGGCACAGGCGTCGCAGGCTTCGTCGAGAATCCAGCTGCCAACTTCCAGGATCAGGCCGCTTTCTTCCAATACCTGAATGAACTGCGCCGGTGGCTGCTGGCCCAGCTCCGGGTGGTGCCAGCGCAGCAGTACCTCGGCGCCGACGATGCGGTTGTCACGAGCATCGACCTGCGGCTGGAAGTGCAGCGCCAGTTCGCCGCGGGCCAGGGCCAGGCGCAGGTCGTTCTCCATGCGCAGGCGTTCGCTGGCGGCTTTCTGCATGGTGGTGTGGAACAGCTGGGTGGTGTTGCGCCCGGAATCCTTGGCCCGATACAGGGCGATATCGGCACGCTTGAGCAGGTCGGCCGGCGTGGCGCCATGGTCAGGGATCAACGCGACGCCAATGCTGGGCGTCACCTGCAGGCGCTGGCCGTCCAGTGACATCGGTTCGGCCAGCAGTTCACGCAGGGTATCGGCCAGCTCACGCACTTTTTCTTCGACCAGATCACGGCTGCCTTCCAGGCCGCTCAGCAACACCACGAATTCGTCGCCACCCAGGCGTGCCACGGTGTCTTCCAGGCGTACGCTGGCTTCCAGCCGCGCGGTGATGATCTTCAGCACCGTGTCGCCCACCGGGTGGCCCAGCGAGTCGTTGATGTGCTTGAAATGGTCGAGGTCGAGGAACAGCAGCGCGCCGCGCAGGTTGTGGCGCTTGAGCAGGGCGATCTGTTGGCTCAGGCGGTCCATCAGCAAGGCGCGGTTGGGCAGGTTGGTCAATGGGTCGTGGTAGGCCAGGTGGCGAATCTGCGCTTGTGCGTTCTTCAGCTGACTGACATCGCGGGCGTTCAGCAGCAGGCAGTCGACCTCGTTGAGGGTGATGGGCTCGACCGACACCTCCACGGTGAGGATATCGCCACGCTTGTTGCGCCCGAGCATCTCGCGGTGATGTACCCGGCCGCGCTCGCGCAGCTCTGCCAGCAGGGCGCTGCGTTGCTTGTCGTCAGCCCAGATGCCGACCTCGTACACTGTGCGGCCGACCACTTCGGCGGCGCTGTAGCCAGTCAGGCGGCAGAAGCCGTCGTTGATCTCCAGGTAACGGCCGCTGTAGCGTTCGGTGATGGTGATGGCGTCGGGGCTGGAATGAAAGGCTTTGGCGAACTTCTCCTCGCTGGACTTGAGCGCTGCCTCGGCCCGTTGCTGCTGGGTGATATCGCGCAGCGTTGTCACGCTGCAGGGCTGGCCGTCGACGGTGATGAGGCGGCTGGAAATCACGCAGGTCAACGGCCCCCCGTTGCGGTGGTTGACCACCACGGCGACGTTGCTCAGGGCCTGTTCACGGATCACCCGCTCGATGCGTTGCGCCCGCTCGAAGGTCTCGGCCCACAGGCCGATTTCCTCGGCGGTGCGGCCGATGACCTGGTCTGCGCTCCAGCCGAAGGTCTGGGTGAACGCCGGGTTGATCTCGATGAACTGGCCGGTGTCCTGGCGGTTGACGCAGATCGGGTCGGGGCTGACCTGGAACAGGCTGGCGAACTTCTCTTCCGAAGCGCTCAGGCGCTGTTCGCGTTCCACCTGGTCGGTGATGTCGAGCAAGGTGCCGGCCATGCGCAGCGGGTTGCCCTGCTCGTCGCGGTACAGCCGGGCGCGGCTTTCGATATAGCGCGAAACGCCGTTTTCCAGTTGAACCTGGTAGGTGATCTGGTAGTTGCCGGCAGGCCCCTCGCGCAGGCTGCGGTAGGCCTGGCGCATCACGTTGCGCTCCTGCTCCGGCACGCCTTCGAAAAACGCGTCGAACGATTCGTGAAAGGGGATCGGTGGCAAACCGTGCAGTTGTGCGGCGCGGGCCGAGCCATAGAGCATGCCGCTGGGGATATGCCAGTCCCAGGTGCCCAGCTGTGCCGAGTCCAGTGCCAGGTCGAGGCGCTCCTGGCTGTCCTTCAGGGCCTGCTCGGCGCGTTTGCGTTCGGTGGTGTCCATGAACGTGCTGAGGAGATAGGTCACACCTTCCAGCTCTATGCCCTGGGTGCAGAGGATGCCGTCATGTATCTTGCCGCTGACGGCGCGGAACTGGACTTCCAGGCTCAGCGGGCCGCTGTTGTGACGGGCCAGTTCCAGCAATTGGTGGCGCTGTTCGGGGTTGGTCCACAAGCCCAGTTCCAGGCTGGTCTTGCCGATCACCTGGCTACCAGGCCAGCCGAACATGTTTTCGAAGTGCTGGTTGACCTCGAAAATCATGCCGTCGTCACGGCGGGTCAGCAGGATGGCGTTGGGGCTGAGGTGAAACAGGGTGGCGAAGCGCTTTTCCGAGTTGATCAGGGCTGTTTCCCGTTCGCGCTGGCGGGTGATTTCACGAATGACCCCGATCATCTGCGGGCGGCCTTGCTGGTCGTGGGTCAGGCTGCCGTTGATTTCCAGCCAGTGCAGGCTGCCATCGGGCCAGCGGATGCGGTGGCGCATGGCTTTTTCCGCCGGCTCGCCGTTGACCACGGCCTGGAACAGCTGGCGGGTACGGGCGCGGTCTTCCTCCGGCAGCAGGTCGAGGTAGTCGATATCGCTGGATAGCGGCTTGTGCGGGTCGAAGCCGAACAGTGCCTGGGTGCCACGCGACCAGCTCACCCGGCCGGTCTGTATGTCCCACAGCCAGGCGCCCAGCCGCGCCCCGTTGAGTGCGGCCAGCAGTTGCGGGGCGTTCTGCCAGGCCTGTTCCGACTCCTGGGGATCGGCCGCCGGGATACGCGGCAGGCGCGGAAAACGGTTCGCTGATTTGGGCATCGGTACCAGACCTTTGGCGTGTGACGCGTCCTTTGGGATGATAAACCGGGCTGACGACCGGTCAGGCGGGCCCCGCGTGGCTGTCGAGCAAGGCCATGAATGCCCTGGCCGCGTTCGATAACGTACGCTCAGTGTGCAAAATGTAGCCTAGCTGGCGCGACAGCTGTATGCCCGGCAAAGTGATGGGTGCAACCTGTTCATCAAGCATGGTGCGCGGCAGCACGCTCCAGGCCAGGCCGATCGACACCATCATCTTGATGGTTTCCAGATAATTGGTGCTCATGGCGATGTTCGGGGCCAGGCCCTGGCTTTCGAACAGGCGCTGGACGATATGGTGGGTGAAGGTGTTGCCGCCCGGGAACACCGCCGGGTGACGGGCGACGTCGGCCAGGCTGACCGCCTGGTTGGCGGCCAGTGGGTGCTCAGGCGCGGCCACGAAGTCGAGGGCGTCGTCCCACACCGGCATGGCCTTGACCAGGTGATGTGGCTCGGGCGCAAGGGTGATCACCGCAATCTCGGCGCGGCCATGCAGAATTTCATCGTAGGCCTGTTCCGAATCCATGAACTGAATATCCAGTGCCACGGCCGGATATTGGCGGGTGAATGCCCGCAACAGCGGCGGCAGCCGGTGCAGGCCGATGTGATGACTGGTGGCCAGGGTCAGGCGACCGCTGACTTCGCCGGTCAGGTTGGTCAGCGCCCGGCGGGTATCATCGAGCACATTGAGGATCTGGTAGGCGCGCGGCAGCAAGGCGCGGCCAGCCTCGGTCAAGGTAACTTCGCGGCCCAGTCGGTCGAACAGGCGCACCTCCAGTTGCTGTTCCAGCCCGGCGATGCGTTTGCTGACGGCCGGCTGGGTCAGGAACAGGCGTTCGGCTGCCCCGGAAAAGCTTCCGGTTTCTGCGATGGCAATGAAGGCGCTAAGGTTGGCCAGGTCCATGATCTGAATTCCTGTTGGTTATCCAAAGCATAAAAATTATGAATTTGAGTTATTCAATCTAACGCCCTAGCATCGACCGCACAAGCCAAGGGGTCTTTGGCATAGAAAGACGCTGATGAGGAACAGTCTGATGGCTGGCAAAACGCTCTACGACAAACTCTGGGAAGCACATGAGGTCAAGCGCCGTGATGACGGCTCGTCCTTGATCTACATCGACCGCCACATCATCCACGAAGTGACGTCGCCCCAGGCCTTCGAAGGCCTGCGCCTGGCCAATCGCAAGCCGTGGCGCATCGACGCCAACATTGCAACGCCGGACCACAACGTGCCGACCACGCCGGAGCGCAAGGGCGGTATCGAAGCCATCGTCGACCAGGTGTCGCGCCTGCAGGTGCAGACCCTCGACGAAAACTGTGACGAGTACGGCATCGTCGAATTCAAGATGAACGACGAGCGCCAGGGCATCGTCCACGTCATCAGCCCGGAGCAGGGGGCCACCTTGCCGGGCATGACCGTGGTCTGCGGCGACTCGCACACCTCCACCCACGGCGCCTTCGGTGCCCTGGCGCACGGCATCGGTACCTCCGAGGTCGAGCACGTGCTCGCGACCCAGTGCCTGGTCGCCAAGAAGATGAAGAACATGCTGGTGCGCGTGGAAGGCCAGTTGTCTGCCGGCGTTACTGCCAAGGACATCGTCCTCGCGGTGATCGGCAAGATCGGTACCGCCGGTGGTAACGGCCACGCCATGGAGTTCGCCGGCAGCGCCATTCGCGAATTGTCGATGGAAGGCCGCATGACCATCTGCAACATGTCCATCGAAGCCGGTGCCCGCGTCGGCCTGGTGGCGGTGGACGACACCACCATCGCCTATGTCGAAGGCCGCCCGTACGCGCCCAAGGGCGAACAGTGGAAGCAGGCGGTCGCAGCCTGGAAAGGCCTGGTTTCCGATGCAGACGCAGTGTTCGACACCGTGGTCGAGCTCGACGCTGGGCAAATCAAGCCGCAGGTCAGCTGGGGCACTTCGCCAGAGATGGTCCTGGCCGTCGACCAGCGCGTACCGGACCCGGCTGCCGAGCCGGACCTGATCAAGCGTGGTTCGATCGAGCGTGCCCTCAAGTACATGGGCCTGGCCGCCAACCAGGCGATCACCGACATCAAGCTCGACCGCGTGTTCATCGGCTCGTGCACCAACTCGCGCATCGAAGACCTGCGCGCCGCGGCCGCAATCGCCAAGGGCCGCAAGGTCGCGGCCAACGTCAAGCAGGCGCTGGTGGTGCCGGGCTCGGGCCTGGTCAAGGCCCAGGCCGAACGCGAAGGCCTGGACAAGATCTTCCTCGAAGCCGGTTTCGAATGGCGTGAACCAGGCTGCTCGATGTGCCTGGCGATGAACCCGGACCGCCTGGAGAGCGGCGAGCACTGCGCGTCCACCTCCAACCGCAACTTCGAAGGCCGTCAGGGCGCCGGTGGCCGTACCCACCTGGTCAGCCCGGCCATGGCCGCCGCCGCCGCGGTGACCGGCCACTTCATCGATGTCCGCGAGTTGATCCAAGGGAGCGCAGCATGAAAGCCTTTACCCAGCACACTGGCCTCGTCGCCCCGTTGGACCGTGCCAACGTCGACACCGACCAGATCATCCCCAAGCAGTTCCTCAAGTCGATCAAGCGCACCGGTTTCGGCCCCAACCTGTTCGACGAGTGGCGCTACCTGGACGTGGGCCAGCCCTACCAGGACAACAGCAAGCGCCCGCTGAACAAGGAGTTCGTGCTCAACCACGAACGTTACCAGGGTGCCAGCGTGTTGCTGGCGCGGGAGAACTTCGGTTGCGGCTCCAGCCGTGAGCATGCGCCGTGGGCGCTGGACGAGTACGGCTTCCGCAGCGTGATCGCGCCGAGCTTTGCCGACATCTTCTTCAATAACAGCTTCAAGAACGGCCTGCTGCCGATCATTCTCAGTGATCAGGAAGTCGACGAGCTGTTCAAGCAGGTCGAAGCCAACCCGGGCTACCAGCTGGTCATCGACCTGCAGGCGCAGGCCGTCACCCGCCCGGATGGCAAGGTGCTGCACTTCGAGATCGACGCATTCCGCAAGCACTGCCTGCTCAATGGCCTGGACGATATCGGCCTGACCTTGCAGGACAGCGACGCGATCAAGGCTTTCGAAGGCAAGCACCGCGCAGCGCAGCCTTGGCTGTTCCGTGATGCCTGATTGTTTGTAGGTGGCAGTACCGGCCTCTTCGCGGGCACGCCCGCGAAAGGGCCGGTACAGGCGGCAAGAAACCAAAAGGATCGAGACATGACCAGCACCACCCACACCGATGTGGTCCAGCGCCAGTTCGGCGAACAGGCCAGTGCCTACCTCAGCAGCACCGTGCACGCCCAGGGCAGTGAATTCGCCCTGCTGCAGGCCGAACTGGCCGGGCAGGGCCATGCCCGCGTGCTGGACCTGGGTTGCGGTGCCGGCCATGTCAGCTTCCAGGTCGCCCCGCTGGTTGCCGAAGTGGTTGCCTACGACCTTTCGCAAGCCATGCTCGACGTGGTCGCCAGTGCCGCTGCCGAGCGCGGCCTGGCCAATATCACCACCGAGCGCGGTGCCGCCGAACGCCTGCCGTTCGCCGATGCTGCGTTCGACTTCGTCTTCAGTCGCTATTCGGCGCACCACTGGAGCGACCTGGGCCTGGCCCTGCGCGAAGTGCGCCGGGTGCTCAAGCCGGGCGGCGTGGCAGCCTTCATCGACGTCATGTCGCCGGGAAGCCCGTTGCTCGACACCTACCTGCAAACGGTGGAAGTGCTGCGCGATACCAGCCACGTACGTGACTACTCCGCCGCCGAATGGCAGCGCCAGGTCAGCGAGGCCGGGCTGCACGTGCGCAGCCATACCCGCCAACCGCTGCGCCTGGAGTTCGCCAGCTGGGTCGAGCGCATGCGTACCCCCGAGCCGATGCGTGTGGCCATCCGCCAGTTGCAGCAAGCCATGGGCGAAGAAGTACGGCAGTATTACCAGATCGAGGCCGATGGTTCGTTCAGCACGGATGTGCTGGTGTTGTGGGCCGAGCGTTAAGAACTTTTCGGTGTGGCCCGCTTGGCCGCACCGCGTGAATGGATAGAGGAAAGCATGAGCAAGCAGATTCTGATTCTCCCAGGTGACGGTATCGGCCCGGAAATCATGGCCGAGGCGGTCAAGGTACTGGAACTGGCCAACGATAAGTTCCAGCTCGGTTTCAGCCTGGCCCACGACGTGATCGGTGGCGCCGCCATCGACAAGCACGGCGTGCCGCTGGCCGACGAGACCCTGGAACGTGCGCGCAAGGCCGATGCCGTGCTGCTGGGCGCCGTGGGCGGGCCGAAGTGGGACAAGATCGAGCGTGACATCCGCCCGGAGCGCGGCTTGCTGAAGATCCGCTCGCAACTGGGGCTGTTCGCCAACCTGCGCCCGGCCATCCTCTATCCGCAACTGGCCGATGCCTCGTCGCTCAAGGCGGAGATCGTCTCGGGCCTGGATATCCTGATCGTCCGTGAACTGACCGGTGGTATCTACTTCGGTGCACCGCGTGGCCAGCGCGAGCTGGAGGGCGGCGAACGCCAGGCCTACGACACCCTGCCGTACAGCGAAAGCGAAGTGCGTCGCATTGCCCGGGTCGGCTTCGACATGGCCCGCGTGCGCGGCAAGAAGCTGTGCTCGGTGGACAAGGCCAACGTCCTGGCGTCCAGCCAGCTGTGGCGCGAAGTGGTCGAGGATGTGGCCAAGGACTACCCGGATGTCGAGCTGAGCCACATGTACGTCGACAACGCTGCCATGCAGCTGGTGCGGGCGCCCAAGCAATTCGACGTGATGGTGACCGACAACATGTTCGGTGACATTCTGTCGGATGAAGCTTCCATGCTGACCGGTTCCATCGGCATGCTGCCGTCGGCGTCGCTGGATGCCGACAACAAGGGTATGTACGAGCCGTGCCACGGCTCGGCGCCGGACATCGCCGGCCTGGGTATCGCCAACCCGTTGGCGACCATCCTCTCGGTGTCGATGATGCTGCGCTACAGCTTCAATCAGGTGGCTGCCGCCGAGGCGATCGAGAAGGCCGTAAGCCTGGTTCTGGACCAGGGCCTGCGCACCGGCGACATCTTCTCGGAAGGCTGCCGCAAGGTGGGGACGCAGGAAATGGGCGACGCAGTAGTCGCAGCGCTGCGGAATCTGTAATCTCTCTGGCCCGCCACCCCAAATTCCCGGTGGCGGCCCACTTTTAGCAAAGGTGTAGTTGCGATGAAACGTGTAGGTCTGATCGGTTGGCGCGGTATGGTCGGTTCCGTGCTCATGCAGCGGATGCTGGAGGAGCAGGACTTCGACCTTATCGAGCCGGTGTTCTTCACCACCTCCAACGTCGGTGGCCAAGGCCCGAACGTGGGCAAGGATACTGCTCCACTCAAGGACGCTTATTCGATCGAAGAACTCAAGACCCTCGACGTGATCCTGACCTGCCAGGGCGGCGACTACACCAACGAGGTCTTCCCCAAGCTGCGTGAAGCCGGCTGGCAGGGCTACTGGATCGATGCCGCTTCGTCCCTGCGCATGCAGGATGACGCGGTGATCATCCTCGACCCGGTCAACCGCAAGGTCATCGACCAGCAACTGGACGCCGGTACCAAGAACTACATCGGCGGCAACTGCACCGTCAGCCTGATGCTGATGGGCCTGGGCGGCCTGTTCGAAGCCGGCCTGGTCGAGTGGATGAGCGCCATGACCTACCAGGCGGCGTCCGGTGCCGGCGCGCAGAACATGCGCGAGCTGATCAAGCAGATGGGCGCAACCCACGCTGCCGTGGCCGATGACCTGGCCAACCCGGCCAGTGCCATCCTCGACATCGACCGCAAGGTTGCCGAAACCATGCGCAGCGAAGCGTTCCCGACCGAGAACTTCGGTGTGCCGCTGGCCGGCAGCCTGATCCCGTGGATCGACAAGGAGCTGCCGAACGGCCAGAGCCGCGAAGAGTGGAAGGCCCAGGCCGAGACCAACAAGATTCTCGGCCGCTTCAAGAGCCCGATCCCGGTCGACGGCATCTGCGTGCGCATCGGCGCCATGCGTTGCCATAGCCAGGCGCTGACCATCAAGCTGAACAAGGACGTGCCGCTCGCCGACATCGAAGGCATGATCAGCCAGCACAACCCCTGGGTGAAGCTGGTGCCGAACCAGCGTGAAATCAGCATGCAGGAGCTGACCCCGACCAAGGTGACCGGTACCCTGAACATTCCGGTTGGCCGTTTGCGCAAGCTGAACATGGGGTCGCAGTACCTCGGTGCGTTCACCGTCGGTGACCAGCTGCTGTGGGGCGCGGCCGAACCGCTGCGCCGCATGCTGCGGATCCTGCTGGAGCGTTGATCGTTCCGGCTTGACCGAAAACCCGTGCTGGCGACAGCACGGGTTTTTTTGCGTCAGCTGATCGAGCGCCGCCCGTGCAGCGCTCGATCTCACAGGCGCCGTAAACCCCGCGACCTATGCATACTGGCGATCACCCATTCAGCCCGTAGGCCCACCATATGTCAGCAAAGACAAACACCGACAATCCAAGTAAAGTGCCGCCCCCGCCGTTTTCAGCAAAAGGACTCCTTCCATGACAAACCCTCTGGACATCGCCGTCGTCGGCGCCACCGGCAGCGTCGGTGAAGCCCTGGTACAGATCCTCGAAGAACTGGCCTTCCCGGTCGGCACGCTGCACCTGCTGGCCAGCATGGAATCGGCCGGTAGCAGCGTGATGTTCGCCGGCAAGAAGCTGAAAGTGCGCGAAGTGGACAGCTTCGACTTCGCCCAGGTCAAGCTGGCCTTCTTCGCCACCGGCGCCGCTGTCAGCCGCAGCTTTGCCGGCAAGGCGTTGCAGGCGGGTTGCACGGTCATCGACCTGTCCGGCGGCCTGGACGACGCCCTGGCCCTGGTACCGGAAGCCAACGCCGAACGCCTGGCCGGCCTGGCGCTGCCCGCGCGCATCGTCAGCCCGTGCTCGGCCGCAGTGGCCGTGGCCGTTGCGCTGGCACCGCTCAAGGGCCTGCTGGATATCGAGCGGGTGCAGGTGATGGCGGCGCTGGCGGTGTCTGCGCAAGGCCGTGAAGCGGTCACCGAACTGGCCCGGCAAACCGCCGAGCTGCTCAATGCCCGGCCGCTGGAACCACGCTTCTTCGACCGCCAGGTGGCCTTCAACCTGCTGGCCCAGGTCGGTGCCGCCGATGAACAGGGCCATACCGCGCTGGAGCGGCGCCTGGTCAACGAATTGCGCGTGCTGCTGGGCATGCCGGAACTGAAGATTTCCGTGAGCTGTGTTCAAGTCCCGGTGTTTTTTGGCGATAGCTTCAGTGTGGCGGTGCAGAGCCGCCGCCCGGTGGACCTGGAGGCGATTCAACACGCTCTCGAGGCGGCTGACAGTGTCGAACTGGTGGAGCGCGATGATTATCCGACCCCGGTTGGTGACGCAGTGGGCCAAGACGTGGTCTATGTTGGTCGTGTACGGCACGGTGTTGATGAGGCGCAGCAACTCAATCTCTGGCTGACCACCGACAATGTGCGCAAAGGTGCCGCGCTAAACGCTGTGCAAGTGGCGCAATTGTTGATTAAACACATGCCGTAAAAGATACTGGCGAGCACTTTTGTCCTGCTCTGCATGCAGGTTTCAGGACGCTTCATACAAGGGAAGAGGTCATGCTTCGAATTCGCAAACTGGTTCTGGCCATGGCTGCAGCATCGGCGCTGTCGTCGGGCATGGCGAATGCCCTGGGCCTGGGGGAGCTGACCCTCAAGTCGGCACAGAACCAGCCGCTGGACGCCGAGATCGAGCTGCTGGACGTGCGCGACCTTACCGCCGCCGAAGTGGCGCCGAGCCTGGCGCCGCCGGAAGAGTTCAGCAAGGCCGGGGTAGCGCTGCCGCCTTACCTCGAAGACCTCACCTTCACGCCGGTGATCAACCCCAATGGCAGGAGCGTGTTGCGGGTTACCTCCAGCCAGCCGCTGCCGGGCCCGGTGGTCAAGTTCCTGGTTCAGGTGATGTGGCCGCAGGGCCGCCTGCTGCGTGACTACAGCGTGCTGCTCGACCAGGCCAAGGCCCAGGGCGACAAGCCGGCAGCGGGCAATGTCGCACCGGCAGTGACCGCTGCCGGCAGCTACACCACCCAGCGCCGCGACACCTTGTGGCAGATTGCCGCGCGCAACACCCAGGGTGGTTCGATCCAGCAGACCATGATCGCGATCCAGGCGCTGAACCCGGATGCCTTCATCGGCAACAACATCAACCAGCTGAAGGTGGGGCAGGTGCTGCGCCTGCCTGACCAGCAGCAGATCCAGAGCATCCCGCAGGGCGAGGCGATCAGCGAAGTGGCCGAGCAGTATGCCGCCTGGCGTGAAGGCCGCCGCCTGGGCCCGCGTGCCCGCCAGCTGGATGCCACCCGTCGGGGTGCCGCCGAGGCGGCACCGGCGCGTATCGCCCAGGGCGACAACCTGCGCCTGGTCAGCCCGGGCAACGCCGGTGCCGACCAGGCCAAGGCACTCAGCGACAAGCTGGCCGTGGCCGAGGAAAGCCTGGACACCAGCCGTCGCGACAACGAAGAACTCAAGAGCCGCATGGCCGACCTGCAGAGCCAGCTGGACAAGCTGCAGCGTCTGATCGAGCTGAAGAACAACCAGTTGGCCCGCCTGGAGGCCCAGGGGGCAGCGGCCCCGGCCCAGCCCGCGGCCGATGCTCAACCGGTGGTCAAACCGGCGCCTGCCGCCGTGGATACCGCACCCAAGCCGGCGCCAGCCGCCGAGCCTGCAGCCGGCGAACAGCCTGGCAATGTACTGGATGAAATCACCGGCAATCCGCTGTTGCTGGGGCTGATCGCCGGCAGCGCGTTGCTCGTGCTGCTGCTTCTGCTGTTGCTGCTGGCGCGCAAGCGCAAGGCCCAGCAGGAAGCCGAAAAACACCTGCGCATGGCGCGCGCGCTGGAAGAAGAGCAGGCCACAGGCTTCGACAACGACAGCGCAAGCCTCGATGGCGTCGATGTTTCGGCGCCGAGCGTGACTCTGTCGCCAGCCGTGGTCGCCGCTTCGGCCGCCGCTGCCGCAGCAGCAGAAAAGCCGCTGGCGGCCGCCGTCGAAACGCAGCCCGAGGCACAGGCCGACCCCTACGCCGCGCTGCTGGAAGAGGTCGGGCAATGCCTGGCCGCAGGCCGCCTGAACCGCGCTGCCGACCTGCTGGAGCCCGCCGTGGCTGCTGCGCCGGAGCGTGATGACCTGCGCCTGCAACTGATGGACGTGTACGCTCGCCAGGGTGACCAGAGTGCGTTCGTCGAGCAGGAGCGCAAACTGCCGGCCAGCGAGCAGAACAGCGCCGCGGTCGCCGGCTTGAAGGAACGCTACCCGGCCATGCTCGGCCTGGCTGCTGCCGGCCTCGGTGCTGCGGCCCTGGCTGCCGAGATGGACGAACAGTATGTGCAGGGCTTGCTGCAGGATCAGCCTGAAACGCCAGCGCCTGCCGAAGTCGGCCTGGACGACTTGCCGACCCTCGAGCCGCAGTTGGCGGTCGAGCCGGAGGCCGCCGCGCCAGCGCAGCCTGAAGCTGCACCTGAGCTGGATGCCTTCGATGAAGTGCCGACCCTCGATATGCCGGGCCTGGACGAACAGGACCTGGACACTGCCTTCGACCTGAGCCTGGGTGATGACCTGCCCGAGGACAGCCCGCTGGCTACGCCGGGGCTGGACGAACCGGTGCTGGACGAGCCGGTACTCGATGAGCCCCTGCCGCAAGTGGCGCAGGAAGAACAACAACCGTTTGCCGTCGATGCCGAGCTGCAGGCCGATGCCGACGCCGATTTCGAGGCCATGCTGGCCCAGGCCGAAGCGCAACCCGCTGTCGACCTGTCCGATTTCGACCTCGATGTCAGCGAGCCGGTTGCCCCGGCTGCGCCGGGTGTCGACGAAACCCCGGTGGATGTCGCCGCGGAACTGGCTGCTTTCGACAGCGTGCCGGCGTTCGACCCATTGTCCGAGTTCGACCTGCCATCCGACTTCGACCTGTCGTTGTCGCTGGAAGATGATTCGCCAGCGGCGAAGAACTTCGCCTCCGAGCTGGACGATGTCAACGCCGAGCTGGACAAGCTGTCGCAGAGCCTCGAGTCGCCCTCGCTGGAGCCACATTTCACCAGCGAAGACGCCGCTGCCCAGCCCGAGCCCGAGCCGCTGGACGACCTGGACTTCGACTTCTTCTCCGGCAGCGACGAAGTGGCCACCAAGCTTGATTTGGCGCGTGCCTATATCGACATGGGCGACAACCAGGGGGCGCGCGACATCCTCGATGAAGTGGTCAAGGATGGTGATGAAAACCAGCGCCAGGAAGCCGAGGACATGCTTTCCCGTCTGGTTTGAGGCACCCAAGGCTGGCCTCTCCGTGGAAACCCGCGAAGCGGCCATAAGACAATGCGGATCCCACGGCAGCCCAACATGGCTGCCGTTGTCGTTATAATCCCCGCCATTCCGTACACCCCACAGGTTTCATGCTCTTGGACATCATCGACACTGCCGCCGAGTCTGCGGCCGAAGGCTACTCTCGCATCGCCCTGGGCGTGGAATACAAGGGCGCGCGCTACCGCGGCTGGCAGCGCCAGGCCAGCGGCGTGCCAAGTGTCCAGCAAGCGCTCGAGCAAGCGTTGTCCAAGGTGGCCAACGAGCCGATTTCGGTCATCTGCGCCGGGCGCACCGACGCCGGCGTACATGGCTGTGGGCAGGTCGTGCATTTCGACACCCGCGCCGTGCGCGACGAGCGCGCCTGGACCATGGGCACCAACTTCAACCTGCCGCATGACATCAGTGTGGTCTGGTCGCGGCCGATGCCGGCCGACTTCCATGCCCGTTTCAAGGCCTGTGCCCGGCGTTACCGCTACGTCATCTACAACGACCCGATCCGCCCCGCGCACCTGGCCGAGGAGGTCACCTGGAACCATCGCCCGCTGGATGTCGAGCGCATGGCCGAAGCCGCGCAGTACCTGCTCGGCACCCATGACTTCAGCGCCTTCCGGGCCAGCCAGTGCCAGGCCAAGTCGCCGATCAAGCACATCTACCACCTGCGCGTTACCCGGCATGGCCAGATGATCGTGCTGGACATACGCGCCACGGCGTTCCTGCACCACATGGTGCGCAACATCGCCGGTGTGCTGATGACCATCGGCGCCGGCGAGCGCCCGGTGGCCTGGGCGCGCGAGGTGCTGGAAGGGCGCAACCGTCGCGAAGGCGGGGTCACGGCGCACCCGTACGGGCTTTACCTGGTGCAGGTGGAGTACCCCGAGGCGTATGCACTGCCCAGCCGTTACATCGGCCCACACTTTTTGACTGGCTACGAGGCATTGGCTGACTGACGGGCCAAACGTCATTTGTTAACATCCGGCCTTTCACTGCCACCAGCAGGGTTCGCTGTCCATGAGCAACGTTCGCAGCAAGATCTGCGGTATTACCCGCATCGAAGACGCACTGGCCGCTGCCGAGGCAGGGGCTGACGCCATCGGCCTGGTGTTCTACACCAGGAGCCCGCGGGCGGTGGACGTACGTCAGGCACGGGCGATCATCGCCGCGCTGCCGCCATTCGTGACCACGGTGGGGTTGTTCGTCAACGCCACGCGCTGCGAGCTGAACGAGATTCTCGAAGCGGTGCCGCTGGACCTGCTACAGTTCCACGGCGATGAAACCCCGCAGGACTGCGAAGGCTACCAGCGTCCCTGGATCAAGGCCCTGCGCGTACGCCCGGGCGACGACCTGGAGGCGGCCTGCCAGCTGTACGCCGGGGCCCGTGGCATCCTGCTGGACACCTATGTGCCTGGCGTACCCGGGGGTACCGGTGAGGCGTTCGACTGGTCGCTGGTGCCGGCGCGCCTGAGCAAACCGGTCATCCTGGCCGGTGGGTTGTCTGCCGACAATGTCGGCCAGGCCATCGCCCAGGTGCGGCCCTACGCGGTAGATGTCAGTGGCGGCGTGGAGCAGGCCAAGGGCATCAAGGATGCGGCGAAGATCGAGGCCTTCCTGCAGGCGGTGAAACAGGCGTGATAGCAGATGTGACGGCTGGCTGCGCGCCATCGTCCATAGCTTTCGCAGCCCTGTGGGGCAGCCGTCAGCGTCTGTGGCGGCAGAACATACATTAGCGGTGGAGCGGCGCGCCGGAAGCCCCGGCGGTCGGTCCATCATCGTTTCATGAAAGATTGTGAGCTCAAGGGCAGGGCCGGCGCTACCGGGCCCGCCTGCCGATACTGGAGAAAGAAAGCATGAGCAACTGGTTAGTCGACAAACTGATCCCTTCGATCATGCGTTCCGAGGTGAAGAAGAGCTCGGTGCCTGAAGGCCTGTGGCACAAATGCCCGGCCTGCGAGGCCGTGCTGTATCGTCCGGAGCTGGAAAAGACCCTGGATGTCTGCCCCAAGTGCAACCACCACATGCGCATCGGCGCACGTGCGCGCATCGACATCTTCCTCGACGCCGATGGCCGTGCCGAACTGGGCGCCGAGCTGGAACCGGTCGACCGCCTGAAGTTCCGTGATGGCAAGAAGTACAAGGACCGCCTGGCCGGCGCACAGAAGCAGACCGGCGAGAAAGACGCGCTGATCTCCATGAGCGGCACCCTGATGGGCATGCCGATCGTGGTCAGTGCCTTCGAGTTCTCGTTCATGGGCGGCTCCATGGGTGCGATCGTCGGCGAGCGTTTCGTACGCGCGGCCAACTACGCCCTGGAGCACCGCTGCCCGATGGTGTGCTTCTCCGCCTCCGGCGGCGCGCGCATGCAGGAAGCGCTGATCTCGCTGATGCAGATGGCCAAGACCTCGGCCGTGCTGGCGCGCCTGCGTGAAGAAGGCATCCCGTTCATCTCGGTACTGACCGACCCGGTATACGGTGGCGTTTCCGCCAGCCTGGCGATGCTCGGTGACGTGATTGTCGGCGAGCCGAAGGCGCTGATCGGTTTCGCCGGCCCGCGGGTGATCGAGCAGACCGTGCGCGAGAAACTGCCGGAAGGCTTCCAGCGCAGCGAGTTCCTGCTGGAGCACGGTGCGATCGACCTGATCATCCCGCGTGGTGAACTGCGTCCGCGTCTGGCTCGCCTGCTGGCGCAGATGACTGGCCAGGAAACCCCGGCGCAGGCGCGTGAGGCGGCTGCCGTCGCGTGATGACACAACGATCCCTGGGCGAATGGCTCGCCTACCTCGAGCAGTTGCACCCCACGGCCATCGACATGGGCCTGGAGCGGTCGCAAAAGGTGCTTGCCCGGCTGGCGTTGGGCAAGCTGGCGCCACGCGTGGTAACGGTGACCGGCACCAACGGCAAGGGCTCGACCTGCGCCTTCGTGGCTTCACTGCTGCGTGCCCAGGGGTTGAAGGTCGGCGTGTACAGCTCGCCGCACCTGTTGCGTTATAACGAGCGGGTACTGATCGATGGCCACGAAGCCAGCGATGAGCGCCTGTGTGCAGCCTTCGCTGCCGTCGAGGCGGCGCGCGGCGACATTTCGCTGACCTATTTCGAGATGGGTACCCTGGCCGCGTTCTGGTTGTTCTACCAGTCGCAGCTGGACGCGGTGGTGCTGGAAGTGGGCCTGGGTGGCCGCCTGGATACCGTGAACGTGGTGGATGCCGACCTGGCTCTGGTGACCAGCATCGGCGTCGACCATGTCGACTACCTGGGCGATACCCGCGAGCAGGTGGCCTTCGAAAAGGCCGGCATCTTCCGCCAGGGCAAGCCAGCCCTGTGTGGCGACCTGGATCCACCGCAGCCGCTGCTGGACAAGGCCGCCGAGCTGGCTGCGCCATTGTTCCTGCGCGGGCGCGATTTCGACCTGGCCGGTGCCGATGGCCACTGGAGCTGGCGCGGTACGGCCGCGACGGGTGAGCCGGTAGCGTTGCCCGGCCTGCCTTTGCTCGACCTGCCGATGGAGAACGCCGCGCTTGCCCTGCAGGCCTCCCTGCTGATGGGGTTGCCGTGGGACGCCGGGCAGATTCGCCAGGCGCTGCTGGATACCCGTATCACCGGGCGCCTCGATCGCCGGCTACTGAGCTGGCAGGGCCGGTCGGTGGAGCTGTTACTGGATGTGGGGCACAACCCGCATGCCGCAGAATACCTGGCGCGACGCCTGGCAGCGCGACCACTGAGCGGGCGTCGCCTGGCGGTGTTCGGGCTGCTCGCCGACAAGGACCTGGACGGCGTTGTCGCGCCGCTGCAGGGCCTGGTCGACGACTGGGCGGTGGCGCCGCTGGACACCCCGCGCAGCCGCCCGGCTGCCGAGCTGGTCGCGGCCTTGACGAACCTCGGCGCCGCGGTGAAGTCTTATGCCAGCGTCGACGCCGCCCTTGAAGGGCAATGCGCGCAGGCGACGGCGGATGACCAGATCTTGCTGTTCGGTTCGTTTTTCTGTGTTGCCCAGGCGCTGGAATGGCTGGAGCGGCACGCCCAGGAGGGTGGAGTAGATGGCAGTGCTGGATAAAGGGATGAAACAGCGCATGGTGGGTGCGTTGGTGCTGGTGGCGCTGGCGGTGATTTTCCTGCCGATGCTGTTCACCCGCGAGGACGAGATGCGCCAGGTGCACGTCGAGGCCCCGCAGGCACCGGCCATGCCAAGCCTGCCGGAAGTAAAGGTGGAGCCGGTCGCCGTGCCGGAGCCGCAGGCCATTGCGCCAGAGCCACAACAGCCACCGGTGGTGGTGGAGGAATCCACCGCACCGGCGAGCCCGCCCAGCCAGCCGATCACGCCGTCGCCGCAGGTACAGGTGCAGGCTCAGCCGCCCAAGGCGCAGGCGCCCGCGCCAAAGGTCGAGCCCAAGCCGGAGAGCAAGCCGGCAGTGGCTTCGGCCCCGGCCGCAGCGGTGGCCAAAGCGGAAGCGCCATCGAAGATCGACGTCAATGGCCTGCCCGTCAGTTGGTCCATCCAGCTGGCCAGCCTGTCCAACCGCGCTGGTGCCGAGAAGCTGCAGCAAACCTTGCGTAGCCAGGGGTATAACGCCTATGTCCGCTCGGCGGGTGGGATGAACCGGGTATACGTGGGGCCGTTGATCGAGCGCGCCGAGGCCGAGCGCATGCGCGATGCGATCAACCGCCAGAACAGCCTCAAGGGCTTTGTGGTGCGCTTCCAGCCCGAACGCAGCTGATCCTGTTTGACAAGCTCCTGGGTAAATCGCGCATTTCTCTTGTGCGCGATCCCTGGAGGGCAGGTTTGCCCGCGAATGATCCAACCCCAATCAACCTGACATTCCGCTTACTCCCGGCCCGCCGCTCTGGTAAAATGCGCCGCCTCAAACGTCTGCAGGCAGCACCGTGGCATTTACCCTGGTTGATTGGGCGATCATCGCGATCATCGCCGTCTCCACACTGATCAGTCTCAAGCGCGGCTTCGTCAAGGAAGCCATGTCCTTGCTCATCTGGATCATTGCCGGTGCGGTTGCCTGGATGTTCGGCGGTTCGCTGTCGGTGTATCTTGAAAGCTACATCCAGACGCCGTCGATGCGCGTCATCGCCGGCTGCGCCATTCTTTTCGTCGCCACCTTGCTGGTAGGCGCCATGATCAACTTCCTCATCGGCGAGCTGATTCGCGTGACCGGGCTGTCCGGCACCGATCGTTTCCTGGGCATGGCCTTCGGTGCCGCGCGCGGGGCCTTGCTGGTGGTGGTGGCCATCGGGCTGATCAGCCTGGGGCCGGTTCAACAGGACACCTGGTGGCAGGAATCACGCCTGATACCACAATTTCTCTTGGTTGCCGACTGGTCGAAAAACCTGATCCTGGGGTTTACCGGCCAGTGGACACCCAGTGGGCTGATCGGCACTCCGGCTGATCTTCCGTTCAAGGAACAGTTGCTCGGGCCGGCAAAGCCCTGAGCGCTATTCACTCAAGTTTCGTCAAAGTAGGGGTTGCGTCGCATGTGTGGCATCGTCGGTATCGTCGGTAAGTCGAACGTCAATCAGGCGCTGTATGACGCGCTTACGGTCCTCCAGCACCGCGGCCAGGACGCTGCCGGTATCGTGACCAGCCATGACGGCCGGTTGTTCCTGCGCAAGGATAATGGCCTGGTGCGCGATGTCTTCCAGCAGCGCCACATGCAGCGCCTGGTCGGCAACATCGGCATCGGCCACGTGCGCTACCCGACCGCGGGCAGCTCGACCTCGGCCGAGGCCCAGCCGTTCTACGTCAACTCGCCTTATGGCATCACCCTGGCACACAACGGCAACCTGACCAATGTCGAGCAGCTGGCCAAGGAGATCTACGAGTCCGACCTGCGCCACGTCAATACCAACTCCGACTCGGAAGTGCTGCTGAACGTGTTCGCCCATGAGCTGGCCGTACGCGGCAAGCTGCAGCCGACCGAAGAAGACGTGTTCGCCGCGGTGTCCCATGTGCATAGCCGCTGTGTCGGCGGTTACGCCGTGGTGGCGATGATCACCGGCTACGGTATCGTCGGTTTCCGCGACCCCAATGGCATCCGCCCGGTGGTGTTCGGCCAGCGTCACACCGACGAAGGCGTGGAATACATGATCGCCTCGGAAAGCGTGGCCCTGGACGTGCTCGGCTTCACCCTGATCCGCGACCTGGCACCCGGCGAAGCGGTCTACATCACCGAAGAAGGCCAGCTGTACACCAAGCAGTGCGCCGACGCGCCGAAACTGCAGCCGTGCATCTTCGAGCACGTCTACCTGGCCCGCCCGGACTCGATCATGGACGGCGTGTCGGTGTACAAGGCGCGCCTGCGCATGGGTGAGAAGCTGGCCGAGAAGATCCAGCGCGAGCGCCCGGACCACGACATCGACGTGGTCATCCCGATCCCGGACACCAGCCGCACCGCGGCCCTGGAGCTGGCCAACCACCTGGGCGTGAAGTTCCGCGAAGGCTTCGTCAAGAACCGCTACATCGGCCGTACCTTCATCATGCCCGGCCAGGCCGCGCGCAAGAAATCGGTACGCCAGAAGCTCAACGCCATCGAGCTGGAATTCCGCGGCAAGAACGTGATGCTGGTGGACGACTCGATCGTGCGCGGCACCACCTGCAAGCAGATCATCCAGATGGCCCGCGAAGCCGGCGCCAAGAACGTCTACTTCTGCTCCGCAGCCCCTGCGGTGCGCTACCCCAACGTCTACGGCATCGATATGCCGAGCGCTCACGAACTGATCGCCCACAACCGCACCACCGAACAGGTGGCCGAGTTGATCGGCGCCGACTGGCTGGTCTACCAGGACCTGCCGGACCTGATCGAATCGGTCGGTGGCGGCAAGATCAAGATCGAGCACTTCGACTGCGCGGTGTTCAACGGTGAATATGTCACCGGCGACATCGACGAGGCCTACCTCGACCGCATCGAACAAGCCCGCAATGACCTGGCCAAGGTCAAGAACCAGGCAGTCAGCGCGATCATCGACCTGTACAACAACTGATTCGGGAGCGACGGCATGACGGATCAATGGGATGCCGGGCGGCTGGACAGCGACCTCGAGGGTGTCGGTTTCGACACCCTGGCGGTGCGCGCCGGTCAGCACCGTACACCGGAGGCCGAGCACAGCGAAGCGCTGTTCCTGACCTCCAGCTATGTGTTTCGCACGGCTGCAGACGCCGCCGCGCGCTTTGCCGGCGAAACGCCGGGCAACGTCTATTCGCGTTACACCAACCCGTCGGTGCGCGCCTTCGAGGAGCGCCTGGCGGCCATGGAAGGCGCCGAACAGGCCGTGGGCACGTCCACCGGCATGGCCGCGATCCTCGCCGTGGTGATGTCGCTGTGCAGCGCCGGTGACCATGTGCTGGTGTCGCAAAGCGTGTTCGGTTCGACCATCAGCCTGTTCGAGAAGTATTTCAAGCGCTTTGGCGTGCAGGTGGACTACGTGCCGCTGGTCGACCTGGCTGGCTGGGAAAAAGCCATCAAGGCCAACACCAAGCTGCTGATCGTCGAGTCGCCGTCCAACCCGCTGGCCGAGTTGGTCGATATCACTGCCCTCAGCGAAATCGCCCACGCCCACGGTGCCATGCTGGTAGTGGACAACTGCTTCAGCACCCCGGCGCTGCAGCAACCGCTGAAGCTGGGTGCCGACATCGTGTTCCACTCGGCCACCAAGTTCATCGACGGCCAGGGCCGCTGCATGGGCGGCGTGGTTGCCGGGCGTGCCGAGCAGATGAAGGAAGTGGTCGGTTTCCTGCGTACCGCAGGCCCGACCCTCAGCCCATTCAATGCCTGGATCTTCACCAAGGGCCTGGAAACCCTGCGCCTGCGCATGCGTGCGCACTGTGAAAGCGCCCAGCTGCTGGCCGAATGGCTGGAGCAGCAGGAGGGCGTGGAGAAGGTGCATTACGCCGGCCTGCCGAGCCACCCGCAGCACGAGCTGGCCAAGCGCCAGATGAGCGGCTTCGGTGCGGTGGTCAGCTTCGAGGTCAAGGGCGGCAAAGAGGGCGCCTGGCGCTTCATCGACGCCACCCGGGTGATCTCCATCACCACCAACCTCGGTGACAGCAAGACCACCATCGCCCACCCGGCCACCACTTCCCACGGCCGTCTGACGCCGCAGGAGCGTGAAGCTGCGGGGATTCGCGACAGCCTGATCCGCGTTGCCGTGGGCCTGGAAGACGTCGCTGACCTGCAGGCCGACCTGGCGCGCGGGCTGGCGGCACTGTGATCGAGATCGGCGGCGCTGCGCCCGGCCACAACGGCCGGGTTGCCCTGGTCACGGGTGCCGCGCGCGGCATTGGCCTGGGCATTGCCGCCTGGCTGATCTGCGAAGGCTGGCAGGTGGTGCTCAGTGATCTTGATCGCCAGCGTGGTGCCAAGGTGGCCAAGGCCCTGGGTGGCAACGCCTGGTTCATTACCATGGATGTTGCCGACGAGGCCCAGGTCAGTGCCGGGGTGTCCGAGGTGCTGGGGCAGTTTGGCCGCCTGGACGCGTTGGTGTGCAACGCGGCCATTGCCAACCCGCACAACCATACCCTGGAAAGCCTGAGCCTGGCGCAGTGGAACCGCGTGCTGGCGGTCAACCTCAGTGGCCCGATGCTGCTGGCCAAGCACTGTGCGCCGTACCTGCGCGCGCACAACGGGGCGATCGTCAACCTGACCTCTACCCGGGCGCGGCAGTCCGAGCCTGACACCGAGGCCTACGCAGCCAGCAAGGGCGGCCTGGTGGCGTTGACCCATGCGCTGGCCATGAGCCTCGGCCCGGAGATCCGCGTCAATGCGGTGAGCCCGGGCTGGATCGACGCCCGCGACCCGTCGCAGCGCCGGGCCGAACCGTTGACCGAGGCCGACCATGCCCAGCATCCGACGGGCAGGGTAGGGACGGTGGAAGACGTGGCGGCCATGGTGGCCTGGCTGTTGTCACGCCAGGCGGCATTCGTTACCGGCCAGGAGTTCGTGGTCGATGGCGGCATGACCCGCAAGATGATCTACACCTGAGCATTCTGCATATTTTGTACTGGCCTCTTCGCGGGCACGCCCGCTCCCACAGGTATTTCACATAGGTCAGGATCGGTGGAGATCCTGTGGGAGCGGGCGAGCCCGCGAAGAGGTCGGTGTAGCCAACCGACCTTTTTTGAAAAAAATCCAACGGGGCTATTGACTTAGCTTCACCACCTGCGTAAATTTCGCGGCCTCAGCGAAGCAAACGCAACAAGCAACATCGCGAGGGTGATTAGCTCAGCCGGGAGAGCATCTGCCTTACAAGCAGAGGGTCGGCGGTTCGATCCCGTCATCACCCACCACTTCCTGAGAAGTTCCTGGTGCTAAAGGTTTTGCAAGAGGCCGATAGCCAGAGAGGAGCGCACTGCGCAGCGGTAGTTCAGTCGGTTAGAATACCGGCCTGTCACGCCGGGGGTCGCGGGTTCGAGTCCCGTCCGCTGCGCCATTTTTCAATAACAGATGGGTGCCTGGCACCGGTCTGAAGTCGCAAGGCAAGCTGCCTTGGGCTGATCCCAGTTTCAATCGGGCGCAAGCCTGAACGATACGCAGCGGTAGTTCAGTCGGTTAGAATACCGGCCTGTCACGCCGGGGGTCGCGGGTTCGAGTCCCGTCCGCTGCGCCATCTTCGTTTCAAGGTCCCTTGAACACCTTGAAGCAAACACAAGAGAAGCGATCCAGTCATCGCTTTTTTTGTGCCTATCCTGAGGCCATCGAGCCGGAAGGGTAGACCCAGGTTTCAATCGGGCGCAAGCCTGAATGATACGCAGCGGTAGTTCAGTCGGTTAGAATACCGGCCTGTCACGCCGGGGGTCGCGGGTTCGAGTCCCGTCCGCTGCGCCATCTTCGCCTCGAGGCCCCTTGAACGCCTCGAAGCACGAAAAAGCGACCTCAGGGTCGCTTTTTTTGTTTCTGCGCCTGGCCGTCGCCGGCCTTGGCCCAGATTTACACGAATCTGACAGACTCTTCACCGATCAGCGGTTCCTGTGCCTGCCTGCTGTGTTGCACAATAGGCACCTTTCTGACTTACCCGGAATACGCAATGACCAGATCTACCGTCTTTGGTGCGCTCGGGCTGGCCCTGGTGCTGGCGGGCGTGACCGGTTGTTCCTCGAAAAAAGCCGCCGTCTACGAGCATGAGAATTTCGATGACTCGGGCACCTTCTCGCGCAGCTTCCCGGTGAGCGATGCCGGCTCTTGCGAGGCCGCCCGGCGTGCCTTGCTCAGCCAGGGCTATATCATCACCAGCAGCGGTGCCAACCAGGTGATGGGCAACAAGAGTTTCCAGCAGAACAGCGAGAATCACCTGCAGATCAGCTTCAACGTTACCTGTGCGCCGGATGTGAGCGACGAGCAGCGCTCGACCATGTTCGCCAACGCCCTGCAGGACCGTTATGCCCTGAAGAAGTCCAACACCTCGGCCAGCCTGGGCGTTGGCGTGCTGGGTTCTGTGTCGATGCCGATCGGCTCCAGCGACGATTCCATGGTCAAGGTGGCCAGCGAGACGGTGACGGCGGCGCAGTTCTATGATCGCTATTTCGCCCTGGTGGAGAGCTATCTGCCCAAGCCCAAGCCGAAGCAGGCGAGCAAGGCCGAGGCCGAGGCGCCCGCGCCAAAGGTCGAAAAGCCTGCGGCTGACCTGGGGCTGCCGGAGCAGGCAGCGGCCAGCCCGGTGGCGCCCGCCCCGGCAGCCGCGCCTGTTACTGAGGCTGTGCCAGCGCCAGCAGCCATGGCGCCGGCCACTGAGGCGGTAGCGGCGCCAGCGGTGGATGACAGCCAGGGCTCGCAGCCGGTGGCACCGCCGGCCGAGGCTGCGCCGATTGAGGTGCAGCAACAGGCCCAGCCTGGCGAAGCCACTTCGCCCGCTCTATGAAAGCGCACGGTCGGGAACGAAAGAGCTCGGCCAGCAGCGGCCCGAAGAAATAAAGGCAGACGAGAGCTGCCCGTTCAATTCACGTGCTCGATGAGAAAATCAGCGACGAGTTTCTGAGCGTTGGTCAATATTCGGCTAGCCGCTACAAGTGCCAGTTCTGTCGAAGGCGGGACGCCAAGGCCTAACTCCGTGGATACAATCCGGTGATCGGGACGTATCGCATTGCCAGGCAACAGGCTTAGGCCGAGATTGGCGGAAATAGCGGCTTGAATGCTCGTCAGGCTTGGCGATGCGAACGCGATTCGCCATCGCCTGCCGGCGAGCTCAAGGGCGCGGATAGCACGTTCCCTGTACAAGCATCCCGGCGCATACACTACAAGCGGAACGGTATCCTGATCCAACGGTAGGTCAGGCCCGGCGACCCAGCTTAAATGCTCTGGCCATATGGCAATCGCTTCTCCATCGCCGCTGTTGCGCTTTACCACGGCCATGTCTAGCTCGCGGCGTTCCATCTGGGCGATCAGGCTGCTGCTTAATCCATTTGATATGTCGAGCCTGATGTCAGGAAAGCGCTGGTTGAAGCCAGTGATAAGCCTGATTAGCTGATCAATCGGGAAATCCTCAGGGATGCCGAGGCTGACCACGCCGCGAATGTCAGCGCAACTCATCATGTCCCCGACTTCCCGAGCAAGTCCTACCAATCGCCGTGCGTAACCCAGCAGACGCTCACCATCCTCGGTGAGCTGGACCGACCTGCATGCCCGTTGGCGAACGAGTAGCGCCCGCCCGACCTGCTCCTCGAGCTTCTTTATCTGCTGGCTGATGGTCGATTGAGTACGCTTCACTCGATCTCCTGCCCGAGTGAACCCTCCCGAATCGACGACAGAGACGAAGGTTTGCAAGAGGTCCAGGTCGATCATGGCGATTAATCTGCGTTTCGAATTATTTTTTCATCATAATTCAATTTTCAAATTTGGCACAGCGCGGGGATGATGAACTCGTACCAACAACGCAGAGTGCTATTTCCATGTCTCTTCATGATTTTTCCAAGCCTCAATGGCTGACTTTCGATTGCTACGGCACCTTGATTCAGTGGGATGAAGGGCTGCTGGATTACGTCCGTACGCTCCTCCAGCAAAAAGGAATCATCCACCGTGAGGCGGAATTTCTGCGGGTTTATGATGAATACGAACACCGCCTCGAACAGCAGCCGTCCTTCATGAATTTTCGCCAGGTAACCGAGCAGTCGCTGCGCAGCACCCTGAGAGAGCTGGAGGTCAGCTACGAGGGAGGTGAGGCCGAAGCATTCGTCGAGCGGATCGGGCGCATGACGCCTTTTGCAGAAGTAGTACCTACCCTCGACTGGTTGAAGGCGCAGGGCTTCAAGTTGTGCATCGTCTCGAATACCGACGATGACATCATTGCAGGCAATGTCGCCCAGCTAGGCGGGCTGATTGACAGGGTCATCACCGCTCAGCAAGCCCAAGCGTACAAGCCTGACCCTCGCCTTTTCGATTTCGCTCACGAGCAGCTTGGTGTGAAACGCTCCCAAGTCCTGCATATCTGCGCAAGTCCCCATCTCGATCTGGTAGCTGCGCGGGATATGGGCTTCCGCTGCATCTGGATCGACCGAGGCACGAAACGCATGCCCCTTGCGGATTACAAGCCTGACGCCGTTTTCCCGACGCTGGATCCGGTTTGCAGCCTGTTTGAGCAACTTGGTTGGGCGCGCTCCTAGGGAGAAGGGGAGGGGTGCTTCAGGCTGCCGACAGGTGAGCGCTCCTCCCGGCGCCTCATGATTAGCTGCAACTCAAGTCATGGGTTGTAACGACAACAACGCCCTATATCTCCACGACATGCAGTGCCTATTGCCAAGGCAGGCGCAGATACGGCTTTAAGTCATTAAGTCCAGGTCTGCAATAACACGCCTGCCAGTGGCATTTCCCTCATAAGTGTTCCAGTGATATTGACTCCGCTAAAAAACAATAATGGAGAAGACGACCATGCCGAATGAAAGCAAGCCCTCAGCGCTCAAGGTAGCGCTGAAAACAAGACATGTCAGCATGCTAGCGCTTGGAAGTGCACTGGGTGCTGGACTATTTGTTGGATCGAGTACGGTAATCGCTTCCACCGGTCCTGGTGCCTTCATTACCTATGCGTTGACAGGCGTTATCGTGGCGTTGGTAATGCGGATGCTCGGTGAAATGGCGGCAGCGCATCCCGTGACAGGCTCTTTTATTGAATATGCCCGCTTGGCCTTCGGCCGTCCGGCGGGTTACATGACCGGATGGCTATATTGGTATTTCTGGGTCATTGTCGTGGGTTTCGAGGCCGTGGCGGGGGCGCAAATCATTAACGGCTGGCTACCTGATATACCCGTATGGACGATAGCTTTGGGGCTCATGATGAGCATGACCCTGCTCAATTTGATGTCTGTCCACTCCTTCGGGGAGGCTGAGTACTGGTTTGCCGGCGTCAAGGTTGTGGCAATCCTGGTGTTCGTCGGGGTCGTCGTCTTTTTCATGTTGGATAATGACTCAACCGCTACGGCCAACTTCGGTAATCTGACAGCACATGGCGGTTTCCTGCCATACGGCGTCGGATCATTGTTCGCGGGTGTGGTAGTAGTGATTTTCTCCATGACTGGAATGGAGGTTGCTACGCTTGCTGCCGCCGAGTCGGGGGACCCCGCACGCAGCATTCGCAAAGTCGCCAACACCGTCATCATGCGTATCATGATTTTCTATGTCCTGGCGATATTCCTTATCGTTGTCGCGCAGCCTTGGAGCAACATCATTCCTGGCAAGTCTCCCTTCGTAACCACGCTTGAACATATTGGCATTCCTGCTGCCGGCACCATTCTAACCGCGGTAATTCTGGTGGCGGTGCTCTCTGTATTAAATGCCGGTATCTACACTGCATCGCGGGTCTTGTTCATCCTGGCATCCAACGATGACGCCCCGCGTTCAATGGCCCGGCTTAATCATAAAGGCGTTCCGGTCCGTGGTGTCATTGCCTCCACACTCGTGGGATATGGCTGCGTGGTCATAGCCGCGCTCTGGCCCGACACTGTCTTTCAGTTCCTCATCAACTCATCCGGAACAGTGTTTCTCTTTGTTTATCTGATGATTTGTCTGTCTCAGCTCAGATTACGCAGTAACTGGGTCTCGCAGGGCTCTCTGAAATTTGCAGTTTGGGGACATCCGTGGGTACCGCTGTTGGTGATCGCAGCGATTGTAGCCGTCCTGGCAAGCATGGCGTTCGACCCGGTGCTCCGGATCAGCCTTGGCCAATGTGGCATCGCTATCATTGCATTGGCCGTCTACTATTTGGCCCGCGCGGCGAACAACCGATTATCCGTTGTTGCTGTCGAACCCAGCTACAGCAATAAATCAAATAGCCGCCAATGATCAGGCACACATAAGTTGTGAGGAAGGGAGGTTTTCATGAAGGCAGAATTGAATCCTGGGGCAGAGATTTTTTCGGAAAGCAGTGTCGTTGAACTGAGAGAAAGTCTAGCGCTGGCTTTACGTGCGGCCGCCTATCATGGCTTTGGTGAAGGGGTCTGCAATCATTTCAGTATCGCGCTGCCACAACAGCCCGATCTGTTCTTGTTGAATCCACGGGGCTTGCTGTGGGAAGAGATCCAAGCCGATGACATCGTCATCGTCGACAGCGACGGAAATCGAATTGCTGGACGTCATGAGGTTGAGCCCACGGCGATGTTTATTCATGCAGCCATTCATCGAATTGCGAAAAAGTCCTGTGTGCTTCATACACATATGCCCTATGCGACTGCACTTGCTCTGACCGAACATGGCTGCCTGGATACCCAGCTTTCGCAAAATGCGATGAGGTTTCATAATCGCGTGGTTGTAGATAAACAATACAACGGCTTTGCGCTGGATCACTCCGAGGGGGAGCGCATTGCAATTGCCATGGGCGGGGCTGATATCGTATTTCTGAGAAATCATGGCGTGGTAGTGTGTAATGATAGAATTGATTATGCCTATGACGATTTGTATTTTTTAGAAAGAGCGTGCGGCGCCGAGGTGTTGGCGCGCTCTACGGGCCTTGCACTAGCGGGTGTCAGTAATGATATAGCTGCGAAAGTTGCACTTCAGGCTGACGGTGAGCGACTTCAATCGGCGTTGTTCTTCAAGGCGCTAGGTCGCAAGCTTGGTTGAAGCTTTGCTTTTGGATGGGAGCAAGGAAGCCCCGGCTTTTACTGGAGCTCGCTTGTCATGGCTGGTCCAATGGTAGGCCCGACGGGGCATTAGCGTCTTGCTTGCGCGCCACACTTGAACAACCCACGGAAGCGCATCTCGGTGGAGCCGAACCAGGCTTGGTTGTCGGTGGTCCGATGCGCTGTCTGGGTGACGACATGCTTCTCGGCTAGAAATCCATCAGGCTGACACAGTTGGGGGGATTACCTTACAGCTTTGTTGTATCTTTCCTAAGCTTGTCATCGTTCCTTCATCTCACCTGCCTAGGGTGAAGGCAACCGCCATCAAGAGAAAATGAGCAAGAGGACGCAGGGTTATGGATGAATACCAGGAAGAACTTCTCGAATACCAGGCTTATGAACTGGACACTCCGGAACCAGCCGACGACGCCACCGAGCTCTAGCCCACCCGCCGCTGGCTGCGGCGGAACTCGCCCGGTGTAAGGCCCGTCCAGCGCTTGAACGCGCGCTGGAAGGCCTCGGCCGATGCAAACCCCAACAGATAGGCGATCTCGCCAAAGGCCAGTGCCGTATCGCGGATGTAGGTCTCGGCCAGGTCGCGCCGTGTTTCGTTGAGCAGGTCACGAAAACGCGTGCCTTCCTCGGCCAGCTTGCGGCGCAAGGTCCAAGTCGGCAGCTGCAGGTGCAGCGCTACTTCTTCCAGGTCCGGTTCGCGACCGCCATTGAGCAACGGGCCCAGCAGGTGGGTGATGCGCTCACCCAGGCTGCGTACGCGGGTGCGTTGCAGCATCTCCGCCTCGCACAGCTGCAGCAGATGCTGCCAGGTGCTTGGGCAATGCCGCGGGTTGGCCAGCTGCAGCGTGGCGCGGCTCAGGCGCAATTGATTGCTTTCTGCGGCAAATTGCACGGGTGCGCTGCACAATGGCTGGTAACGTTCGGCGTAGGCGGGGGCGGCAAACTCGATTTCCAGGCGCTCGGCCTGCACCGGTGTGCCGGCAAGGTCGCTCAACTGGGCCAGCCAGCCCGCGAGCAGGGAATCGACGACGAAGCGGTTGTAGGCGTTGTAGGGGCTGATCGAGTAGAAGCGCAGCCAGGCGCCGTGGGCGTCCTCATGGAAGCTGCAATGGCCACGGTAGTTGGCCGCATACAGCGGCTCGAAGCGCAGCAGGGTGCGCGCCGCCTCGCCCACGCTGGGCGCCTGGGCCGCGGTGACCCCGGCCAGCCCGGCCTGCGCCAGACGGCTCAGGCGCCCCATGTGCAGGCCCAGCGCCGCCTCGCCGCACAGTTCGATGGCGGCATGCCCCAGGTGCATGTAGCGCGGTATCGACAAACGTGCATTGGCCTCGCCCAGGCGTACCGCGCCCAGGCCATAGCGCTGTAACAGCGGCTCAGGGTCGTGGCCAAGCTCGCGCAGGGCCTCGCTCAGCGGCTGGACGAAACCGACCGAAAGGTCGCCCAGGCGCACACGGGGGCGGGCCATCGGCCTACAACCACAGGTTCAGCAGGCGGGCGCCAGGGCTGGGCGTTCCCGCCAGCAGTTCACCGGCCTGGCGGGCAAAGCCCTGGCCGTCGCTGCCCTGTTCCCAGAACTGCCCGCGCATGAACACGCTCATGCTGCTGACGCCGGCCCCGGCGGCCTCGGTCAGGCGCTGCCAGGCGGCCTGTTCGCTGACTTCGCCGCGCTGCAAGGGCAGCCTGGCGCTGGCAGCCTGATGACGGTTGCCACGCCAGGGTGCCTGCCAGCTGTTCTTGCCGCTGAGGAATACCGGGTTGGCGATCAGTTCTACGGCCTGGCGGGCCAGTTGCTGGTGGTTTTCCGGGTACCAGCTATCGCTGCCCACCAGTACTCCCAGGCGTCCGGCAGGGGTCTGCACGACCTGCAAAGGCTGCTGGCGGCCATCGTGGACATAGCGGCGCATTTCGCTGTCGGGGAACTGTTGACGCTGTGGCTGGCCGAGCAGCGAGCCGTCGCTGGCGAACACCATGCTGCTGTTGAACAGCGGGCCGTTGCCGGCATGCAGCACGCCGTGTTTCACATAGGGGGCGGGCAGTACGATCGAGCCGGCCACCAGGGTCACGTTGAATTCCTTGGCCAGGCCGCCGAACAGCTGCTGGTAGTCCGTGGCCATCTGTTCGGCTTTCATGCGCAAATGGGCATCGGCGCGGCGGTCGTCACCGTCAGCACCGAGCATGGCCAGGCCATAGCGCAGCGGGTTGCTCAGCTCCAGCCATTGCAGGGCTTCACGACTTTGGGTGACCTGGTACAGCTCGTTCTTTTCGCCGCGCGCCCACAGCCAGGTACCGATGTGCTCGGGCAGTACCACCACCGTGCGCGGGCCGACCAGGCCCTGGGCCCGGGCCTGTTCCAGGTAGGCCGCGAGCTTGCGGTGCAGGCGTTGCAGGTTCTGATAGTCGCCGGGGTACAGCAACGGCTCGACGCCGAGCAGGTTGCCATGTTCGCCGGGCACGCCATGGTTCAGCGCCAGTTCGATGCGCAGGTCGGACAGGTAATGGCCTTCCGGGCGCTGCTGGGTCCAGAAACCGTAGCCACAGAGTGCGGCGGCTATAACCAACGCCAGGGTGCTTGCCAGGAGTTTTCGCATCAAACTTCAGCTTTCACCTAAAAAATGAGCCGGCGGCGCAGAACGCAAGGACATAGCGCGGCCCTGTTCATCAGCTTGGAATCCTTTGCAGACTGTACCTGCAAATCGCGCCGGGATCATACCAAAGCTACCGTGCGCTTATGAGTATTCTCTGCTGCCGCTCATTGGCGTCCACCGCCATGCCTGCTCAGCGCTGGCGCAATTGTCGCGGGGTGGCGTTGAGCAAACGTCGCATCAGCCGCCGCAGCGCCGTGGCGTCCTGGTAGCCGACCTGCGCCGAGACCGCTTCGACGGAGTATTCGCCAGACTCGAGCAGCGCCCGGGCCTTGTGCAACTGCACCCGCTGGATCAGCTGCCGGGTAGAGTGCCCCGTTGCCTTGTGCACATGCCGCGACAGGGTCCGCTCGGACATGCCGACGCTTGCCGCCAGGGCCTTGACGCTGGCCGGTTCCGGCAGTGACTTCTCGATCTCGGCAGTCAGGCGCGAGACCAGCGCATTGCCTTGCGCCAGCACGGCAGGAATGACGAAAGGCGCCTGCAATTGCCGGCGGTCGAGCAGCAGCGCCTTGCCCACCGCGTCGGCGATTGCAGGTGACAGGCGCCGCCGGAGCAGGTGCAGCATCAGGTCGGTTTGCGCGAAGGCGGCACCTGCCGTGGTCACGGGGTGGTCGGCCAGGACCATGAAGTCCGGCTCCACGCGGCAACCGGGTGCCAGTTGCTGCAGATGCGTAGCCAGCCACCAGGAGGTAGTCACCCGCCGGCCGTCCAGCAGCCCGGCTGCCTGCAGCAGAAACACCGCCGAACAGGACGCCGCAACTTCTCTGCCGTTGGCGACATGACTGCGCAGCGCAGCGCGGCAGGGTGCTGCCCATGGCTCGGCGAGGCGCTGCTCGAGGAGTGCGATGTCGCTGACGCCGATGCCCGGTATGACCCAGCAGGAGTGGTCCTCGGCGCTCGTTTCGAGTGGTTGCACCGGCAGTTGCAGGCCATGGCCCAGCGCTACCGGCCCCGGTTGCGGGCCGCAAACCCGCCAGCGTGGTGCGGCCAGGCCGAGTCGCTCGCTGACGGTGGCTGCGCTGGCGAGGATGTCCAGGGTGGCGGCCACGCTCGTCGCGAATGCCCCCGGGGTGACCAGGATGGTGAAATCGTACATTGGCGGATTATGCGCGAAACGGGACGGATCCGACACTTCTGCACGCAACGGCTGACGGGCCTAATGGCGCTTCCATTCATCATCAAGGTTTCCGCCATGCCCAACATCCTGATCAAGGTCCCTGCCGGGGCTTTCAACGAAGCGCAACGCGAACTGCTGCTCAAGCGCGTCAGCGAGGCCGCCATCGCCCACGAACACATGGGTAGCGCGCTACCGCAGCGCAGCCTGTGCTGGGTGCTCATCGAGGAGGTGCGTGGCGCTGACTGGCTGTGTGGCGGGGTGAACCTGCACGCCCAGGCCATTCCCTGCATCGTCACGGTGAAGGTGCCGGCCGGGGTCCTCGATGCACAGATGCGCAAGGATTACGTGCAGGGTCTGCACCAGGCCATCGAACACTGCGTGGGGCAGGATGACGGGCGCAGGCTGATGACGTCGATACAGCTGGTCGACGTCGCCGATGGCACCTGGGGCGCCAACGGCAACCTCTGGCATCTTGCCGATTTCACCCGCGCTGCCGGTTACGGCCATCTTGACGCGCGCAGCCAGCAGCCATGCGCCTGAAACCTGCGTAGCGCCGTGCCGACTGGCTGGGCTATCCAGTCGGCACGGCCCTGTCAGGGGTGGACTGGATAGTCGATGTAGCCTCGTTCGTCGCCACCAAAGAAGGTTGCAGGGTCGGCCAGGTTGAGTTCCAGGCCGTCGCGGATGCGGCGTGGCAAGTCCGGGTTGGCCAGGAACGGCCGGCCGAAAGCCACCACGTCGGCACGGCCTTCGGCAATCGCTCGTTCGGCAGAGGCGGCGTCATACCCGCCTGCGAGCACCAGGACACCTTCCCAGGCATCACGCAGCTGCAAGATGATCTCGTCCCAGCGCGGGTCGAAGTTTTCGTCCTTGACGGTGCCGACGACCGCGGGCTCGACCAGGTGCAGGTAGGCCAGGCTGTAGCGGTTCAGCGACTTGACGATGTAGCTGAAGGTTTCGAAAGGGGTGTCGTCGCCCATGCCCATGAACCGCCCCATCGGGGTGAGGCGCACACCGACGCGATCCGCGCCGATCTCTTGCGCCACGGCCTGGACCACCGCCAGCAGCAGGCGCGCCCGGTTCTGGTACGAGCCGCCGTAAGGGTCGCTGCGCCGGTTGCTGTTGCTGTTGATGAACTGGTCGAGCAGGTAGCCGTTGCCAGCGTGGATCTCGACGCCATCCATGCCTGCCGCCATGGCATTGAGCGCAGCGTTACGGTAGTCATCGATGATCGCCGCGATCTCTTCGACTTCCAGGGCGCGCGGGACCGGTACATCACCCCAGACACCATTGCCGTCGGGGTCGACGATGAACGTCTTGCCGGGCGCGGCGATCGCACTCGGTGCAACGGGCAGGCCATTATCGGGCTGGAAACTGGGGTGCGAAACGCGCCCGACGTGCCACAGCTGCATGAAGATGCGCCCGCCCTGTGCGTGCACCTTGGCACTCACCTGCTGCCAGGCTGCGATCTGTTCAGCCGTGTAGATGCCGGGTGTCCAGGCATAACCTTGCCCCTGCCGGGAGATTTGCGTGGCTTCGGTGATGATCAACGCTGCGCTGGCGCGCTGGGCATAATATTGCGCCGCCATTGCCGTCGGGAGGTCGCCGGGTTGGCCTGCACGGGAGCGGGTCAGTGGCGCCATGGCGATACGGTGCGGCAGTTGCAAGGCGCCCACGCGAATGGGATTGAACAGATGACGGGCCATTACTCAGTTCCTTTGCAAGTGGTTTGAATGCGGTTGGCAAGCGCGGCGACAGTGCGGCTGTTTGCTGGCGTCAGGTTAATGTCCGGCGGCCAGGCTGATAATCAGCACAACCGGGGCAAGTGCATTGCGCAACTCGCAAAACCCGGGAACCTTCAAAGCGCCGTTCGCGCTTTACCTCGATACACCCGCAGCACATCAGCCATCACCGACAATGCAATTTCGGCGGGGGTCCTGGAGCCGATATCCAGGCCGATGGGCATGTGCAGGCGGTCGACATCCGCAGGCGACAAGCCGCCGATCCGGCGCAATCGCTCGGCGCGTTTTTCCGAGGTCCGTTTCGAGCCCATGGCGCCGATGTAGAAGGCAGGCGTGTGCACGGCCTCCATCAATGCGAGGTCATCGATTTTCGGGTCATGGGTCAGCGCCACCACCGCCGTCGCTTCGTGGCAACCGCCGTTGGCGATGTAGATCGAGGGCAGTAACGGAATCACCGTCACGCCTTCGAGCGACAGCGCGGCCACTTCTTCTCGCGGATCGCAAGCGATCACTTCGAATCCCAAGGCCCGGGCGAACTGTGCGCAGGCCTCGGCAACCGGTGACAGGCCTGCCAGCAGCAAGCGCAGGGCAGGGCCCAGGGCAACCTCCAGGCGGCTTCCGCTGCGCACCACGGTGTCGCTGCCGTCGGTGTGGCTGCGGGTGCTGAACAGGCCGCCTTCCAGGTCGATTACCCGGGTCAGCCGGCGTTGACCGCGCAGAGCGCCGAGCAAGTGGCGCAGGTGGGCCCGCCACTCGGCGCTCGGGCGCCGGTGCTCGACCAGTACGTCCAGGCTACCGCCACACGGCAGTTGCAGGCGACTGCGCTCCTCGGCACTGGCGCCGTAGCAGATGACCTGCGCCGGTGCCGCATGCTCGCCACGGCTGAGCGCTTCGAGAAATGCCTCCTCGACGCAGCCGCCGGACAGCGAGCCGCTGTGCGCACCGGACTGGATGGCCACCAGCATTGCGCCAGGCGAGCGCGGTGCCGAACCGAAGGTGGAAAGGACCGTGCATAGCCACACGCTTTGTCCTTCGTCTGCCCAGGCCAGCGCCTGCTCCAGGACCGTCACATCAAGATGTTGCATCTGCCGTTACCTTTGCAAGACATAGGTTCCAGCGCCGCCGGTTCACGCCTTGCGGGTCAGCGGCAGCGCCAGCCGGCGCTGGCCGGTGGCATCCGCCACTGCGTTACCGAGGGCTGCCGCCATCGGGCCCTGGACGATTTCGGCGGCACCGAGGAACGGTTGCCCGGGCTGGTCGATCAGGTGCACTTCCACGTGTTTTGGCAGTTGCGGGAAGCGCAGGATCGGATAGCCACTCCAGTCATAGCTGCGTACGCCACCGGGGTCATAACTGACCGCCTCGTAGAGCGTCCAGCTGCTCGACTGGACGATGCCGCCCTCGACCTGGTTGCGCAGCCCATCGGGGTTGACGATCTGCCCGACGTCCACTGCCGTGACCACCCGCTGAATCTCGATCTCGCCAGTTTGCGGATGCACCTGGATTTCCACTGCCACCGCGCAATAGCCCATGATGTTCTTGTAGCGGGCAAAGCCCAGGCCGATGCCCGTGCCCGGTGCAGACGAACGCCGTGGCCAGGCGAATTCATCGCGGGCCCGTTCGACCACCGCGCGGGCCCTTGGGTCGCTGAGGTGGCTGAGGCGGAACTCGACGGCATCCACGCCTGCCTGCGCCGCCAGTTCGTCCACGCCGGCCTCGATGGCAAACACATTGATATGGGCACCCAGCGAGCGCATTGCCGAAGTGCGGAACGGCATTTCGCTGATGAAGTGCATGTCGATGTCGCTTGCGCCGGTTTGGTACAGCGGGATCGCGTTGCGGTCGCCATCGCCTTCCGGTTGGGCAATCGGCACCGATGGCGCCGAGGTGAACGGGCGGGCGAGCAGGCGCGCGGGCACCAGGCGGCCGGCGTTGGTGATGCGCTCGTTATGCGGGGTGGTCCACAGCTGGTACTGCCAGTGGTTGATGCGCCCGCTGCTGTCCAGGTCGGCCTGCAGTTCGCTGAGCATGGCCGAGCTGTACGGTTCCCACAGGTTTTCCTGTTCACGCATCCACTGCACGCGCACCGGCACGCCCGGCAGGCGCAGGGCGATGAGCGCCGCGTCGGCTGCGGCATCATCGGCGCCGTTGTGGCCATAGCATCCGGAGCCTTCGGCATGGATGCAACGGACGGCGCTCAGCGGCAGGCCGAGCATTTCGGCGATGCCCGCACGCAGCGGGAACACACCTTGGGTATGGGTCCAGACGGTCAACGTAGCGTCCTTGAACCAGGCCAGCGAACAGGAGGGGCCGATAGATCCATGCATCAGGTACTGTTTGCTGACGCGGGCCCGATAGCGCTTGCCACTTGAAGGCGTCGGCTGGCCTTCGTGCTGGATGGGGTAGCGCCTGGATTGCAGCTTGGGCAGCAGCTGGTGGATGACCGCCTGGTCCGGAATCACCTCGCCAGTGGTCCAGGTCGCCGCTGCGTAGCCCGCCCGCATCGCCTTGATCGCTTGCCATTCATCCTTGGCCACCACGGCGAGATAGTTGCCATCCTCGACTACCTTGACGACGCTTGGCAGGCGTTCAATCGCCTGGCGATCGAAGCCGGTGAGCGTGCAGCCCGGCCTGGGTGGCCGGATCACCCGGGCATGGAGCATGCCCGGAAGGCGCATGTCCTGCACGAACGCCGCGCCACCGCTGACCTTGGCTGGAATATCCAGGCGCCGGATGGCGTGGCCGATGAGCTTGAACTGCGCAGGTGAAAGGTCCGGCGAGCTGGCCTTGGCATATTGATGCAGGTCCACGCCTGCCACCGCCTCGGCATAGCTCATGCGGGCGCCGGACGGGGCCGTGATCATCGCATCGCCGGTGCGCAGCGACGACACTTCCACACCCCAGCGCCTGGCGGCCGATTCCATCAGCATCTGGCGCACCTGCGCAGCGGCGTTGAACAGCGCCGTGCCGCTGTCGAAGATGGTATGGCTGCCTGCCGTGTAGCCTTCGTTCGGCGTCAGCGCCGTGTCCGCCGTGAGGAACGTGACCGCTGCCGGCGACACGTCCAGCCGCTCGGCGGCAATCTGCAACAGCGCGGTCTTTACCCCGGTGCCCAGTTCCACCTTGCCGGTATACACGGTGATGCCTTCGACGCCGACCCTGATCCACGCGTCGAGGTACGGGTTGGTGCGCAGGCTGCCGGGCAGGTCCGGGGCGAGCACGACAGTGCCGAGGGTATCCACCTCGGTATCGGCCAGCGCCTTGCGGGCGGCCGGCAGCAGCGCGAATGCCATCAGCAGGCTGCCGCCCTGCAGGAACGCGCGGCGACTGAATTCAGTTGTGGACGACATGCAGGCCACCGTTTTCGACGACGCGGGTGATCGCTTCGATGATGCGCAGGTGCGTGCCGCAGCGACACAGGTTGCTGGCCATGTGCGCGCGGATGGTGGCTGCGTCGGGCTGCGGATTGTGCTCCAGCAGGGCCTGGGCGCGCATGATCATCCCGGCGATGCAGTAGCCACACTGCGCGGCCTGGGTATCGATGAAGGCTTGCTGCAGCGGGCCAGGCCGTTCAGGCGTGCCCAGGCTTTCGACGGTGCGCACGTGGCGGCCTTGCATGCCAGCACACGGCGTCACGCAGGCGAATACCGGCTGGTCGTCGACGATGACGGTGCACGCGCCACACTGGCCCAGCCCGCAGCCATACTTGGCGCCGTTGAGTTCCAGGTGGTTGCGCAAGGCATAGAGCAGCGGCATGTCCGGATCGATATCCAGGCTGTGCAGCTTGCCGTTGACTGTAAGGTTCACGTTGCTCATGGGGTCTCCTCGCGCAGAGCCTGAATGGTCGAGTGCAAAGCCGGCCACGGCCGATCGGGTGCGGCTTGGCCACGGACGAAGGCGGCCAGGGCGGCGAGCTGCTGGTCGCTCAGGCTGGCCGCGAACGGCGGCATGGCCGGGCCGGGCTCGCCGGGTGTGGGGGCAATGCCTTCCAGTACCGTCTTGATGAAGTTGCGTGGTGCAGGGGCCTGCACCGAGGACGTCGCCGTCAGCGCTGGCCGGCCGTCGATACTGCGCATCGGTGCGGCTGCGCCGTGGCAGCCCGCGCATGCGGCCTGGAACAGATCACTACCCAGGCTGGACGATTCGGCCGAGGCCATAGCGTTCGTCTCGAGCGTGGCGGGTTGATGAGGGGAGGCCGGCAAACTCAGCAGATATTCCGCCATGGCTTCGACGTCACTCCGAGGCAGCCGCGCAAGTTCCTGGCTGACCGGGCGCATGGGGCCGGCGGCGGTGCCATGGCTGTCGACGACCTTGGCTTGCAGGTAATCCACCAGCTGGGCTTGGGTCCAGGGCGTTTCGCGGCTGGCCAGGCCGAGCAGGGACGGGGCCGCCCAGCCGTCAACCACGCCACCGGCAAGCGCCTGGCCCGTTTTCTCGGCACCGAGCAGGTTCAACGGGGTATGGCATCCGCCGCAGTGGCCCGCGCCTTCGACCAGGTAGCGGCCACGGTTCCACTGCGGCGACGCCTGCGCGGTCGGCACGAACGGCGCTGAATGCAGGAACAGCAGGTTCCAGCCGGCGACCAGCGGGCGGAGGTTCATCGGGAACTTCATGCGGTTGGGGGTTGCCGGCTGGTGCACCGGAGGCCCGCTCATCAGGTAGGCGTAGGCGTCCGCCAGGTCCTGATCGTCGAGCAGCCGGTAATGCGTGTACGGGAAGGCCGGGTAGAGGAAATGCCCATCGCGGGAAACCCCGTCGCGCATGGCGCGCTGGAACGCTTCGAGTGGCCACTGGCCGATACCGGTCTGCGCGTCAGGCGTGATGTTGGTGCTGTACAGCGTGCCAAACGGCGTTACCAGTGGCAGGCCGCCCGCCAGGTACTTGCCGCCAGGGCGCGTATGGCAGACCGCGCAGTCGCCGGCGGTGACGACCTGGGCACCGCGTGCGATCTGTGCGGGTTCGAATGCCATGGGCTGCTCGATCGGGTCGATTGCCGGTCGCCACATCAACCCGAACGCTGCCGCTAGCCCGCCTACGCCCAGCGCAATAGCTGCCAATGCCCAACGCTTCCTGTGCGACATCGATACCCACCTCGTTCTGCGCCATTGGCAACCAGCAATCCCCGCTATTGCCGGATGCCGATCAGTTCAGGGCGAGCCTAAAGGAGCACGGCGGGTGCGGGTATGGGTCGCTCGCGCAAGGCAGCTTTGCTCATTACGCAAGGCTGGCAACGCGTGTTGGATAGCACGCCTGTTCAATCTCGAGGCCGGGCAGGTGGCTATGCTGCAGGCTGATGCAACCTCGACTGGTGATGCCACCAGCTTCCCTCATGGATATCTTCGACAGGGTCGGTCAATGGACAAGTTTCTCGCCTTGAGCATGTTCGTAGAGACGGTACGTTGCGGTGGCTACTCCGCCGCAGCCCGCAAGCTTGGCGTGGCGACATCGTCCGTGGCGCGGCAGGTGGCGGCACTGGAGGCGGAGCTGGGCACCACGCTCATAACCCGCAGCACACGCCAGAACCGCCTGACCGACCTCGGCCAAGCCTATTTCGACAACGCGGTGGGCATTCTCGATGCGCTCGCTGCAGCCGATGGCATGGTCACCGACAGGGGCAGCGAAGCGAAAGGCAAGCTGCGGGTCAGCGTGCCGGTGGAGTTCGGCCGACGCTTGATCTCCCCCCACCTGGGGCGGTTTCTGGCGAGCCATCCGGAGCTGGAGGTCAGCCTCAACCTCAGCGACGAGCGGGTGGACCTTTACAAGGACCGTATCGACCTGACCGTGCGCCTGGGGTCGACCGTCTCCAGCGAAGACGTGATCTGCACCAGCATCGGTCATTTCCAGCGCTGGCTGGTGGCCAGCCCGGCCTACCTGGAGCGGCACGGCGCGCCGACGCAACCTGGCGAACTCACCCAGCACTCCTGCATGCGCTTCGATTACGGCGGGCCAATGCGCGACTGGCTGTTCGAGGTGGCTGACGAGACGGTGCCCGTCGCGGTGCAGGGCCGGATGCAGAGCAACAATGCCGACATTCTCAGGCAGGCAGCGGTCGCCGGGCAGGGCATTGCGCTGCTGGCCGACTGGCTGGTTGCCGAGGATGTGCAACAGGGCCGGCTCACCCGCTTGCTGCCCGAATATGAAGTGAACCCGATGTCAGTCAATGCCTCGATCAATATCGTCTACCTGCCGATCAATCGCGCCTCGACGCGTATCAGGGCCTTTGCGCATTTCATGAAAGAGCTGGTCAGTGTTGCCTAGCGACATTGCGCAACGCTCTGTTGCGTACGGTGTGGCTTCTACCTGTGCAGCGGACGCCGTACTCTGGGCGGAACTACCTTACTAAGGGCCTGGACCATGCACATTCCCCCGCTCCTGGCATTCGACTTTCTCGACCCTTGGAGCTGGGTAGCGCTGCGCCGCCTTGCGCTCGCGATGAGCCAGGCCGGGCAACCACTGAACGTCACCTTTCAGCCGTGCCGCTCGCCATTGAGCCGTGCGGCCGCTGGCATGGCCTACCACGACTTTCTCGAACGCCGCTTCGGCACCCAGGCGCTGATCCAGCAATCCCTGGTGGCTGTGGAGATGCGCCAGCTCGGCATCGAGCCGGCGTTCAGCCGGATGGTCCGCCTGCCCGACACGCGCCCCGCGCTTGCCGCTGTACTGTGGCTGCAGCGTAGCGGGAAACCGGCTCATCACTTTGTGGAAAGTGCCTTCGAGGCCTTGTATTGCCATGGCCAGGACATTGGTGAGCCGGCGGTTCTGGAACAGCTGCTGGAGCGAGAACACGTACCTGTGGGCGAAGTCGTTCAATTCATGCACAGCGACACGTTCAGTGAGGAACTGCAGGCCAGCGAAGCCACGGCTGCGGCGTGGGCGGGACGCATGATTCCGTCATTTTGCATCAACGGTACGGTGGTCTTCGGTGCGCAGACACCGAGTGTTCTGGCGCCGATGCTTGGCTTCTTCATTGCTCGGTAAGAATGAACTGGCCATCAGGCACAGGGTGTGGCCTATTCATCAGTGTTGCAATTCTTGTTGCACGATTAGGGCAGGGGATTGTGATCGGGCTTTGCGTCTGCTTCAGGTCGAAACCGATTGGTCGCCAGGGGCCGCTATCGACCCATAGCTGCCCTTCAGGATGAGCATCTAATTGCCCAGCGGCCTATAGTTTTGCCTCCGGGCCAGCGACGGCTTTTAAACTCCAACGTTCCAACAAGAGTACGCCGAGCATAGGGCCCTGAACCAGGACGACGCTCCGAGGAATTCAAGTGGCTTCGGGTGAGCAAGGCTGTGGTCAATTCGGTATTAACGCCCTCCCCAGATCACGCACTTTCAGGGATGGGGGTCGCCGGCGCCCTCCCTCAAATTACGTATGTGAGCACGGGCTATAGACCTCCAGCACATCAACCATGTCATTCAAAATCAAGGTAGACGGACCAGCTGGAGCAATCGTTGTCTTCCTCACTTTTACTCCGGAAGGCCTTTGGAAGTTTATCTCCGGCCCGCTGAAGCTCTGCTGGCCATCACTGTGTAAGTAATCAAACATTCGGCTCTTGAAGCGAGTATTGATCTCATCACGGTCTGCTTGCAATGGTCCCAGCATGTATGCGTCAGAGGCCGTGAAGGCAAAAAAAATGCCATCCGCAGCTCTTCCGCCTGGGACGGTTGAGCAGATGACATCTTTGGATCTGAGAACTCTGTCCAGTACATACTGGCCATTGACAAAATGGGCCATCACCAGAGCATCCGGTGTGACGATGCCAACTCCCTTTTCAGGCTTGCACCCCGGAGCGCTGCCGTATGGATGAAGGCACCAGTTCATTCTCGAAGAATCGATGATGGTGCTCAGTTTCAAATCTTGACTCATCTGCAGCCTTGCCTCAGGGCTCTCATACTGATAAACGCTACCTGAACAGGCGGTGATGGTTAATGGCACTGCTAACACAAGCAGAATGCGCAGCATGTTGATCCTTCGGTTGGCTGATTAAGGCCTTATAATGCCAATTATCTGTAAGAATATGAACCAATCTGCTTGCCTGCCTCAGCTCGGACCATTAAACCCGGCGATATCCGTTTGGGTCGATGGCGGGCTGTCGCGATCGGCTGCTACTGACCCTAAGCGGCCGGTCGACACCAGGGCTATCTGTCATAACTTGACCATTTCATACGTGAGCAATCGGTCATGCCATCAATAGCTATTCCAACTGAGTCTGAAATTCGTCTTGCGGCTCAGCGCGCCTTACTGGGTGAAATTCCCCCACGCCTGAGATCCGTATCGTTTGATATTGCTGACAATGGAAGACTGAGCGCGCGCTTTGAATTCGACGGTGATCCGACGGATGAGGAGATAGAATGTGCCAGCGTCGTTATGACAAATATTCTCGCCATGCTCGGCCCGACGATTTTCTACACGCAAGACTTACTGTCCAATCTTTTTCCTCGCCATCGAGATTTCCTGCCTATTCCTGTCTATGCGCGGAATGAAGACGCTTGGAATAGCTGGACCGCGAGCTATGGAAGCGAATAGTCCAACGACCGCTTTGGGTCGAAAGCAGCCCATCATCACATCCTCTACCGACCCACTGCGGACTCATGAATGTTGGGGCCGCTTCGCGCCCATCGCCGGCAAGCGCGGCTCCCACGGTACAGCGCGATGGGCCTCTTGTGAGGGCAGCTGCCGTTAGCCAGGGCAGGATTTACCGCGACATACCGCTGCAATGCTTGAAGAGCAGCGCCCAGTCGGTGAAACCCTGTGCACCAGGATCATCAAGTTGTCAGTTTCGATCATTGAGACGGTTCAAACGGCTGTTTAATGTCGCAGGCAGACAATTGACGGGGCCCATCGGCTGGTGAGGCGCCCGCATTCCGTGATCACGCCACCTGGGGACCTTTCCATGGCCGCCGACCGCTACCCGCACCTGCTTGCCCCGCTGGACCTGGGCTTCACCACCTTGCGCAACCGCACCCTGATGGGCTCGATGCATACCGGCCTGGAAGAGCGCCCTGGCGGCTTCGAGCGCATGGCCGCGTACTTTGCCGAACGCGCCCGGGGCGGCGTCGGCCTGATGGTCACGGGTGGCATCGCGCCCAACGATGAAGGCGGGGTGTATTCCGGCGCGGCCAAGCTCAGCACCGCGGAAGAGGCCGACAAGCACCGCATCGTCACCGAAGCGGTACACGCCGCCGGCGGCAAGATCTGCCTGCAGATCCTGCATGCCGGGCGTTATGCCTACAGCCCACGGCAGGTGGCACCCAGCGCGATCCAGGCGCCGATCAACCCGTTCAAGCCCAGGGAGCTGGACGAAGCAGGGATCGAGAAGCAGATCGCCGACTTCGTCAATTGCGCCGCACTGGCCCAGCGGGCCGGCTACGATGGCGTCGAGATCATGGGTTCGGAAGGCTATTTCATCAACCAGTTCCTCGCCGCCCACACCAACCAGCGCACCGACCGCTGGGGCGGCAGCTATGAAAACCGCATGCGCCTGGCCGTGGAAATCGTCAGCCAGGTGCGTGCTGCGGTGGGGCCGAACTTCATCATCATCTTCCGCCTGTCGATGCTCGACCTGGTCGAGGGCGGCAGCACCTGGGACGAGATCGAGCTGTTGGCCAAGGCCATCGAGCAGGCCGGCGCGACCCTGATCAACACCGGCATCGGCTGGCACGAGGCGCGCATCCCGACCATCGCCACCAAGGTCCCGCGCGCGGCGTTCAGCAAGGTCACCGCCAAGCTGCGTGGCGTGGTCGGCATTCCGCTGATCACCACCAACCGCATCAACACCCCGGAAGTGGCCGAGGCGGTGCTGGCCGAGGGTGATGCCGATATGGTCTCGATGGCCCGGCCGTTCCTGGCCGACCCGGACTTCGTCAACAAGGCCGCCGCCGGGCGCAGCGACGAAATCAACACCTGCATCGGCTGCAACCAGGCCTGCCTGGACCATACCTTCGGCGGCAAGCTGACCAGCTGCCTGGTCAACCCACGTGCCTGCCACGAGACCGAGCTCAACTACCTGCCGGTGCGCACGGTGAAGCGCATTGCCGTGGTGGGCGCTGGCCCGGCCGGCCTGGCCGCCGCGACGGTGGCTGCCGAGCGAGGCCACGCGGTGACCCTGTTCGATGCCGCCAGCGAGATCGGCGGGCAGTTCAATGTGGCCAAGCGGGTGCCGGGCAAGGAAGAATTCCATGAAACCCTGCGTTATTTCCGCAACAAGGTAAAAAGCACCGGCGTGGACCTGCGCCTGAACACTCGGGTCGATGTGCCGGGCCTGGTCGCCGGGGGCTACGACGAGATCATCCTGGCCACCGGCATTGCCCCGCGCACCCCGGCCATCCCGGGAGTCGAGCATGCCAAGGTGCTCAGCTACCTGGATGTGCTGCTTGAGCGCAAGGCGGTCGGCAAGGCTGTCGCGGTGATCGGCGCGGGAGGTATCGGCTTCGACGTTTCCGAATACCTGGTGCATCAAGGTGTGGCCAGCAGCCAGGACCGTGAAGCGTTCTGGAAGGAGTGGGGCATCGATACCCAGCTGGAAGCACGCGGTGGCGTCGCCGGGGTCAAGGCCGAGCCCCATGCGCCGGCGCGGCAGGTTTACCTGCTGCAGCGCAAGGCATCCAAGGTGGGCGACGGCCTGGGCAAGACCACTGGCTGGATTCACCGCACCGGGCTGAAGAACAAGCAGGTGCAGATGCTCAACAGCGTCGAGTACCTGGGCATCGACGATGCCGGCCTGCACATTCGCGTGGCGGGTGGTGAACCGCAGGTGCTGGCGGTGGACAATGTGGTGATCTGTGCCGGCCAGGAGCCGCTGCGCGAGCTGCAGGACGGGCTGGTGGCGGCGGGGCAGTCGGTGCACCTGATTGGCGGTGCGGATGTGGCGGCGGAGCTGGATGCCAAGCGAGCGATCAATCAAGGTTCGAGGTTGGCGGCTGAGCTCTGAATGTGCCGGGGGCCGCAACGCGGCCCCCGCAGTTCACTGGTAAACTCGCGGCATGCCCCTCGACCTGGCCCAAGCCCCCCTGCATCCACTGAACCTGCCCTGGCTGGAAAACGCCAGGGTCGAAGCCGCCATCCTGCGCCTGGACCTGATTGACCCGCTGATCAGCGGCAACAAATGGTTCAAGCTGCGCCATCACCTGCAGCACGCCATGGCCAGCAACGCTCCCGGGCTGATCAGCCTGGGTGGCAACCACTCCAACCACCTGCATGCCCTGGCCGCCGCCGGCAAACGCTTCGGCTTCGCCACTGCCGGCCTGCTGCGCGGGCACGCCCAGGACACGCCGACCGTGCGTGACCTGCGGGCGCTGGGCATGCAGCTGCACTGGCTGGGCTACGGCGGTTACCGCGCGCGCAACCAACCCGGCTTCTGGCAACCCTGGCAGGCGCGCTATCCGGGTTGGCAGTGTATTGCCGAAGGCGGTGGCGGGCTGGCGGGGGCGCAAGGCTGTGCGCTGATCCTCGATCAGGCTCGCGCCCAACTCGCCGCACTCGGCTGGGCCGACTATGACGCCTGGTGGCTGGCCGCTGGAACCGGGACGACCATGGCCGGCCTGGTGCTGGCCGAGGAGGGTAGGCATGTGGTGCATGGCGCATTGGCCGTGCCCCGGGATCATGGCGTGGAGCAGGCGCTGACGGAACTGGCGGGGACGCAGGGCTATCAGCTGCACGACGCCTGCCGCGGCGGCTTCGGCAAGTTCGACGATGAGTTGCTGGCGTTCATCGCCGACTGCGAACGGCACACTGGCGTGCCACTCGAAGCCCTGTATACCGGCAAGGCCCTGCTGGCCCTGCGGCAACAGGTCGAGGCCGGGCTGTTCGCGCCCGGCACTCGCCTGATCGTGGTGCACACCGGCGGCTTGCAGGGCCGGCGCGGTTATTTGTAGGGCAGCATGCGCAACAGCGTGTTGTCGCGCTTGACGTAGTGATGGTACAGGCCGGCCACGGCATGGATGCCGATCAACCAGTAGCCCCAGCTGCCGACGCGCTCATGCCAGCCCTTGATGAATTTGGCCTGGTCCGGGTCGGGGCCGATCAGGTGCGGCAGCTCCAGGCCGAAGAACGGCACCGGTTTGTCGGCAGCGCTGAGGATCAGCCAGCCGGCCAGCGGCAGGCCGATCATCAGCAGGTACAGTGCCAGGTGCACCAGGTGCGCCAGCCCGGTCTGCCAGGCCGGTGGCTTTGGTGTGATCGGTGGCGTCGGGTTGCTCAGACGGATGGCCAGGCGCAGCCAGACCAGCACGAACACGCTGAGCCCGAGCATGAAGTGCAGGTCTTTCATCAGGTTGCGTTCGACGCTGTCCTTGGGGAACAGGCCGCGGAACTCAATGAGGGCATAGACAGCGGCCAGCAGCACCAGCATCAGCCAGTGCAGGGTGATGGACAGGCGCGCGTAATGGGGCGCAGGTGTGGTTGAAACCATGCTCGGTCCTCGTCATCAGGTTCGGGAAGGCGCTCTTGGCGGCGCTCAGGTACAACTGTAAGGGTTATCGGGTGGCGAATCTTTGCGCTGGGTCTGTGAAAATTGTGTTGTTTGGGCCGGCCTCATGCCTCGGGCGCGAACGGCCAGCCGTCAGCCACCAGAAACACCCGCTCCGCCTCCAGCCAGGCGCCGTCGGCCTGTTGTGCCAGGCGCACCAGTAATTGCGCCGGGGCCTGCCGCTCCAGCAGGTGCAACCACGCGGCGAACTGCTCCACCTCCCAGCACTCATCCGCTGCGACCCGCGCCGGTGCCAGCCAGGCCTGCCGCGGCAGCGGCTGCCAACGCTCACCTTCAGCCATTACCCAGTCCCGCCGCCGCAGCCAGCGCCCGCGCAGGTGCTGCGGGTTGGCGCCCTGCGGTGGCTCGGCCTGGCCTGGCCACGGATAGAACAGATAACCCCCCAGCCACACATGCGCCTGCACCTGGCCAACCCCCAGCTGCGCCAGTACTTCGCGACTGTGTGCACGGTTCGACATGGGCAACTGGTGCCTGGCCAGATGCGCCAACTTGGTCCCCAGCCGGTCATGGCAACCCGGCCCTAGCCAGGTGGCAGGGTCCTGCCCGGCGTGCTCCGGCCCCAGGTACAGCTTGATGGCCAGTTCCAGGTGGTGCACGCCGTCGCGGTCGCGCAGCAGCACATCCAGCTCGCCCAAGGTGCGCCCGCTGTCGCGAATCGCCAGGTTCGCCGCCAGCACTTCGATGCCTGGCGCCTGGCCCAGGGCGAACTGCCACAGGCGTTCGTAGTAGTGGCCCAGACGCCGGCTGCCCAGTTGTGCCAGCCAGTCGCGCAATGGCCGGTCATCGTCGTCCAGCGCCCGCAACCAGCGTTCCAGGCGTTGCGGCTGGTCCGCCCACAGGCTACCTGCCAGCGGGTGGCGCTGGGGGCAGGGCGGGGCAGCGAGCAGCGGCGGCGACACCAGCACCCAGGCCAGGTCGCGCACGGCGGGGCGGCGTAACTGTCGGGGCAGGTCGTGGAGCAGGGCGAATGGCGTCATCCTGCGAGCATAGCCGGTTTGCCGCTGCCCGGTGGTTTCGCCCATAATCGGGGCATTGTCACCCGCCGCAGAGCCTCGCAGGAGCCCCATGGAGCAATTTCGCAATATCGGTATCATCGGCCGCCTTGGTAGCTCGCAGGTGCTCGACACCATTCGCCGACTGAAAAAATTCCTCCTCGAGCGCCACCTGCACGTGATCCTCGAGGACACCATTGCCGAAGTGTTGCCCGGCCACGGCCTGCAAACCTCCACCCGCAAGCTGCTCGGCGAGGTCTGTGACCTGGTCATCGTGGTCGGCGGCGATGGCAGCCTGCTGGGCGCCGCCCGCGCCCTGGCCCGGCACAACATTCCGGTACTCGGCATCAACCGTGGCAACCTGGGCTTCCTCACCGATATCCGCCCGGACGAACTGGAAGAGAAGGTCGCCGAAGTGCTCGACGGCCACTACCTGGTGGAAAACCGCTTCCTGCTGCAGGCCGAGGTGCGCCGGCACAACGAAGCCATTGGCCAGGGCGACGCGCTGAACGACGTGGTGCTGCACCCGGGCAAGTCCACGCGCATGATCGAGTTCGAGATCTACATCGATGGCCAGTTCGTCTGCAGCCAGAAGGCCGACGGCCTGATCGTCGCCACGCCGACCGGCTCCACCGCCTACGCGCTGTCGGCTGGTGGCCCGATCATGCACCCCAAGCTCGACGCCATCGTCATCGTGCCGATGTACCCGCACACCCTGTCGGGCCGGCCGATCGTGGTCGATGGCAACAGCGAACTGAAAATCGTGGTGTCCAAGGACCTGCAGATCTACCCGCAGGTGTCCTGTGACGGCCAGAACCACTTCACCTGCGCCCCCGGCGACACCATCACGGTGAGCAAGAAACCGCAGAAACTGCGCCTGATCCACCCGCTGGACCACAACTACTACGAGGTCTGCCGTACCAAGCTGGGCTGGGGCAGCCGCCTGGGAGGCAGGGACGACTGATGCTCGATCCGGCGCGAAGTTTCGACATCATCGGCGATGTGCATGGCTGTGCGCTGACCCTCGAACGCCTGCTCGACGCCCTCGGTTACAAACGCCAGGCCGGCGTCTGGCGTCATCCGTGGCGCCAGGCGCTGTTCCTGGGCGACATCGTCGACCGCGGGCCACGCATCCGCGAGGCGCTGCATATCGTCCATGACATGGTCGAGGCCGGCCAGGCGTTCTGCATCATGGGCAACCATGAATACAACGCCCTGGGCTGGGTGACCCCGGCCTTGCCTGGCAGCGGCAAGGCCTATGTGCGCGAGCACACGCCACGGCATGCCCGGCTGATCGACGAGACCCTGACCCAGTTCGCCCAGCACCCGGCGGACTGGCACGACTTCGTCAACTGGTTCTACGAGCTGCCGCTGTTCGTCGACGCCGGGCGTTTCCGCCTGGTCCACGCCTGCTGGGACCCACGCCTGATCGAGCCGCTGCGTCAGCAATACCCCGACGGCTGCATCGACCAGCACTTCATCCAGGCTTCGGCGGTGAACGGCAGCTTTGCGGCCAACGTGTGCAACCGGCTGTTGCGCGGTACCGACATGCGCCTGCCGGACGGGCTGACCCTGACCGGCGGCGACGGCCTGACCCGGGCATTCTTCCGCACCAAGTTCTGGGAAGAAGACCCGCAAACCTACGGCGACATCGTGTTCCAGCCCGACGCCCTGCCGGCGGAGGTGGCCAACACCCCACTCAGCCACAGCCAGAAGAACGCCTTGCTGCGCTACGCCGAAGACGAGCCCATGCTGTTCGTCGGTCATTACTGGCGCAGTGGCCGCCCGGCGCCGATCCGTGCCAACCTGGCCTGCCTGGACTACAGCGCCGTGCTCTACGGCAAGCTGGCCGCCTACCGGCTGGATGATGAAACCCGCATAGACCCGCACAAGTTCGTCTGGGTCGACGTCGACCGCCCACAGGCCAGCCAATGAACATTATCGAAGTGATGCGCCTGCCGCTGTCGGTCGACCTCAGCGGCTTCGTCCAGCTGCTGCAGCGCCTGCAGGTACCGCACCGGGTCAGCGAGGAGGGCGAGGTCCAGGTGCTGTGGGCGCCCGAAACCCTGGCCACAGAGGTGCGCGAACTCTACCAGCGCTACCCCGACGGCAACGCCGACCTCCAGGCGAGCGACGAACCGCTGGAGGCCGGCATGCCCGCGCCTGGCCCTGGCCAGCCCTCCCTGGCAGAACAGGCCCGCGCCTGCAAGGTCACCACCCTCACCCTGCTGCTGTGCTTCATTGTCGCCGGCCTCACCGGCCTGGGTGATAACTTCACCACCATCAGCTGGTTCACCTTCCTCGATTTCCGCGTGCAGGGCGACTACCTGTACTTCAGCCCGCTGGCGCAAGGCCTGGCAGAAGGCCAGTGGTGGCGCCTGGTCTCGCCGATGCTGCTGCACTTCGGCGTGCTGCACCTGGCCATGAACAGCCTGTGGTACTGGGAGCTGGGCAAACGCATCGAGCTGCGCCAGGGCCGCTGGGCGCTGCTGGGCCTGACCGTGCTGTTCAGCCTGGTGTCCAACCTGGCCCAGCACTACACCAGCGGGCCGAGCCTGTTCGGCGGCCTGTCCGGGGTGCTGTACGGCCTGCTCGGGCACATCTGGTTGTACCAGTGGCTGGCGCCCAATCGCTACTTCGCCCTGCCCAAGGGCGTGCTGGCCATGATGTTGATCTGGCTGGTGGTATGCCTGACCGGCGTGGTCGGCACCCTGGGCCTGGGCCAGATCGCCAATGCCGCGCATGTCGGCGGGCTGCTCATCGGATGCCTGACCGGGCTCTTGGGTGGGGCGCTGGCCAGGCGTAAACTGTCGGCTTGAATCAGGAGACACTATGTCCACTTTCGCGCAAATGATCGAAAACATCACACCCGAGATCTACCAGAGCCTGAAACTGGCGGTGGAGATCGGCAAATGGTCCGACGGCCGCAAGCTCACCGCCGAGCAGAAGGAGCTGTCGCTGCAGGCGGTAATCGCCTGGGAGATGAAAAACCTGCCCGAAGACCAGCGCACCGGTTACATGGGCCCGCAGGAATGCGCCTCCAAGTCGGCACCGATTGCCAACATTCTGTTCAAGTCGGACTCGGTACATTGATCGAACTCGCACGTGGCTCGTTGAGCAAGATGGCGGTAAGCCTGCAGGCGCCAGTGGTGCAATACAGCTTCCGCCTGGGTGACACCCAGGTGCCGGTCAACCCGCTGATCGGCCAGCGCCTGCGCCTGGAATACCTCGGCGCGATTCACTGCAGCCATTGCGGCAAGCGCACCAAGACCAGCTTCAGCCAGGGCTACTGCTACCCGTGCATGACCCGGCTGGCCCAGTGCGACGTGTGCATCATGGCCCCGGAAAAGTGCCACTACGACGCCGGCACCTGCCGCGAACCGTCGTGGGGCGAACAGTTCTGCATGACCGACCATGTGGTCTACCTGGCCAACTCGTCGGGGATCAAGGTCGGCATCACTCGCGCTACCCAGCTGCCGACCCGCTGGCTCGACCAGGGCGCCAGCCAGGCCCTGCCGATCCTGCGCGTGGCCACCCGCCAGCAGTCCGGCCTGGTCGAAGACCTGCTGCGCAGCCAGGTACCCGACCGCACCAACTGGCGCACCCTGCTCAAGGGTGACGCCGAGGAACTTGACCTGGTCGCTATCCGCGAGCAGGTGTTCGCCGCCTGCGCCGATGGCCTGCGTGAACTGCAGGGGCGCTTCGGCCTGCAGGCGGTCCAGCCACTGACCGACGCCGAAGTGGTGCAGATCCGGTACCCGGTCGAGGCCTACCCGAAAAAGATCGTCAGCTTCAACCTCGACAAGGACCCGGTGGCCGAAGGCACGCTGCTGGGCATCAAGGGCCAGTACCTGATCTTCGACACCGGTGTGATCAACATTCGCAAGTACACGGCCTACCAGTTGGCCGTACTCCAGTAAAAGGACCTGCACATGCGTACCGAACAACCGCAAGTGATCTACCTCAAGGATTACCAGGCGCCCGAGTACCTGATCGACGAGACGCACCTGACCTTCGAGCTGTTCGAGGACCACACCCTGGTCCACGCGCAACTGGTCATGCGCCGCAACCCGGCACGCGGTGCCGGCCTGCCGCCACTGGAACTCGACGGCCAGCAGCTGGAACTGCTGCGCGTTTCGCTGGATGACCAGGAACTCGGGCCGGATGCCTACCGGCTCGATGCCGACAGCCTGACCGTGCAGCCCAAGGCTGAGCGCTTCACCCTCGATACCAGTGTGAAGATCCACCCCGAAAGCAATACCGCACTGGAAGGCCTGTACAAGTCGGGCAAGATGTTCTGCACTCAGTGCGAGGCCGAGGGCTTCCGCAAGATCACCTACTACCTTGACCGCCCGGACGTGATGAGCACCTTCACCACCACGGTGATCGCCGAGCAGCATCGCTACCCGGTATTGCTGTCGAACGGCAACCCGATCGGCAGTGGGCCGGCCGAGGATGGTCGCCACTGGGCGACCTGGGAAGACCCGTTCATGAAGCCGGCCTACCTGTTCGCCCTGGTGGCCGGTGACCTGTGGTGCGTCGAGGACAGCTTCACCCGCCAGTCCGGCCGCGACGTGACCCTGCGCATCTATGTCGAGCCCGAGAACATCGACAAGTGCGAGCACGCCATGGTCAGCCTGAAGAAGTCGATGCGCTGGGACGAGGAAGTCTATGGCCGCGAGTATGACCTGGACATCTTCATGATCGTCGCGGTCAACGACTTCAACATGGGCGCCATGGAAAACAAGGGCCTCAACATCTTCAACTCCAGCTGCGTGCTGGCCCGTGCCGAAACCGCCACCGATGCCGCCCACCAGCGCGTCGAAGGCGTGGTGGCCCATGAGTACTTCCACAACTGGTCGGGCAACCGCGTCACTTGCCGTGACTGGTTCCAGCTGTCGCTCAAGGAAGGCTTCACGGTGTTCCGCGATGCCGAGTTCAGCGCCGACATGAACTCGCGCACGGTCAAGCGCATCGAGGACGTCGCCTACCTGCGTACCCACCAGTTCGCCGAAGACGCCGGGCCCATGGCCCACCCGGTGCGCCCGGACAGCTTCATCGAAATCTCCAACTTCTACACCCTGACCGTGTACGAGAAGGGCGCCGAAGTGGTGCGCATGGTGCGTACCCTGCTGGGCACCGAGGGCTTCCGCCAGGGCAGCGACCTGTACTTCGAGCGCCACGATGGCCAGGCGGTGACCACCGACGACTTCATCAAGGCCATGGAAGATGCCAATGGCGTTGATCTGACCCAGTTCAAGCGCTGGTACAACCAGGCTGGCACCCCGCGCCTGGAAGTCAGCGAGGCTTATGATGCCGCCGCGCAGACCTACAGCCTGAGCTTCCGCCAGAGCTGCCCGCCGACCCCGGACAAGGCCGAGAAGCTGCCGTTCGTGATCCCGGTGGAACTGGGCCTGCTGGACGCCGCCGGCAACGACCTGCCGTTGCAACTGGTAGGTGAAACTGCCGCTCAAGGCACCAGCCGCGTGCTGTCGGTGACCGAAGCCGAGCAGACCTTTACCTTCCAGGGCATCCAGGCCAAGCCGCTGCCGTCGCTGTTGCGCGGCTTCAGCGCGCCGGTCAAGCTGAGCTTCCCCTACGACCGCGACCAGCTGATGTTCCTGATGCAGCACGACAGCGATGGCTTCAACCGCTGGGAAGCCGGGCAGCAGCTGGCGGTGCAGGTGCTGCAGGAACTGATCGGTCAGCATCAGCGTGGCGAAGCGCTGCAGCTCGACCAGCGCCTGATCACTGCACTGGGTACCGTGCTCGGCAACCAGGCCCTGGACCCGGCCATGGTCGCCGAGATGCTCTCGCTGCCGGGTGAGGCCTACCTGACCGAGATCAGCCAGGTGGCCGACGTGGAGGCCATCCACGCTGCCCGCGAGTTTGCCCGCCGGCAGATCGCCGAGCAGCTGTTCGACGCCCTGTGGGCGCGCTACCAGGCCAACCGCGAGGTATCGCGCAACACCGCCTACGTGGCCTCGGCCGAGCATTTTGCCCGCCGCAGCCTGCAGAACATCGCCCTGTCGTACCTGATGCTCAGCGGCCAGCCGCAGGTGCTGGCGGCGACCCTGGAGCAGTTCGAGCACTGCGACAACATGACCGAGCGCCTGACCGCGCTGGCAGTGTTGGTCAACTCGCCGTTCGAGGCAGAACGGGCCAAGGCCCTGGAGGCCTTTGCCGAGCACTTCAGGGACAACCCGCTGGTCATGGACCAGTGGTTCAGCGTGCAGGCGGCCAGCACCCTGCCGGGCGGGCTGGCGCGGGTCAAGGCGCTGATGCAGCACCCGGCCTTCACCCTGAAGAACCCGAACAAGGTGCGGGCGCTGATCGGCGCCTTCGCCGGGCAGAACCTGGTCAACTTCCATGCCGCGGATGGCTCGGGGTATCGCTTCCTGGCCGACCTGGTGATCGAGTTGAATGCGCTGAACCCGCAGATCGCCTCGCGGCAACTGGCGCCGCTGACCCGCTGGCGCAAGTATGACGCTGCGCGCCAGGCGCTGATGAAGGGCGAGCTGGAGCGGATTCTGGCTTCCGGTGAGCTGTCCAGCGATGTGTATGAAGTGGTGAGCAAAAGCCTGGCTTGAGGGCCAAAGGGGCCGCACAGCGGCCCCCGGCTACACGCCGATAACAAAACATAACACCCCACCCGTTGTCTTCCCGCGAACATCCCCGCTACGATCCCCTCAAGCTATTGCAGGCCTCTAACTCAGGCTTTTCGCAGTGCCTGCAGTGCATTGACCCACCAGATAACAACAACAGGGGGCAGTCATGAGGGAACAGAACAGGCGCTTTGCCTGGCCATTGGCAGCCGGCGCGGTATTGGCGCTGGGGCTTGGCGTGTGGGCTGACAGCGTGCAAGCCGCTGCCGCCGACGAATATTCCAGCGAATCGGCCAAGGCCAGCCAGAGCCTGTTGATCGACGCCGCCCAGGCCGGCAAGCGCCTGGTGGTGGTGGGCGATCGTGGCCACATCCTGTTCTCCGATGACCAGGGCCGCACCTGGACCCAGGCCCGGGTGCCGACCCGGCAACTGCTGACCGCGGTGTTCTTCCTCGACGACAAGCGCGGCTGGGCCGTCGGCCATGATGCGCAGGTGCTCGCCAGCAACGACGGCGGTGCCACCTGGAGCAAGCAGTTCGAAGACCTCGCGCGCGAAGCACCCTTGCTCGATGTCGCCTTCCTCGACGCCGCGCACGGCTTCGCCGTAGGTGCCTACGGCGCCTTGCTGGAAACCACCGACGGCGGCCAGCACTGGCAGGACGTCGCCGAGCGCCTGGACAACCCCGACCAGTTGCACCTCAACGGCATCGCCCAGGTCCGTGATGGCGGGCTGTTCATTGTCGGCGAGCAGGGCAGCATGTTCCGCTCGGCCGACAACGGCCAGACCTGGAGCAAGGTCCAGGGCCCCTACGAGGGCTCGCTGTTCGGTGTGATCGGTACGGCCCAGCCACGCACCCTGCTGGCCTACGGCCTGCGCGGCAACCTGTTCCGCTCCACCGATTTCGGTGACAGCTGGCAACCGATCGAACTCAAGGCCGCACGTGGCAGCCTCGAATTCGGCCTGGCAGGCGCTACGCTTGTCGAGGATGGCAGCCTGGTCCTGGTCGGCAACGGCGGCAGCGTGCTGCGCAGTACCGACGATGGCCAGACCTTCAGCGTCTACAACCGCGCCGACCGCATTGCCCTGGCCGGCGTCAGTGGCCTGGCCAATGGCGGCCTGCTGCTGGTCGGGCAGGGCGGGGTGCACCTGGCCACTGCCCAGGGTGCCGACCAGGGGGTGCAGCCATGACCAGCAGGGAGAGCATCACCATGCATGCGCATCACCCGGACAAGGCCACGCTGCTGGAACGCCTGATCTTCAACAACCGCCCGGTGGTCATCGCCCTGTGCCTGCTGGCCAGCATCTTCCTGTTCTGGCAGGCCACGCAGATTCGCCCGTCCACCAGCTTCGAGAAGATGATCCCGCTGCAGCACCCGTTCATCGAACAGATGATGGCGCACCGCAACGACCTGGCCAACCTGGGCAACACCGTGCGCATCTCGGTCGAGGCGGTCAATGGCGACATCTTCGACAAGGACTACATGGAGACCTTGCGCCAGGTCCATGACGAAGTGTTCTACATACCCGGTGTCGACCGTGCCGGGCTGAAGTCGCTGTGGAGCCCCAGCGTGCGCTGGAGCGAGGTCACCGAAGAAGGCTTTTCCGGGGGCGAGGTCATACCCAACACCTACAACGGCTCCCAGGACAGCCTCGACACCTTGCGCGACAACGTGCTCAAGTCGGGCCAGGTGGGGCGCCTGGTGGGTAACAACTTCAAGTCCAGCATCGTCGACGTGCCGCTGCTGGAGAGCTACCCCGACCCGCAGGACCCGGGCAAACAGGTGAAGCTGGACTACCAGCAGTTCTCGCACCAGCTGGAAGAGAAGATCCGCGACAAGTTCCAGGCGCAGAACCCCAACGTCAAGGTGCATATCATCGGTTTCGCCAAGAAGGTCGGCGACCTGATCGACGGCCTGGTGATGGTGGCGATGTTCTTCGGCGTCGCCCTGGCCATCACCTGGGTACTGTTGTACTGGTTCACCTGGTGCATCCGCAGCACCATCGCCGTGCTCATCACCACCCTGGTGGCGGTGGTCTGGCAGCTGGGCCTGATGCATGCGGTGGGCTTCGGCCTGGACCCTTACTCGATGCTGGTGCCGTTCTTGATCTTCGCCATCGGTATTTCCCACGGGGTGCAGAAGATCAACGGCATCGCCCTGCAGTCCAGCGACGCCGACAACGCCCTCACTGCGGCGCGGCGCACCTTCCGCCAGTTGTTCCTGCCGGGGATGATCGCCATCCTCGCCGATGCGGTAGGCTTCATCACCTTGCTGATCATCGACATCGGCGTGATTCGTGAACTGGCCATCGGCGCGTCCATCGGCGTGGCGGTGATCGTGTTCACCAACCTGATCCTGTTGCCGGTGGCCATTTCCTACGTCGGCATCAGCAACAAGGCCGTCGCGCGCAGCAAGCAGGACGCTACCCGCGAGCATCCGTTCTGGCGCCTGCTGTCGAACTTCGCCAGTGCCAAGGTGGCGCCGGTGTCCGTGGCGCTGGCCCTGGTCGCCTTTGCCGGTGGCCTGTGGTACAGCCAGAACCTGAAGATCGGTGACCTCGACCAGGGCGCGCCGGAACTGCGCCCCGACTCGCGCTACAACCAGGACAACAACTTCATCATCAGCAACTACTCGACCAGTTCCGATGTGCTGGTGATCATGGTCAAGACGCCGCCGGAACAGTGCTCGATCCACTCGACCATGGCGCCGATCGACGAGCTGATGTGGACCATGCAGAACACCCCGGGGGTGCAATCGGCGATTTCCCTGGTGACCGTGTCCAAGCAGGTGATCAAGGGCATGAACGAGGGCAGCCTGAAATGGGAGACCCTGTCGCGCAACCCGGACATCCTCAACAACTCCATCGCCCGCGCCGATGGCCTGTACAACGGTGACTGCTCGCTGGCCCCGGTACTGGTGTTCCTCAACGACCACAAGGCCGAGACCCTGGAGCGGGTTACTGCCGTGGCCAAGGCGTTTGCCGACAGCCACAACAAGGAAGGCCTGCAATTCCTGCTGGCGGCGGGTAACGCCGGGATCGAGGCGGCCACCAATGAAGTGATCAAGTCGGCCGAGCTGACCATCCTGATCATGGTATACATCTGCGTGGCGGTGATGTGCCTGATCACCTTCCGCTCGTTCGCCGCCACCCTGTGCATCGTCCTGCCGCTGGTGCTGACCTCGGTGCTGGGCAACGCGCTGATGGCCTACATGGGCATCGGCGTCAAGGTGGCGACCCTGCCGGTGGTGGCACTGGGCGTGGGTATTGGCGTGGACTATGGCATCTACATCTACAGCCGGCTGGAGAGCTTCCTGCGCGCGGGGCTGCCGTTGCAGGAAGCCTATTACGAGACGTTGCGCTCGACCGGCAAGGCGGTGCTGTTCACCGGGTTGTGCCTGGCGATTGGCGTGTGCACCTGGATCTTCTCGGCGATCAAGTTCCAGGCCGACATGGGCCTGATGCTGACCTTCATGTTGCTGTGGAACATGTTTGGTGCGCTGTGGCTGCTGCCGGCCCTGGCCAGGTTCCTGATCAAGCCGGAGAAGATGGTGGGCAAGGAGGGCGGCTCGATCTTCGCCCATTGAACAACGGGGCCGCTTTGCGGCCTAAGGGTTATAATGCCGGCACATCCCTCACAGGTAACCCCATGTCCCCCCTCGCCACCGCCCTGCAGTCCTGCGACATGCTCCTGATCGACGGCCTGCATGCCTTCGATTTCACCACCGACGCCTCCGGCCTCACCGTCGAATGCATGGACGGCCGCCAGTTGCGCCGCTGGGTGTTCAGCGCCGAACAGGTCGCCGCTGCTGTCGCCATCGGTGACGAATGGCAACTCGACGATGCCCACGGCGCGCATCGACTAGTCTGTATGAGTGCCTTTCGCGCCCCGGATGATAATGACAATGAAGCGGATCTGGACGAGCCTGCTGGCCACTAGCCTGATGAGCCTGAGCCTCAATGCCCCTGCCGCCACCTTGCTGGTGGGCAGTTACACCGACGGTGCCAGCCAGGGCATCTACCGTTATCGCTTTGACAGCAAGGCCGGCCATATCGACCCCACGCCGCTGCAAGTGGTGAAAAGCGTCAGTCCGTCGTGGCTGGTGCTTTCGGCCGACCAGCGCCAGCTGTTCGCGGTCAATGAGACCCCGAATGGCCAGGTCAGCAGTTTCAGCGTCAGCGCCAAGGGCGAGATCAAGCCGCTCAACCAGGTGGCCAGCCAGGGTGACGAGCCGACCCATGCCAGCCTCAGCCGCGACCAGCGTTACCTGTTCGTGGCCAACTATGCGGTCAAGCCCGACCCCGGCAGCAGCCTGGTGGTGATCCCGCTGGCCAGGGACGGCAAGCTCAAGCCGGTGGTGCAACATGCCCGGCACCAGGCCAGCGGCGTAAATCCCGAGCGCCAGGCCAGTGCCCACGTGCATTCGCTGGTGCTGTCACCCGACGGTCGGCACCTGTACGCCAGCGACCTGGGCGCCGACAAGGTGTTCATCTACCGCTACGACGGCGCCAGCGCCGACCACCCGTTGACACCGGCGATCCCGGCGTCGGTGGCCCTGCCACCGGGTAGCGGGCCGCGCCACCTGTTGTTCGACGCCAAGGGCCGGCATGCCTACCTGACCCTGGAGATGAGTGCCGAGGTGGTGATGTTCGATGTGCAGGACGGCAACCTGGTCGAACGCCAGCGCCTGCCCTTGGCCGAGCGCCAGGAGGCGGCGGCGAAAGCGGCGGGTGGCTTGCACCTGTCGGCGGACGGGCGCTTCCTGTATGTGAGCAACCGTGGCACAAGCAACGAGATCGTCGCCTTCAGCGTGGGCAAGCAGGACGGCCAGCTGACGCTGCTGCAGCGCCGCTCGGTGGAGGGTGATCACCCCCGCGAGTTCACCCTCGACCCGAGTGACAACTTCCTGCTGGTGGCCAACCAGAAGAGCAACCAGATCGTGGTGATACGCCGCGACCCGCGCAGCGGCAAGCTGGGCGAGACGGTGCAGACGTTGCAGCAGGACGCCCCGTCGGACCTGAAATTCATCGAGTGATATCGATTGGCGTGATAACCGATACTGCCGCAATGAATTTCTGCCGGCGCCCTCGGCGGCGTAAGTTTGACCCAAGGCCCGGATGGGCCACCGTCAAACCACCGCCGTCGAGGTCAACCCAGATGAACTTCAATCTCTTCCCGGTCATTGCCGCATCCGCCATTTCCGCTTCGGTCGTCCTGCCGACGCATGCCCATGCCGACAGCAGCGCCAAGGCGTCCGCGACCCACAGCTACACCGAGCAGTACCTGCGCCAGAGTGCCAACTTCCATGCGGCCCTGAGCGGCAAGCAGCACGCGTAAACCTGACTCGGTCCCGTGTGGGAGCGGCCTTGTGTCGCGATGGGCCGCAGAGCGGCCCCGGCAATTTCAGCTGTAACGCAAAACCGGGGCCGCTGCGCGCCCATCGCGACACAAGGCCGCTTCCACAAGCGGCCGTATGAACCTATTTGGCCATGACGGCCTTGAACAGGTCCGAAGCCAACCAGCCCTGCAGCCAGCTCCGCAGCCGCGGATAAGCCGCCTCGGCGAACCACTGCGGTTCGACCCCGGCAAACTGGCGCATCAGGGGTAGCAGCGCGGCATCGGCAATGCTCGGGTGGTCGGCCAGCAGGTAAGGCCGGGCGGCGAGCAAGCCTTCAAGCTCGGCCAGCCAGGTTTCGGCCTGTTGCCGGTAATGGGCGCGGGTGTACGCCGGGTAGCGCTCGGCGTACTTGTACAGGTTCACCTGCGCCTTGAACGTGCTGTCGTTGCGGGCAATCAGTGATTCAGCCTGCTGCGCCGCGGTAGCGTCGGCTTGCAGCTGCCAATCCTGCGGGTCGTTGCGTGCCAGCGCCCAGCGCATGATGTCCAGGCTCTCTTCCAGCACCTCGGTACCGGTGTCCAGCACCGGCACCGTGCCCTTGGGCGACAACGCCAGCAGTTCTGCCGGCTTGTTCTTCATCGCCACTTCGCGGATTTCCACCTCGCAGCCGGCATAGCGCAGGGCCAGGCGCGCGCGCATGGCCCACGGGCAACGGCGGAACGAGTAGAGCATCACCCGCACACCTCCACATCACTCAGGCCGTTGCCCTGCCGGCGCACCTGGATCTGCACCGGGATGCGCTCGTGCATTTCCTGCACATGGGAAATCACCGCCACCTTGCGACCCTGGGCCTGCAGGCCGTCGAGGGCATCCATGGCCAGCTGCAACGATTCCGGGTCGAGGCTGCCGAAGCCCTCATCGATGAACAGCGATTCGATGCGCAGGGTGCTGGAGGCCATCGAGGCCAGGCCCAGGGCCAGGGCCAGCGACACCAGGAAGGTTTCCCCGCCCGACAACGAGTGCACCGAACGCAGCTCGTCGCCCATTTCGGTGTCCAGCACCAGCAGGCCAAGGGCGCTGCCGCCGCGTTTGAGGCGGTAGCGACGGGCCAGCTGGCGCAGCTGGGCGTTGGCGTGGTGCAGCAACAGGTCGAGGTTGTAGCCCTGGGCGATCTTGCGGAACACGTCGCCCGAGGCCGAGCCGATCAGGGCGTTCAGGCGGGCCCAGCGCTGCCATTGCTGGTGGGCCTGCTCGATTTCTGCCGCCAGCGCCTGGTGCGCCTGTTGGCGGCGCTGGTCGTCGGCCTGCTGGGCGCGCAGCTCCGCGCACTGCTGCTCATGCACGGCCAGGCGTTCACGCAGTTCGGCCAGGGCCTGTTCCAGCGCTTCGGCCGAAGTGTCCACGGCCATCTGCGCCGCGTGTTGCTGCAGGCGCTGTTCACGCTCCTGCAGCAACACGCGGCCTTGTTCGATGGCTTTTTCGGCGTTTTGCAGGCGCTGGCGCAGTTCATTCACCTGGGCCTCGTCGATGCCCAGCAGGCGATCCAGGCCGGCATCATCCAGTTCCGGGTGTGCGCTACGCCATTGCGCAATCTGCGCCTGCAACTGCTCGCGCTCGGCATCCAGTGCCTGCTGCTGGCGGATGTTGGCATTGAGTTCGCTGGCCAGTTGCACGCCTTGGTTACGCAGCTCCTGCAGGCGCTGGACAGTATCCGCTTCAAGGGCGCGGGCCTGTTCCAGCGTGACGTCCATGTGCTGTTGCCAGGCTTCGGCGCTGGCGTGTTCGCCTAGCAGCTCGCCGAGCGAGGCCTGGGCGTGCTGGCGCTGTGCGTCGAGGGCGGCAAGCTGTTGCTGCAATTGCTGCTGGGCTTGCACGCGCGTCTGGTGCTGGTCGCGCAGCTTGTCCAGCTGGGCCTGGCGGGCTTGCTGTTCCTGCTGTTCGTCCTTGCGTTGCTCGAGTAGCTGCAGGCGCTGGGCAATCTGTTGGTCCAAGGCGAGGAAGGCATTGGCCGGGTCGTCGCTGAGGGCCTTGAGAACCTCGTCGGGCAACACGCTGGCCAGGTCATTCAGGCTCTGCTGCAATTGCTGCTCGTCGCTGGCCAGGGCCTGGTGCTGGTGTTCGAGGTGGCGCTGGGCTTGCTGTTGCGCCTCGTGGGCGGCCTGCAGTTGCTGGCTGCGGCGGGCGGCCTCCTTCTGCAAGGCGAGCAGGGCGCTCTGGCGCTGCTCGTCGTGGCCGATTTCCTGCTCCAGGCGCCGCAGCTGACCGTCCAGCCAGGCGCTGCGGGCCTTGTCGTCCTGCGGCGCCAGGGCCGGCCACAGGCTGTGCGCCTGCACCTGGGCCACCTGGGCTTGCAGCTGCTCGCCCAGTTGCTGCTGTTGCTGCTGATAGTCCTTGAGCTGGGCGTTGACCACGCCCAGCTCGGTGCGCAATTCCACCAGCTTGCTGTTGAAGGTATCGACCTGCTGCTGTGCGGCGTCTTCTTCGGCCTGGTCATGCCGGCCCAGGCTCTGCAGCAACGCTTCCGGGTGATGGAACGGATGCTCGACACTACCGCACACCGGGCAGGGTTCGCCGTCGCGCAGCTGCTCGCGCAGTGCTTCGACGCTGGTGTTGCGCGCCAGGCGCTGGCGCTCCAGCAACTGCCGGGTGAGGTTGAGCGCCTGCTCGGCAGCTTGCAGCTCGGCCTTGGCGGCGGTGCCCTGGGTAATCAGTTGCTGGCGCTGCTGCATGGCCTGCTGTTGCCGCTCGCGCACAACCGCCAGCTGTTCGCGCAGTTCCCGTTCACGGCCATGCAGGCGCGACAGCTCTTCTACGGCACGCTGTTGCTTGCGGTTGTCTTGCAGCATGCCGCCGAGCAGGTCGATCTGCTCCGCTAGCGCCTGTGGCTCGGCCTTGGCTTCGCGGAACAGCAGGTCGAAGGCATCGCGTTCGGCCTGCAGCTGCGCATTGGCCTGGCTGGCCTGGGCCTGCAGGCCGGGCAGTTCCTCGCGGCCCTTGGCCAGGCGGCCACCGATCAGCATTACCTGCTTCAATTGCGGCAAGTAGGCGTGCCAGGCATCGGCAAGGCCCGCCAGGTGCTGGCTGTCGGCGAGCGCAGTGTCGATCTGTGTCAATTGCTGCAGGCTGCGCTGCTGGTGCTCCTCCAGTTGCTGTACCTGCTGCTGGCCTTCGGCAACCTGCTGGTCGGCCTGCTGGCTGGCGCTGCGCTGTGCCGCCAGCTCCTGGTCCAGACGGGCCAGGTTGTCCTGGGCGGCGAACGCCTGGCGCAGGCGCGGAGCGTTTTCGCCGTGTTGTGCCTGGCTGTCGGCCAGGGCCTGGCGTGCCGCTTGCAGAGCCTGTTCGAGCTCGCCGGTACGGCCCTGCAGCTCAGCTTGCTGGCGCTGTTGCTCGGCGATTTTTTCCGCCACCGGTGCCAGTTGCGCATCCAGCGTCTGCTGGCGATGGAACTGATGCCGCTGCGGCGCCAGGCGCTCCAGACGGACCAGGTCCAGGCGCTGCTCGGCCAGTTGCTGCCAATCCTGTTCGGCAGCCTGCAGGGCGCTGCTGGCTGCGGCGTGCTGGGCCTGCAACTGGCGTTGTTCATTCAGCCAGTTGCGTTGCTGTTCCAGCTGGCGCTCGGCGGCCTGGTCGGCCTTGAACTGCTGCTGTGCCTGCTCCAGGCGCTGGTCGAGTTCGGCGCGGGCTTCGACGGCCATCGGCAGCAGGTGGCTGGCACGCTCCTTGAGGGCGTTGTGGGCGTCGCCGGCCTCGCGTGCCTTGCTGAAGGCGCGTTGGCCCAGGCGGGTATAGATGGCGGTGTTGGTGAGCTTTTCCAGTAGTTCGCTGCGCTCTTTGTCGTCGGCCTTGAGGAAGGCGCCGAACTCGCTCTGGGCCAGCATCACCGCGCGGGTGAACTGCTCGAAGTTCAGGCCCAGGCGGGCTTCGACCAGTTGCTTGTATTCGTTCTTGCCGCTGGCCAGCACCTGTTCGCTGTCCAGGTCGTAGAAGCTCTGGCGGCTGAGCTGCAGCTTGCCGTTGGCCTTGTCGCGGGCGCGGTTGGCTTCCCAGCGGGCCCGGTAGCGGCGGCCATCGATACCGACGAAGTCGACTTCGGCAAAGCCGCTGCCGGTACCCCGGCGCAGCAGGTTGCGCGGGTCGGAGGTGGGGATGTCGCCGTCGGCGTCCGGCACCTTGGCCTCGCGGCCGATGTCGTTGAGCCGCGGCACGCTGCCGAACAGGGCCAGGCACAGGGCGTCGAGCAGGGTACTCTTGCCGGCGCCGGTGGGGCCGGTGATGGCGAACAGGCCGGCGCTGGCCAGCGGCTCGGCGGTGAAGTCGATGTCGATCGGGCCAGCCAGCGATGCCAGGTTCTTCAGGCGGATGGCGAGAATCTTCATGGCTGTTCCTCTTCCTGCTGCACGTCCTGCAACAGCAGGGCAAAGTCGGCCAGCGCCTGCTCGTCGACCGGGTTGCCGTAGGCCTGCTCCCAGGCGCGGCTGAACAGGTCCTGCGGGGTCATCTGGGCCAGTTCGACGAAGGCCAGGTCATCGTCTTCGGCGTTGGTGCGGCCGGCATATTCGGCACTGATGCGCACCAGGCGCACGGCCTTGCCTTGCAGGGCGCCTTCGATCTGCTGGCGCAGGTCGGGTTGCGGCTCGTCGAGGATCACCCGCACTTCCAGCCAGGGCTGGCGGTTGGGGTCTTCGAGCAGGTCGATCACCGGCAGTTCGCCGAGTTGCGCCAGCACTTCGCCCAGCGGTGCCGGGCCAACCCGTTGCAGGGCCACCGCGCGTGGTACCGGGCGCGGCTCGACGCTGACCAGGCCGCTGCCATCCAGCTCCACTTCCAGTACCTGGTGCGGGTAGTTGATTTCGGCGAACGACAGCGGGATCGGCGAGCCGCTGTAGCGAATGCGTTCTTCGCGGTTGACCTTCTGCGGCTTGTGCAGGTGGCCCAGGGCGACGTAGCTGATGGCCTTGTCGAACAGCCTGGCCGGCAGCGCCTCGGCGTTGCCGATGATCAGGCTGCGTTCGGAGTCCTCCGACACCGCGCCACCGGCCATGTGCGCGTGGCTGATGGCGACCAGCGCCTGGTCTTTCTTGCGCTTCTTCTGCGCAGCGGCGATCAGTTGCTGGTGTACCTGGGTGATGCCTTGCAGGTAATCGTCGCCCAGTTGCGGGCCGGTCACCTCGGCCGGGCGCAGGAAGGGCAGGGCCAGGCACCAGGCGGCGACCTTGCCGCGGCCATTGGTCAGCGGGATCAGCAAGCGCTCGGCGTCCAGCTGGCCCTCGTCCAGCCAGTGCACGCGGCCCAGGGCATGGGTACGCAGGCGGCGCATGAGGGCGGCAGGCAACTCGATGCGCGAGCCGGAGTCGTGGTTGCCGGCGATCATCACGATGTCCAGCTTGGGCAGCTGCTCATGGGCCTGGACGATGAAGTCGTAGAGGCGCTCCTGGGCTTTGACCGGCGGGTTGACCGTGTCGAAGATATCCCCGGCGATCAGCAGCGCATCCGGCTGACGCAGGCGCAGCTGGCCGAGCAGCCATTCGAGAAAGCAGGCGTGTTCGAAATCGCGTTCCTGGCCGTGCAGGCTTTGGCCCAGGTGCCAGTCGGAGGTGTGAAACAGACGCATGGATGACCTGTTGGTGTCGAGTCGAGCAAGCGAGGGCTTGGCTTGGGGGATGGGCATTGCGCAAGGGCGGTATGGTAACCCAAGCTGGGTTCCGGGTGCAGGGCGGGGAATGGGTCAGGGCGGGCAGCTGTTCGTCGGAAATGTGGTGACGAACACCTGGCAGCCATGAGGCGATCACGCTTTTTGTAGGGCCGGGTCAGTGCCAGGTGATATCCCCGGTCTGCCGGTGCAGCAGCAACTCGGCCAGGGCCTTGGTCATCTGTACGTGATGCACTGCGTTGACAGCATGTTGATACCGGGCTTGCCGGCGTTGGCGCAGATGTATTCGTCCAGCGAGTCTTCGATGCCGGCCATCAGCTGGAGAGTGTGGATCAGGGCGTCAACCGAGGGGGTGTCCGGATTGATGGTGTAGAAGGGGCGGGTTGTCAGGTTCAGAAATATCTTACGGTGGCACCGGCTGCGCCGGTGTTCGCGGGCATGCCCGCTCCCACCGGGATCGTGTAAGCAGCCAGGCCGGCGCGGTCAGTGTGGGAGCGGGCATGCCCGCGAAGAGGCCCGCACAGGCAGCCGATTACTTGGGATAGAGCGGTGGCAGGTTGCCGCTCTCGCCAGGCGGCAGCAGTACCTGCTCAGCCGGCGGAATCGTACCGATCGCCCGCCACAAATCCTCACCCTGCCAATACTGCCCGCTCTCGCTGTACAACGCTCCGTTCAAGCCATCCAGCGCATCCGACAGCGGTACGAAGCGCGCCGCCATTTCGGCCAGGGTTTCCGGCTGCTGCCGGGCCCAGGCGTCCAGTGCCTGGCGGGTCGCCTGCGGGTCGTTGGCCTGGCAGGCGCGCTTGAGGTCGTCCAGCAAGGTACGCGGGCTCGGCCCGCTCTGTGCGGCGCGCAGCACGGCCGGTTGCGAACGCGCGCGCCACCACAGGGCGAAGCCCAGCACGCTGGTCAGGGCAAACAGCAGGGTGGCCAGCTGCCATGGCCATAGCAGGCTGCTGGCGCCGCTGCTGTCGCCCACCGGGGTGTCGGCGCTCAGTGCCGGGTTGTCCTGCACGTTCAGCGTACGTGCCGGCAGGCTGCTGTGCTCCAGGTGGTCTTCGCGAGTGTTCCACCAGGCCACCTCCAGCACCGGCAACGCCAGCGCGCCACTGTGGGTCGGCACCAGCGCTTCGCGTTCTTCGCGGTTGGCGGTCATGCCACGCTCGCCGATCTCGTTTCGCAGCAGCGGCTGGTCGGGGTAGCGGCGCAGCCCGGTGATTTCGGTGGCTGGCAGCGGCGGCAACTGGGTGCTGGACAAGCCTTCGGCACGCAAGGTGATGTTGCGGGTCAGCGAGTCGCCAATCTGTACCTGCTGGCTGCCGGGGTCGGGGTTCCAGTGCTCTTCCAGGCTCAGGCTGCGGGCCGGCAGCCACGCCAGGCCAGCCGGCCAGGCCGCTGGGATCGGCCGCACGGCCAGGCGCAGCGGCAGCGAGCTGACCTGCACCTGGCGGCCGGCCCGGGCCGTGCCGTTGGCGCCTGCGGCGTCGTCCGGGCTGGCGGCAGCGGTGGCGGTGAATGTCAGCGACGGAATGTCGAGGGTGCCGCTTTGCTGGGCATAGATGGCATAGCGGGTTTCGATCACGCCATGGCGAACACCGTTGATTTCCTTTTCATAGGTGCGTGATTCACCCAGCGGTTCGACCTTGGCATTCTCCAGTTGCAGCGGGCTCAGGCTGCTGTCGTCATACAGCGCCACCGAGTGGTAGATGCGCACGGTCAGCACGGCCTGGGCCTGGACATAGACGTTGCTGCTGTCGAGGCTCGCTTCGATGAACACCTGGGAAGCGCTGTCCTGGCGGCTGGCATCGGCTTGCAGGACTTGCAGGTCGATGGCCTGGCTGTGCGACTGGCCCAGTTGCAGTTCGGGGATACGCAGGCTGCCACTGCGCCGTGGCAGCAAGGTGATGATCCAGCGGGTGCTGGCGCGGGTTTCACCATCGAGGCTGTGCAGGCTGTTCAGCTGGCGCGTGCCGCGCACTTCGAAGTCGTTTTCCAGCGCGCGCAGGTCGGGCTTGCCAAATTCAGTGACGTCCTGGCTTTCCAGGGTCAGTTCCAGGCTTTCGCCGGCCTCCAGCCTGGTACGGTCAACGCTGGCGCGCAGCAGCGGTTCGGCCTGGGCCAGCACGGCCCATAGCAGGCAGAGTAGAAAGACGCCGAAGCGACTCATTGTGGGTTTTCCTGTTGCAATTGCTGTTCATACCAGAATTTGCGCCGCAGCAGCTCGGCCGGGTTGTCGGGGATCTCGCGCAGCCATTGTTCCAGGGCCTGGCGTTGCTCGGCATCGAGGCTGGTCGACAGCGGGCGCTGCGGCGGCTGGATCACGCCGTCATCTGCGCCCGCCTGGTTGCCGGACGCGGCCTGGCTGTTGCCGCTGCCTTCCCCGGGCTGTTCGCTGCCAGGCTGTTCATCAGCGCCGGGTGCGCCCTGGGCCGGGCTGCTGGCCGAGCTGCTGTTGCCTTCGGTTTCGCTGCCGGGCGTGCCCTGGGCATCGCTGTTGGCCGGTTGCTGGTCGGCCTTGGCCGTCCGCTGTTGCAGCAGTTGCTGCACCAGCGCCTGGTTGTCCAGCGCTGCTTGCAGGTCGGGTTGGCGTTCCAGGGCTTGTTCATAGGCGTCCAGCGCAGCCTCCAGTTCGCCGCTGCGGGCCAGCGCATTGCCTCGATTGTAGTGGGCTGCGGCCGAATCGCCCTGGGAAAACGCTTCGGCGGCAGCGGCATAGTCGCCGGCCTGGTACAAGGCCATGCCGCGCCATTGTGGGTCGTGGAAGTGGTGCGCGGCGCTGGCCGGGCGGTTCTGCTCGAGCAGGCGCTGGCCTTGCTGGTCGGGGCGCAGCCACAGGTCATTGAATTCGAAGGCGTGGCTGGGTTGTGGCACGGCCAGGAGCAAGGGCAGGCAGAATAGCCAGCCACGGCGGCCGGCACAGGCGGCCAGCAGCAACAGCGGCAGCAACAGCCAGTACCCTTGGTCGGCCCAGCTGTCCAGTTGCAAGGTCTGGCCGTCATTGCGCCCGCTGCGCGGGCTGTCGAACAGGCCCAGGCCGCGCAGGTCGAGGTCGTCGACCCGGGCATGCCGGTAGCGCCCGCCGGTGCCGCTGATGAAGCCCTTGAGGCTGGCGCTGTCCAATCGTGGCAGGAGGATGCCGCCCTGGTCGTCCTTGAGGTATTCGCCGTTGGCCTGGCGCACCGGCGCACCCTCGCGGCTGCCGATGCCCAGCATCAGCAGGCTCGGGCCCTGGCGGCCGAGGGCCTGGGCGATACCCTGGCGCTCCGGGGCACTCAGCGCAGAACCGATCAGCAGCAGGCGGCCCTGGCCCAGGCCGCTCTGGGCCAGCAGGGCCAGGCCTTTCTGCACGGCGAGGTCGGCGCGTTGGCCGGGTTTGGGCATGATCGACGGGTCGAGCGCCTCCAGCAGGTTGCGGGTGGTCGCCAGGTCGTCGGACAGCGGGACCAGGGTGTGCGCCGAGCCGGCGTAGACCACCAGTGCGGTCTGGCTGTCGCGGCGGTGCTCCAGCAGGTCGAGGATCTTGCGCCGCGCCTGCTCCAGGCGGTTGGGGGGGCTGTCCTCGGCGAGCATTTGCGGGGTCAGTTCCAGCAGGATCACCAGCGGGTCGGCCGGGCGCTGGCGGCTTTCTTCCACGCGCTGCCAGCTGGGCCCGAGCAGGGCCAGGACCACCAGCGCCCAGGCCAGGCCCAGCGCTACCCAGGGCAGCTTGCTGGTGCTGCCACTGCCACCGCCGAGCAGCACGCCATGGAACGCCGGCGGCAAAATCATCTGCCAGCGCCCGGCGCGCTTGCGCCGGTGCCACAGCTTGTACAGCAGCCAGCCGAGCAGCGGCACGGCCAGCAGCCACAGCGGGCGCAACCATTCAGGCCACAGTTCGCTCATCGCCGCCTCCTCAGGCGCAGGCGCTTCAGGCGTTGCCGCCACTCCGGGTGCGGCTGCAGGAAGCGCGGCTTGCGCAACACCCGCTGCAGCAGGTTATCGGGCCACTGCACGGCGACCACCAGCAGTACGCTCAACAACAGCGCCAGGGCCAGCGGCCAGGCATAAAGGGCTTTCGCGGTGCGCGACTGGGTCGGTTGCTGGGCCACCGGTTCAAGCTGGTCGAGGGTGTCGCCAATGGCGTCCAGTTCGGCGCCGTCATGCGCGCGGAAGTAGCTGCCATGGGTGATCTCGGCGATTTCCTTGAGCGAGGCTTCGTCCAGGTCGAGGCTCGGGTTGAGGCCGAGCAGGCCCGGGGTGCCACTGGCTTCGGGGTTGGCGCCGATGCCGATGGTGTAGATCCGCACGCCTTCCTGGGCGGCCAGGCGGGCAGCGGTCAGCGGGTGGATCTGCCCGCCGTTGTTGGCGCCGTCGGTAATCAGCACAAGCACCCGGCTTTGTGCCGGGCGCTGGCGCAGGCGCTTGACCGCCAGGCCAATGGCATCGCCGATCGCGGTGTTCTTGCCGGCGATGCCGATCTGGGCTTCGTCGAGGAAGGTGCGCACGGTGCGCCGGTCGAAGGTGAGCGGAGCCTGCAGATAAGCCTGGCTGCCGAACAGGATCAGGCCCACGCGGTCGCCTTCACGGTCCTGCAGGAAGTCGCCGAGCAGCGCCTTGACCAGGTCGAGGCGGCTGATGTCTTCGTTTTGCCACTGCATGTCGGGGAAGTCCATCGACCCGGACACGTCCACGGCCACCAGCAGGTCGCGGCCACTGGCGGCCACCGGGACCGGGTCGCCCAGCCACTGCGGGCGGGCGGCGGCGCACAGCAACAGTAGCCAGATGACGACGAACGGCGCCTGCTGGCGGCAGGTCGGCAGGTTCAGCCGCGCGCGGCGCCCGGCCAGGCTCTCCAGTTCGTTGAGAAAGCCTACCTTGAGCACCGGTTCGCCGCTGTCGGCAGCCGGCAGCACCAGGCGCGCCAGCCACGGTAATGGCAACAGGGCGAAGACCCACGGCCAGGCCAGTTCAAACATGCTTGCGAATCCAGGTTTCGACGGCTTGGCTGAGCCCGGCGATGGCCTTGTCGTCGAGCTTGCACTCGGGTTTGTAGGCGCCTTCGACCAGCACCATCCAGCGGGTCAGGCCGGCGGCCGGGCAGCGGTTGTCGAGGAATGCCAGCCACTGGCGGCCATTGAGGGTATGGCTGTTGGCCCCCGGGTAGTGGCTGCGGCACAGGCGCTTGAGCAGCGCATTGATCTGTTGCAGCCAGGCACCTGCGGGGGCGCCGTCATAGGGGCGTGGCAGGCGGGCCAGCTCGGCCAGGGCCTCTGCGCGCACCGGGTCCAGCGGTTGCTCGGCGCGCACCACGCGGCGTTTGCCCGGGCGCCAGCGGCGCAGGCGCCACAGGCCCCAGCCCAGCAGCGGCAGCATGGCCAGCAACACCCACCAGCCGGGGGCCGGTGGCCACAGGCCGATTGGCGCCGGGGCTATCAGCGGTTGCAGTTGGTCAAGCGGGTTCATTGGCCGCTGCTCTTCATGACGCGCTCCGCGGCCGTTGGGCATTCAGGTATTCGCGTAGCTGCTCGATCATTTCGCTCTGGGTGCTCAGCGGCATCAGCAGCACGCGCAGCTTCTGCGCCATCAGTTCCCAGCGCTCGATGCGCGCTTCGGCCTGCTGGCGGTAGGCCTGGCGCAGGTTGGCGTCGAGGGTGTCGAGTTCCAGTTGCGCACTGCGCTGGGCAAAACGCAACAGGCCGGCGGCGGGCAGGGCGTGGTCGAGCGGGTCGGATACCGGCATCAGCAACAGGTCGCAATGGCGCGAGAGCATGGCCAGGTGCTGTTCCACCTGGGCGGTGAGCGAGCGCTCGTCGCAGATGATGATGGCCAGGCTGCCAGGGCGCAGTACCTCGCGGGCGCGGCGCAGGGCCAGGCCCAGGCTGTCTGTGCCGGGGGTGGCCTCGGTGTGCAGTGCCTGGTTGACCTTGGCCAGGCGGTTGAGCAGTTGCAGCAGGCTCTGCTTGCTGCGTCGCGGCTTGATTTCGTGGTGCTCGTTGTCGCCGAACACCAGCCCGCCAATACGGTCGTTGTGGCCCAGTGCGGCCCAGCCGAACAGCGCCGCAGCCTGGGCGGCCAGCACCGACTTGAACATCAGCCCCGAGCCGAAGAACAGCCGTTGGCTCTGTTCGACGAGGATGAAGATCGGCCGTTCGCGCTCTTCGTGGAACAGCTTGGTGTGCGGCTCCTGGGTGCGCGCGGTGACGCGCCAGTCGATGTTGCGCACATCGTCGCCGGCCTGGTACACGCGCACCTGGTCGAAGTCAACGCCGCGCCCGCGCAGCTTGGAATGATGCAGGCCCACCAGCGGGCTGCGCTGGCCAGGCCGGGAAAACAGCTGGATTTCGCGCACCCGGTGGCGCATGTCGATCAGCTCGGCAAGGCCGATGCGGATGCCGGGCTCGGCCAGCGACGTGGTGGGCATGGGCTCAGGCAACGGCGACGACGTCGAGGATGCGCTGGACCACGCGGTCCTGGTCGATCCCGGCGGCCTCGGCCTCGAAGGAAAGGATGATGCGGTGGCGCAGGACGTCGAACAGCACCGCCTGGATGTCTTCGGGGCTGACGAAGTCGCGCCCGGCCAGCCAGGCATGCGCGCGCGCGCAGCGGTCCAGCGAAATGGAGCCGCGCGGGCTGGCACCGTAGGCGATCCAGTCGGCCAGCTCGGTGTCGAACTTGGCCGGGGTGCGGGTGGCCATCACCAGTTGCACCAGGTATTCCTCCACCGCGTCGGCCATGTACAGGCCGAGGATTTCCTTGCGGGCGGCAAAGATCGCCTGCTGGCTGACCCGGCGCTCGGGCTTGGTCTCGCCGCCCAGGGCTTCGCCACGGGCCTGCAGCAGGATGCGCCGCTCTACCGCAGCGTCAGGGAAGCCGATCTTCACGTGCATCAGGAAACGGTCGAGCTGGGCTTCGGGCAGCGGATAGGTGCCTTCCTGCTCGATCGGGTTCTGCGTGGCCATGACCAGGAACAGCGGCGACAGGTCGTAGGTGCTGCGGCCCACGCTGACCTGGCGCTCGGCCATGGCTTCGAGCAGCGCCGACTGGACCTTGGCCGGCGCGCGATTGATTTCGTCGGCCAGCACCAGGTTGTGGAATATCGGGCCTTGCTGGAACACGAAGCTGCCGGTTTCCGGGCGGTAGATCTCGGTGCCAGTGATGTCGGCCGGGAGCAGGTCGGGGGTGAACTGGATGCGATGGAACTGCGCCTCGATGCCTTCGGCGAGCTCTTTGATGGCCTTGGTCTTGGCCAGGCCCGGGGCACCCTCGACCAGCATGTGGCCATCGGCCAGGAGCACGATCAACAGTCGCTCGACCAGTTTTTCCTGGCCCAGGATCTGGGAAGAAAGAAAAGTGCGCAGCGCGATCAGCGCTTCACGGTGTTCCATCGGCGACGGTTCCTGGTAGGGGGCCGCAGGCGGCTGACAGTAGCTGCTTCGGCAAGGGCTGATACTTTAATCCATCCGGGGGGGCGGCGACCAATGGCGGCAGGGAAATTTATCCTTGCCGGGGCCATGCATGCGCGGAATTTTCCTGAGCATGGCTGGCCATTGGCTGATGTTCCGTCGCGGCGCGCTGGCGCTTGCTTGTGCTTCTTCAACAGGCAGGAAGCACGCTGATGGTACCGAATAGCTGCAACAATGAATGCATGTCCCCGGTCGCCCTGCGTTTCGGGGTGTTCTTCGATGGCACCGGCAACAACCAGAACAATGCGGCACAGCTGGACGCGCCAGTGCGCATGGGGGCCAGTTATGCCAACGCCTTGAGCAATGTGGCCTTGTTGCATGACCTGTATCCGGGGCAGGAGGCCGATGCCGAGGGCCGCATGGCCTTTCTGAAACATTATGTCGAAGGCGTAGGGACCTTGGCGGGCGAGGCGGACCAGGTATACGCATCTGCCACCGGGCGCGGGTCGACCGGGGTGGAGGCGCGGGTTGCCGAGGCGCTGGCCGCGATAACCCAGCAACTGCGCGGCTGGTGCCAGGCGCATCCCCGGGCCAGGCCCGAGCGCGTCGAGTTCGATCTGTTCGGCTTCAGCCGGGGTGCGGCGGCAGCCCGGCATCTGGCCAACCTGCTGCACGATGGCTGCGACCTGCTGTTACCTGGGCCTTGTGCCGTCGTGATCAATTTCATCGGCCTGTTCGACACCGTGGCGGCAGTCGTCGCACCGTTGCAGGGTGACTTCGACCCGGCGGACGAACGCTACGCCGGCTTGCGCCTGGGGCTGGCCCCCGGCCTTGCCCGGCAAACGGTGCAACTGGTAGCGCGGGACGAGCAGCGGCACAACTACCCGCTGGTGTGCAGCGGCCATGACATCGTGCTACCAGGCGTGCACTCGAACATCGGCGGAGGCTATCCGGCGACCACGCTGGAGCAGGTACTGCTGTGCAAACCGCAATCACAGCGCGTGCCTCAGGGTATGCGTGCCGAGCAGACACGCGTATATGCCACGATGGACGCCTTGCTCGCCTCGATGCCGGACTCAGCGGGAGGGCAGGTGCTGGCCTGGGAGGTACCGGTTGCCGGTGGCCGGTCGGATGAGGCGCAAAAGCAGGTGTATGCGGCGGTATACCGTGAACGCGAAGTCGCCGGGCAGCTATCGCGGGTGTACCTGAGCATCATGCGTGAACTGGCGGTGCGGGCGGGGGTGCCGTTCGCGGCGTTGGGCGGGCAGGCCGAGCATCGGTTGCCGGCTGAGTTGCTGGCGATCAGCCGCAAGTTGCATGCCTTCGCCTTCGGCGACCAGCAGCAGCCGGGGTTGACCGGGGAGGAGGAGCAGCTGTTGCGCCACAAGTACATACATACGTCAGCAAACTGGAATGCCTTGAAGGGGTTGCGTAACAGTGTGCTGGATATGTTGTTCGTCAATCGGCCCGGGGCGGAGGGGCGGGTGATGCATGCCAATCCGGCCGCATGAATGGCCTGTGGGAATGGGCTTGCATGGCACCGGCCATGCCGGTGCCCGCAGGTAGACCCACTCCCACAGGGCCTGTGCCAGCTGGGCAGCGCGCTAACCGTGGGAGGGGCAGATAGCGTGTCAGTGGCCCGCGCCGAGTTCCTCCAGCAAGCCTTTCAGGTAGGCGCTGCCCTGCGCATCCAGTGGCTGCAGCGGAAGGCGGGGGGCGCCGACCTGCTGGCCGAGCATCTGCAAACCGGCCTTGATGGTGGTGGGCAGGCCGCGGCGGGTGATGTACTCCAGCAGTTGGTACTGGCGATAGAACAGCGCACGGGCCTCGCCCAGGTCGCCTTGCTGCACCGCGTCCCACAGCGCCAGGTTCAATGCCGGGATCAGGTTGGGCGCGGCAGTGCACCAGCCGCTGGCACCGGCCACCAGGGCTTCCAGGGCGAGCGGGTTGCAACCGTTGTAGAAGGCCACCTGACCCTCGGTGGCCTTGAACAGGCGGTGCATGCGCTGGATGTCACCGGTGCTTTCCTTGACCATGGTCACCCTGGGCACTTCGTCGAGGATGCGCAGGATCAGCTCCACCGACAGGTCGGTGCCACTGGTCCCCGGGTTGTTGTAGAGCATGATCGGAATGTCGATCGCCGCGCCCACCGCCCGGTAGTGGGCGAGCACTTCGGCTTCGGTGAGCTTCCAGTAGGAAATCGGCAGCACCATCACGGCGGTGGCGCCGCAGGCCTGGGCCAGGCGGGCCCGCTGCACGGTGCGTGCGGTGGTCAGGTCGGAGACGCTGACCACGGTTGGCACACGGCCGGCGATGCGCGCCTGGCTGAAGCGCACCACCGTTTCCCATTCGCTGTCGGACAGGTAGGCGCCCTCGCCGGTGCTGCCCAGCGGGGCGATGGCATGCACGCCGTCGGCAATCAGGCGGTCGATGGACAGGCCCAGGGCATCCAGGTCAAGCGTGCCGTCTGCCGTGAAAGGGGTGATGGTGTAGCCGATAACGCCGCGAATTACAGGTGTAGACATGAGCAGGTACCTCTGCCGTTGTAGGGGTTGGGGAGCAACATCGTCGATCAGCCCAGGCAGTCGCCGTGGGCACGCAAGGCACGGCGCGCGAAATAGCTGAACGCGGCGCCATGACGTTTCGGGGTGGAAATCCAGTCGTGGGCTTCCTTGCCCAGTGCCTCGGGGATGGGGCGGATGTCGCCGGCGCCCATGGCCAGCAGCTGCATTTTTGCTGCGCGCTCGAACAGCATGGCGAGCACGCAGGCTTCCTCGATCGAGCGGCCGGCGATCAGCAGGCCGTGGTGGGAAAGCAGGATCGCGCGCTTGTCGCCGATCGCCCTGGCAATGATCTCGCCTTCCTCATTGCCCACCGGTACGCCGGGCCATTCCTTGAGAAACGCGCAGTCATCGAACAGCGGGCACAGGTCCATGTGCGAGATGGCCAGCGGCACCTCCAGCATCGAAAGGGCCGCGCTGTGCAGCGGGTGGGTGTGGATGATGCAGTTGACGTCGGCACGTGCGCGGTACAGCCAGCTGTGGAAGCGGTTGGCCGGGTTGGCCATGCCGCGGCCTTGCAGCACGTTGAGGTCTTCATCCACCAGCAGCAGGTTGGAAGCGGCGATTTCGTCGAAGCCCAGGCCGAGTTGCTGGGTGTAGTAGGTGCCGGGTTGTTCGGCGCGCGCGGTGATCTGCCCGGCCAGGCCGGAATCATGGCCAGCCTCGAACAGGATGCGGCAGGTGAGGGCAAGTTTTTGCCGTGGGGTGTAGGTGTTGTCGGCCAGCGCCGTCAGCATTTGTTGTTGGGCGAGTTTGACGAGCTGGTCCTTGGGGGTGTGCATGGTGGTCGTCATGAGCGGGTACCTGCAGGGAGTGGCGAACAGAGGCTGATCGGCGCGAGGCGACGTCAGGACACAATTGCGATCTTAATGACACAAAGTGTCATAAGCAAGCGTTGTGTCATCCTCTGGGCATTCACCCACGGTAATTTGTGCTGCAACCCAGCCCTGTCGAATACCGCTGGCCTGGTTCAGGGCGCGCCGAACACCATCGTCCAGTAGACCCCGTCATCGCTACGCGAATTCTCGGCATATGCCGCGCCCACCTGGGTAAACATCGGGTTCATCAGGTTGGCGCAATGTCCCGGGCTGGCCAGCCAGCCTGCCATCGCCTTGCTCGCTGAGCCCTGGCCGGCGGCGATGTTCTCGCCGACCTGCCGCCCCCGGTAGCCGGCATCCCGCGCCCGGTCCGCCGGCAGGTCACCGTCGAGGTCGCGGTGGGCGAAGAAGTTCTCGTTGGCCATCGCCCGGCTGTGGCGCTGCGCGGCCGCGCCCAAGGCGGCGTTCCAGCTCAGCGGGCGTGCGGCAGCAAAGCGCTGGCGCCCGCACAGGCGCGGTTTGGCCCGTGCCGCGTTGACTTGTGCCAGCAACGCCTGGCCCGTGGCGCGGCCGTCGCCGAGTTGGGTATCCAGCAACGGGCGCGCCAGCACTACCTGCCACTCGTTGCGGGCCCGGCGCACGCCAATATCGGCGTACTGGTTATCGAGCAAGGCCGTGCAGTAATCGCTGCGCAGCATGTCGAAAGCCTCCTCGGCATCGTGCGCGCCGACCAGGCGGATCGCCCGCACCTTCACTGCCTGATAGCCAACTGCCTTCAAGCCGTCGCGCAAGCCACCCCCATAGCCGATCGGCAGCGCCAGGTTCGCCTTCATCGCCAGCGGCGTCGAGGCCCGTACCAGGCGCCGCTCGCAACGCTGTGGCTGGGCGCGGTAGTCGTTGATCGCCACCACCAGTTGCCGCTCCCCGCTGGCATGGGCGGGGTTGGTCAACAGCGGCAGGAGCGGGAACAGGCAAAGCGAGGCAAGGCGGGAGCAGCGGGCAGCTTGGCGCATGGGCGAACAGCTCGGCAGAGGGGTGGCAGTGAGGCCGATGAAAGGGCCGGGCTAAGACTGCGCGGCGCGGCACGGGTTCACCCACGGGCAATGGATTTTCATCTGCCGGCGAACCGCCAGGCGGTAGCCTGCCACAAAGGTGGCGCGCGGCTCGAAAACCGGGCTTTGCAGCGCTACGCTTATTCCACCCAATCGAGAACTGCCCTGGTCAAGCAGCGGAGGAATGACTGCATGCGGTTGTCTACGTTCATCATTGAGCAGATGGAAAGCATCCTCCAGGCTTGGGAGGACTTCGCCCGAACGGTTGACCTGCCCAGGGAAGCATTGAGCATATCGGGCCTGAGGAACCACGCTGCGCACATTCTTCTGGCCGTGGCGCAGGACATGCAAACCCACCAGACCGTACAGCAGGAAATAGACAAGTCCCAGGGCCTCGCTCCGGTGTCGGCGCGCGAAAGTGCGGCAGAAACCCACGCAGTCATGCGCCTGATGGACGGCTTCAGCATGGACCAGATGGTGTCGGAGTACCGCGCCCTTCGCTCAAGCGTGTTGCGCCTGTGGCTTGCCCAGGAAACGTCGATCGACCAGCCCGAGCGGGTGACGGAGATCATCCGCTTCAACGAAGCCATCGACCAGGCCCTGGTCGAATCCATCGCCTCGTATGGCAAGGCCGTCGAGACCACACGCAAGATGGTGCTGGGTGTACTCGGCCATGACCTTCGCTCGCCACTGACAGCGATCACCATGGGGGCCGATATGCTGGCCAAGAGCCAACAGCTGGGGCCCCGGGAACAGACGGTGGTCACCCAGATCTCCGCCAGCGTCCGGCGGGCCAACGAGCTGATGAACGATTTGCTCGACCTGGCCCGATGCAATCTGAGCCTGGGCATACCTGTACAGCGTGAGCCGAATGAGTTCAGTGCGTTGTGTGACGCCATCGTCAAGGAAGTCAGCCTGGCCCATCCGCAGATCGACCTGCGCCTGGAGCAGGCGGCGCCATTACCGGCCAGCTTCGACCCGTCACGCATGTCCCAGGCGGTGTCGAACCTGGTCACCAATGCCATACGCCATGGCGATACCGGCTTGCCGATCCAGGTGCGGCTTGCGACCGAGAACGATTGCGCGGTGATCGAGATCCACAACTGGGGCAATCCCATTTCGCCAGAGCGCATGACGTACCTGTTCAATCCCGAGGCACGCTTGGCCGGGGTGGGCCATGCCGAGAGTGGAAAACCGCATGGGCTGGGGCTTGGCTTGTTCATTGCCAACGAGATTGTCACCAGCCATGGTGGCACGATCGAAGTCGTGTCCAGTGCAGAACGGGGTACGACCTTCCGGGTTGTTTTTCCTCTTGAAACTGGTACGTCTGCCGGTTGACGGTGCAGTACGTCAACTGTACGAGCGGATTCATCCGCGAAGCCGGCGACGCGGTGGATGGCACCGGCTATGCCGGTGATCGCGGCTGAAGCCGCTCCTACAAGGCTCGTGTCAGGGCGCTGAATGGAGACAATTTCGCCGGCGCTGGGAGCGGGTGTGTCCGTTCCCGCACGGTAACTGCCTGCAATGGTTTCACCCAGGCAGGAGCGGCCTTGTATCGCTGCCTGGCAGTTGTGCAATGACCTCGCGCAGCAAGGCCGTTATCAGGCGAATCGCGGGGTCGCGGGCATTGTCGATGCGCCAGCCCAGTTCTATCGAATACCGTGGCAAGTGGATCGGGCAAGGCTGACACATGACATGGCTCACCCTAGCCAGCGCCTTGGCCGCATGCGTTGGCAGGGTGGCTACGCAGTCACTGCCTTGCAACAGCGCAGGGAGCGCAGCGAAATGCGTGGTGGAAGCCTCCACCGTGCGGCTCTGCGCCTGCGCTGCCAGCACTTCGTCCACTACGCCAACATAGCCGCCTGAAGAAACCAGGACATGGCGTTTTTCCAGGTAAGCCTCGAGAGTCAGCGCAACCGGCGCAGCGCTGGTTGCCGTCAGGCAACTGTAGCCGCCGGTTCCCAGCGCCAGGCGCCCGAGCGCTTTCGAGGCGACGGCGCCTGAGGTCAGCGCCAGGTCGAACTGCCGATTCATCAGGGCATCGTTGGCCAGCAAGCTGTGGGTCTGCTTGAACACCAGGCGGATGCCAGGCGCATGGGTTTTCGCCCGATCGATCAACTGCCTGCCGATCGCCAGTTCGAAATCATCCGACATGCCCAAGGCAATCGTGCGCCCCTGGATGGCCGCACTGTCGTTGAATGCCAGCATCAAGCCCTGGCGACACTTGTCCAGCGCGGCAGCAACCACAGGGCGCAGTTCCTCGCTTTTTGCCGTGGGCTTGAGGCCGCGCCCGGTGCGCTCGAACAAGTGGTCGCCGAAGACCAGCCGAAGCCTGGCCAGTGCAGCGCTCACCGCTGACTGGGTAATGCCCAGGCGGATCGCGGCGCGGCCGGCACCGCCTTCTTCATACAAGGCTTCGAAGACCTTGAACAGGTTCAGGTCCACCGAGGCGAGGTCGAGTTTGCTCATGACCGGGACTGCCCTTTGCAAGAATGACTGCGGCCACGCTAGGCGAAACCCGATATGAACGCCAGTCATGCCGTGGCGGTGTTGTTCAATAACGCCTCGCGACAGAACATGGCAGTCACACCCTCCACACGAGACAGACGATCATGGCCCGTACCACCGTTGCAGCACTGCAGATAGGTTCCCACCCGGACGGCAAGACCGAGACCCTGAAGTCGATCCTCGGCTACGAGGAAGCGATCAGGGCCAGCGGGGCAAAACTGGTCGTGATGCCCGAAGCGCTGCTTGGCGGCTACCCGAAAGGCGCGACCTTCGGCACCTACCTGGGCTATCGCCTGCCTGAGGGGCGCGAGGCATTCCAGGCCTATTTCGACAACGCGATTGATGTGCCCGGCGCGGAAACCGATGAACTCGCCGCGCTCTCCGAGCGCAGCGGGGCGCACCTGGTGGTCGGGGTGATCGAACGCGCCGGTAACACCCTGTTCTGTTCCGCGCTGTTCTTCTCGCCAGAGGGCGGGCTGGTCGCCAAGCACCGCAAGCTGATGCCGACGGGCACCGAGCGCCTGATCTGGGGCCAGGGTGACGGCTCGACCCTGCCGGTGGTCGATTCGCCCGCGGGTAAGCTGGGCACGGCGATCTGCTGGGAGAACCACATGCCGCTGCTGCGCACGGCCATGTACGCGAAAGGGGTGCAGGTATGGTGCGCGCCGACCGTCGATGAGCGGGATGTCTGGCAAGCCAGCATGCGCCACATCGCGCATGAGGGGCGGATGTTCCTGGTCAGTGCCTGTCAGGTCCAGCCGTCACCGCGTGAATTGGGTGTCGAAGTGCCAGGCTGGGACCCGCAGCGTCCCCTGATTCAGGGCAACAGTGTTATCGTCGGGCCGCTGGGCGACGTGCTTGCCGGGCCGCTGCGCGGTGAAGCGGGGCTGTTGACCGCGGATATCGACCTGGAGGAGCTGGTGCGCGCGCGTTACGATTTCGACGTGGTGGGCCATTATTCGCGGCCCGACGTGTTTTCGTTGAACGTCGATGAGCGCGCCAGGCGCGGTGTCGACTTTCAAAACTGACTCATTGCCGAGGTATACGGGAGCGCAAGCATGGATGGCCTTGCTACCTTGTTCACCCAACGTCTGCTGCTGACGCCGTTGCGCTTGGAGGATGCCCAGGCGATACAGGCGCTGTTCCCCCAATGGGAGGTGGTGCGCTACCTCGACCGGCGCGTGCCATGGCCGTATCCGCCAGACGGGGCGCTGAGCTATGTGCGAGATATCGCTTTGCCGGCGATGGCCGCCGGCCGGGAGTGGCACTGGATGATCCGCCTGCGCGACGAAGACGAGCGCACCATCGGCAGCATCAGCCTGTATGACCAGGCTGGGAACAACCGCGGATTCTGGCTGGCGCCGCAATGGTGGGGCCATGGCTATATGCGGGAAGCATGCCGGGCCATCAATGCTTACTGGTTCGAGACCTTGGCGCGCCCTGTCATGCGGGTCCCCAAAGCGGTGGCCAACAAAGCGTCGCGCAAGGTTTCGGAGCACGAAGGGATGCGCCTGGTCGATGTCCGGGATGGCGATTTCGTTGCCGGGCCGATGCGCGTCGAGATCTGGGAGATGACCCGTAGCGAGTGGCTAGGCAGGGTGAACCCAGGCCGCTAGTGGCTTGTGCCTGGTCGGCGGCTTTCCGGTCAGGCTGGCAACCCGGCCAGGCGCAGTCCCTCGGCCAGCCGGGCCAGGTCCTCGTCGCGATGGATCGGCAACCACTCACGCAAGGTCGACACACGCAGCTCCGGGTCCTGCTCGCGCAAGCGCGTCATGGCCCGGTAGGCGCTGTCCAACCGCCCGCTCAGGGCATGGCTGGCGGCGACCAGGGCTACCGCCACCAGCAGGTTGGGCAGGTTGCCCAGCGATTTTTCTGCCCACTCCAGCGCTTGCTCCAGGCGCCCGGCAAAGAAGTGTGCCAACGCCATGCCCACCTGCATGCGGAACATCTCCGGGTCCAGCGGGCTCAGGCGGGTGGCATGGCTGAGGTTGTCGATGGCGGTCTGGGTCTCGCCACGTAGCGCCCGCAACACCCCGCCGAGGAACCAGGCCGGCGCCAGGTTGGGGTTGAGCAGGCGTGCCCGGTCGAGCAAGGCGATGGCACCGTCCAGGTCGCCGGTCAGATGGCCAAGGGCATGGCCACCGCGGGTCAGGGCCACGGCATCGTCACGCCCCAGCGCCACGGCAAGGCGCGCGAGCCGGGCGCCCTCGGCGATTTCCTCGGCGCGGCTGTCCATCCAGCCATTGAGCTTGCGCCAGAAGTAGCACCATGCCGCCATGCCATAGGCCGAAGCGAACTCCGGATCGCGCTCGATGGCGTGGTAATACAGTGTCAATGCCTCGGCGATCGCCTCGCGGGTGCCGTGGTGCAGCTTGGCCGTGCCGCGCAGGTAGAAATCGTAGGCGCCAAGGTCGGCGGTAGGCTTGCGTTTGGCCCGCTCGATCTCGGCCCGCTCCAGCTGCGGTGCGATCGCCCCTACCACGCTTTCAGTGACCTGGTCCTGCAACTCGAACACATCATCCAGCGCCCCTTCGAAGCGCTCGGCCCACAGGTGCTCGCCGCTGCTGGCGTCGATCAGCTGGCCGGTGATGCGCAGCCGCTGGCCGGCCCGGCGCACGCTGCCTTCGAGTACGTAGCGCACGCCCAGTGCCTGGCCGACCTGCTGCACGTCGATGGGCTGGCCCTTGAAGGTGAAGCTGGAGTTGCGGGCGATGACGAACAGCCAGCGGATGCGTGACAGCGCGGCAATGATGTCCTCGACAATACCGTCGGCGAAATAGTCCTGCTCGGGGTCACCGCTGAGGTTCTGGAACGGCAGCACGGTGATCGACGGCTTGTCCGGCAGTGCGGGCCCGCTGGGTGCCGGCGCCGTTTCGGCTGCGGCTGGCGCTGGGCTGCTGGCGGCTTCGCGGACCTCGCCGACGAAGCGGTAGCCCTTGCGCGCCACGGTGCGCAGCAGCCGTTGTTCCTCGCCGGAGTCGCCGATGGCTTTGCGCACGGCATTGATGTGGCTGGTGATGGTCGACTCGGAGACCACCTTGCCGTTCCACACCCGTGCCAGCAATTCGTCACGGCCCAGCACCCGGTCGCGGTGGCTGACCAGTTGTACCAGCAGGTCGAATACCTGCGGGCCGATGGCCACGGCCTGGCCCTGGCGGGTCAGTTCCCGGCGTTGCTCGTCGAGCTGATAGTCGTCAAACACGAATGGCACGTGGCATCCCTCGCACGCCGTGGGCCTGGTGGCCGAGGCGCCTGGTTTCAGGTATCGGTCGATGATACGGCAGCAGCCCAGGCGGCAGTACTGGCCGGCGCCCGGCTTGAATAGTTTGGACGCAAATTAAAGCCTGCGTGGAGGTAAATCCAGCCAGCGAACAAGGACTCGCTGTGCCAGGCGGCGCATGCTGCAGCCAGACGACGGCAATGGTTGCGGTCGTGCATCTGGAGACACCCCCAATGAAAATCGTGGTCATCGGAGGCACCGGCCTCATTGGTTCGAAGTTGGTCAACGGCCTGCGTGAGCGCGGCCACCAGGCCGTCGCGGCGGCGCCGAGCACCGGGGTCAACAGCATCACCCGCGAAGGCCTGGCCGAGGCGATGGATGGCGCGGATGTGGTGGTGGACGTGGCCAATGCCCCGTTCTGGGAGGACCAGGCGGTGCTGGAGTTCTTCGAGACGTCCACGCGCAACCTGCTGGCGGCCGGGAAAGCCGCTGGGGTGAAGCATCATGTGGCGTTGTCGATCGTCGGTACCGAGCGCCTGCCGGACAACGGCTACTTCCGCGCCAAGGTCGCCCAGGAGGCGTTGATCAAGGACTCGGGGCTGCCGTACACCGTGCTGCGGGCCACGCAGTTCTTCGAATTCGTCGAAGGCATCGCCCAGGCGGGTACTGTCGGTGACGAAGTGCACCTGTCGCCGGCGCTGTTCCAGCCGCTGGCTTCCGATGACGTGGTGGCGGCGCTGATCGACGTGGCCCTGGCACCCGCAGCCAACGCTACGCTGGAGGTGGCCGGGCCAGAGGCGCTGCCGATGGACGAGCTGGTGCGCCGCTTGCTGCGCCTGCGTGGCGACAACCGCAAGGTAGTGGCCGACGTGCACGCTCGCTATTTCGGCGCCGAACTCGACGACAAGGCACTCACCCCCGGCAGCGGCGCGCGGCTTGGCGCCACCCGCTTCGAAGACTGGCTGGCGCGCCAGTGAGTCGCCCCGCCCTCAACCGTCAACCAAGGAGCATCAGCATGTTCAATCGCACCCTCCTGGCCGCCGCGTTCAGCGTGCTGGCCATCACCCCGGCAATCGCCGCGGAACGCCCGCTGAGCAAGGTCACCGTGGTGTTCGACAAGCCGCTGCCGAACGTACCAGGCAAGAGCATGCGCGGGGTCATCGTCGACTACGCGCCGGGCGCCGCGTCACCCGCGCACCGCCACCCGAATTCCGCCTTCATCTACGCCACCGTGCTCGAAGGTGAAGTACGCAGCAGCGTCAACGGCGAGCCGGCCAAGGTCTACAAGCCCGGCGAGAACTGGTACGAGGCCCCGGGCGCGTTCCACGGCGTCAGCGCCAACGCCAGCGACAGCAAGCCGGCCAAGTTGATGGCGGTGTTCGTGCTCGACAGCAACGAGACGGTACTGGTCACCCCGAGCGACAAGTAGGCCGCGGACCGGCCGCTATCCTGCGTACAATGCGGGCAGGGCAGGGGCATCGCGAGGTCGCTATGGAGTTACGCCAGTTTCGCTACTTTTTGACTGTGCTGGAGCACGGCAGCCTGGGCCGGGCCGCGCTCGAACTCGGGGTGGGCGCGTCCGCCCTGAGCCAGCAGCTGTCGAAGCTGGAAAGCGAGCTGAGCACCCGCCTGCTGACCCGCTCGAGTACCGGCGTTGCGCCGACGGCAGCGGGCCTGGCCTTCGAGTACCACGCGCGACTGGCATTGCGCCAGGCCGAGCATGCCATGCTGGCGGCGCAGAGCGGGCGCATGAGCGGCTACGTCAGCGTCGGCCTGGCGCCGACCACCGCATCGGTCCTGGGCCTGGCCCTGATCGAGCGGATGCGCCAGCGCTATCCGGACATCCACCTGCACCTGGTGGAAATGCTCTCGGGCTACCTGCTGAGCCAGCTCAACGCCCGGCACCTGGACCTGGCGGTGTTGTTCCAGGCGGAAGCGGGGGCGCGGCTGGAGGTGCGCCCGCTGCTGCAGGAGCGCTTGTTCGCCCTGGTGCCGCAGCGCCTGGTGCAGGAGGGCTGGGGCGAGGCGCTGAGCTTGCAGCAGATCGCCACGCTGCCGCTGGTGATGCCCAGTACCCAGCATGGCCTGCGCTCGACCTTGCAGGCGATCCTGGCCCGGGCCGGGCTGGAAGCCGACATCGTCATGGAAGTCGACGGTCTGTCGCTGCTCATGGAGTGCGTGGCCGCCGGCCACGCCGCCACCTTGCAGCCCGGTGCCGCGGTAGCCCGGGCAGCGCAGGCCGGCGTGCGGGTATTCGCCATCGACGATGCCCAGGCGCAGCGCCGCAACCTGGTGGTGAGCCTGAGTGAAGACGAACTCTCGCCGGCTGCGCTGGCGACCCGGATCGTGCTGCATGAGGTGGCCCGCGATCTGGTCGCCGAAGGCCAATGGCCGGGCGCGCGCCTGCTGTGAGGCGAGCGTGCGCCGGTACCCTTTAGCAAAACTGAACACCTACCCACGCTGATCGCGTTTCGTCACCGGCACGGTGTCTTTAGATTCCGTGGTCCGCGAGGAGCACACCGACCGTTCTGGCTCCTCGAGACCTGGAGGCGAAATGATCGATGTGCTTGTCATTGGTGGTGGCAACGCCGCCCTGTGCGCGGCGCTGATGGCGCGTGAGGCCGGCGCCACAGTGCTGCTGCTGGAGGCCGCGCCGCGTGCCTGGCGTGGTGGCAACTCGCAACACACCCGCAACCTGCGGTGCATGCACGATGCACCGCAGGATGTGCTGGTCGATGCATACCCGGAAGAAGAGTTCTGGCAAGACCTGCTCAAGGTCACCGACGGCCAGACCAATGAAAAACTGGCGCGGCTGGTGATCAGGGCATCGTCCGACTGCCGCGGCTGGATGCGGCGCCACGGCGTGCATTTCCAGCCGTCGTTGTCCGGGGCCTTGCACACGGCGCGTACCAATGCGTTTTTCATGGGCGGCGGCAAGGCGCTGGTGAATGCCTATTACCGCAGTGCCGAACGCCTGGGCGTGCAGGTTCGCTACGACACCCCGGTGTGCGACATCGAGCTGCACGGCGAGCGTTTCGTCGCCGCCCATGTACCGGCGCGCGAGGTGGCCGGGCGGCAGTTGCCGGCCGAACGCATCCAGGCACGCAGCTGCGTGCTGGCCGCCGGTGGCTTCGAATCCAATCGCAGCTGGCTGCGTGAGGCCTGGGGGCAGAACCAACGCGGCGAATGGCCGGCGGACAACTTCCTGGTGCGCGGTACCCGCTTCAATGACGGCGTGCTGCTGCGGCGCATGATCGACCTGGGCGCCGACACCATCGGTGACCCGACCCAGGCGCACATGGTAGCCATCGATGCCCGCGCGCCGCTTTACGACGGCGGCATCTGCACCCGCATCGACTGCGTGTCGCTGGGGCTGGTGGTCAATCGCGAAGGGCAGCGCTTCTACGATGAGGGCGAAGACTTCTGGCCCAAGCGCTACGCGATCTGGGGCCGCCTGGTGGCCCACCAGCCGGGCCAGGTCGGGTTTTCCATCATCGACCAGAAGGCCCTGGGCCGCTTCATGCCGCCGGTGTTTCCAGGCACCACGGCCAACACCCTCGAAGAACTGGCGGGCTTGCTTGGCCTGCCGCCGGCGGCCTTCGTGGACACCGTGCAGGCCTACAACCGCGCCTGCCAGCCCGGCACCTTCGACCATACCCGGCTGGATGACTGCCACACCGTCGGGATCGCCCCGGCCAAGAGCCACTGGGCATTGCCCATCGATACGCCACCTTACTACGGCTACCCGCTGCGCCCTGGCGTCACTTTTACCTACCTCGGTCTGCGCACCGACGAGACCGCCGCGGTTCACTTCGCTGGCCGCTGCAGCCCGAACCTGTTCGTGGCCGGTGAAATGATGGCCGGCAACGTGCTGGGCAAGGGCTACACCGCCGGGGTCGGCATGTCCATCGGCACCGCCTTCGGCCGTATTGCCGGCACTCGTGCCGCTGCCGCCGCGCGCATTCCATCCCCAGACGAGGCCCGCCATGACCGCGCAACTGCCTGAACCCCGCCAGTACCAGCCCGCCGCAAACGGCCCCGAGCTGATCCCGTTGCTGAGCCTGGACGAACAGGAAGTGCAGCGACAGATGAGCATCTGCAACGCCTGCCGCTACTGTGAAGGGTTCTGCGCCGTGTTCCCGGCGATGACCCGCCGGCTGACCTTCGGCAAGGCCGATATCCATTACCTGGCCAACCTCTGTCACAACTGCGGCGCCTGCCTGCACGCCTGCCAGTACGCCGCGCCCCACGAATTCGCCGTCAACGTGCCGCAGGCCATGGCCAAGGTGCGCGGCCAGACCTACGCCGACTATGCCTGGCCGGCGGCGTTCGGCCGCCTGTACCGGCACAATGGCAGCTATGTCGCCGGTGCGCTGGCCCTGGCGCTGTCGCTGTTCCTGCTGCTGGCCCTGGCGGTCAACGGCACCTTGCTGCCGGGGCGGCTGGCGGGCGATTTCTATGCGGTGTTCCCGCACAACACCCTGGCGCTGCTGTTCGGCAGCGTCTTCAGCCTTGCCGGTGTGGCGCTGGCGCTGGCGCTGCGGCGTTTCTGGCGCCAGGTTTCGCCCGCCGGGCAACAGGCAGCACCGGCCGATGGCGCTGTGCTCGAGGCATCGACGGCAGTGCTGACGCTGAAGTACCTCGACGGCGGGCATGGCCAGGGCTGCAACAATGCCGACGACCGCTACACCCTGTGGCGGCGCCGCTTCCATCACCTGACCTTCTACGGCTTCCTGCTGTGCTTCGCGGCCACGCTGGTCGCCACCGGCTATCACTACCTGCTCGGCCTGGCGGCGCCTTACCCGCTGCTGAGCCTGCCGGTGCTGCTGGGCACGGCCGGTGGGGTTGGCCTGGTCATCGGCCCGCTCGGGCTGCTGGCGCTGAACCTGCGCCGGGCGCCGGAACACGGCGATGCCCGGCAAAGGCCGATGGACCGGGCATTCATCCTGCTGCTGTTGCTGGTCAGCGGCACCGGGCTGGCACTGCTGGCGCTGCGCGACAGCGGAGCCATGGCCATCCTGCTGGCCATCCACCTGGGCACGGTGATGGCGCTGTTCCTCACGCTGCCCTATGGCAAGTTCGCCCACGGCCTGTTCCGCAGCGCCGCATTGCTGAAGTTTGCCATCGAGAAGCGCCGGCCCGACCCGCATGGCCTGGGTGGGGACTGAGGCATGGGCGCGGCACTGGTATCTGCCTGGCTCGGGCAGCAGCCTGATGGCCGCGCCCGCTCAGCGGTTGGGCCACTTCTCCAGCAGGATCGAAACGAACTTTTCCGCAGCAGGCGACAGCGACGCACCGCGCCGGTACACCAGGCCCAGGGTGCGCGTCACCTGGGGTTCGATCAGCGGCACGCTGACCAGGGTCGGGTGGTCGGCGCTGGGCATGGCCAGGCTGGGCATGGCGGACACCCCCAGCCCGGCCTCGACCATCCCCAGCGAGGTGGACAGGTGCTGCACCTCGTAGAACCACTTGGGGCGCAGGTTGAGGCCGGAGAGGGCATGGTCGAGCAGCATGCGGTTACCGCTCAGGCGGCCAACGCCGATCAGCCGGTAGTCGGCAAGTTCGGTCCAGGTCACGGCCTCACGCCCCGCCAGTTTGTGGTCGCGCCGGCAGGCCAGGACAAAGTGCTCCTGCACCAGCGAGACGAATTCGATGTCCGGGTGTTGCCCGCTCATCATGTTGATGCCGAAGTCGGCTTCGCCGCGCAGCACGGCTTCCAGGCCGTCATTGGCGCTGAGGTCGAGCAGGCGGATACGGATTTTCGGGTACTGCTCGTTGTAGTCGCGGATCACCGACGGCAGGAAGTAGAACGCGGCGGTGGGAATGCAGGCGAGGGTGACCTGGCCGGTCTGCCGCTCGGCCAGCTCGCGGATGCTGAGGATCGAGTCTTCGAAATCATCCAGCAGCCGCCTGGCCTTGGGCAGGAAATCGCGCCCGACACCGGTCAGGCTGACCCGACGGGTGGTGCGCTCGAGCAGCGAGGTGCCCAGCCCTTCTTCGAGCTTCTTGATCCGCCGGCTCAGCGCCGGCTGCGACAGGTGCAGTGCTTCGGCGGCCTCATGGAAGCTGCCGAGTTCGGCGATTTTCACGAAAGATCGGATGTCTTGCAGCTCATATTCCATAAATAAACCACAGCCCGTTCGACGGAGAATTATTTTGTGAAAAGCAATAATGGCTACGATATTTGCATTGGATTGATTTATCCATCCCTGTCACTCTTTTGCTCACAGCATCAATGATGTCCATTGATCAACAAGAGTGCGAAATCATGCAACGAATTCCTTGCGTACTCATGCGCGGTGGCACCTCCAAGGGGCCGTTCTTCCACGCCTGGGACCTGCCTGCCAATGTGGTCGAGCGCGACGAATTGCTGATCAACCTGATGGGCTCCGGCCATGAGCTGGAAATCGACGGCATCGGTGGCGGCAGCCCGCAGACCAGCAAGGTCGCCATCATCAGCCCGTCGTTGCATGCCGACGCCGACGTCGACTACCTGTTCGTCCAGGTGATGGTCGCCCAGCGCCGGGTCGATACTGCCCCCAACTGCGGCAACATGCTGTGCGCCGTGGGCCCGTTCGCCATCGAGCAGGGGCTGGTCAAGGGCCAGGACGGCAAGACCCTGGTACGCATTCGCAACCTCAACACCGGTACCTTCGTCAACTCGCTGGTCGAGACCCCCGGCGGTATCGTGCGCTACGAAGGCCGTACGGCGATTGATGGCGTACCGGGCACTGCCGCCCCGGTGCACCTGACCTTCCTCGATGCGGTCGGCAGCAAGACCGGCAAGCTGTTCCCCACCGGCCAGGCCAAGGATGTGATCGATGGTGTGCCTGTCACCTGCATCGACATGGCCATGCCAATGATGGTGGTACAAGCCAGCGAACTGGGGGTCAGCGGCGCGGAAACCCCGGCCGAACTCGACGCCAACGGCGCGCTGCTCGAACGCCTCGAGGCGTTGCGCCTGAAGGCCGGCAAGGCCATGGGCCTGGGGGACGTCAGCGGCATGGTCATCCCCAAGCCGGTGCTGGTGTCCAAACCGCGCTACGACGGCACCGTGCAGGTTCGCTACTTCATGCCGCACAACTGCCATCGCGCCCTGGCGATTACCGGCGCGGTAGGCCTGGCGACTGCCTGCGTCAGCCCTGGTACGGTGATCGCCGACCTGCTGGGCGAGGGCGCCGGGCAACTCACCGAGGTGCGCCTGGAACACCCGAGCGGCGGCATCGATGTCGCGCTGTCGCGCAGCGGCGCCGATGGCAAGACGATCCAGGCCTCGGTGGTGCGAACCGCCCGGCGGCTCTTCTCAGGGTTCGTCTACGCCCCTACATTCCGCAGGTTGGCGGGGTAAGCCCAGGCGTTATCCAGACCTGCACAATCGCAACAAGCGCATCCGCACAATTTCAACAATGGGTGATGCCACATGAAACTCGCCAAATCGCTGTATTTCCAGATCCTCTGCGCCGTCCTGCTGGGCGTGGTGGTCGGCCATTTCTGGGCGCAACAGGCGGTGGCCCTGAAGCCGCTGGGTGATGCGTTCATCAAGCTGATCAAGATGATGATCGCCCCGGTGGTGTTCTGCACCATCGTCACCGGCATCGCCGGCATGACCGACAAGCGCTCCCTGGGGCGCCTGATGAGCAAGACCCTGCTGCTGTTCCTCGGCCTGACCGTGGTCAGCCTGGTGATCGGCCTGGCGGCGGTGTACCTGTTCAAGCCCGGCGTCGGCATGAACATCGACCCGGCCACCCTGAGCACCGCTGGCCTGAGCCAGTACACCGCGTCGGCCGCCAAGCTGAGCGTGGTGGACTTCTTCATGCACATCATCCCGGACACCTTCATCGGTGCCTTCAACAAGGGTGAGGTGCTGCCGGTGCTGTTCATTGCCGTGCTCAGCGGTTTCGCCCTGTCGTCGATGGGCGAGAAGGGCAAGCCGGTACTGGACGTGCTGGAGTCGGCGTCGACCATGGTGTTCCGTATCTTCGGCTACCTGATGCGGTTCGCCCCGGTCGGTGCCTTCGGTGCGCTGGCGTTTACCGTCGGCCAGTACGGCATCACCTCGCTCGGTTCGCTGGCCAAGCTGGTGGGCACGCTGTACATCGCCTGCGCGTTCTTCGTCCTGGTCGTGCTGGGTGGCATCTGCCGTGCCCACGGTTTCAGCCTGTGGAAACTGCTGCGCTACTTCCGCGAAGAGTTCCTGGTGGTGCTGGGCACCTCCTCGACCGAGCCGGTGCTGCCTCGCATGCTCGAGAAGCTCGAGAAGCTGGGCTGCAAGAAGGGCGTGGTCGGCCTGGTGCTGCCCACCGGCTACTCGTTCAACCTGGACGGTACCGCCATCTACCTGTCGCTGGCCGCAGTGTTCATCGCCCAGGCCTGCAACATCGACCTGAGCCTGGGCCAGGTGGTCACCATGCTGGCGATCATGCTGCTGTCGTCCAAGGGCGCCGCCGGCGTGACCGGCAGCGGCTTCGTGGCGCTGGCCTCGACCCTGACCGTGATCCACGATATCCCCCTGGCCGGCCTGGCCCTGCTGATCGGCATCGACCGCTTCATGTCGGAAGCCCGGGCCTTGACCAGCCTTGCCAGCAACGCGGTGGCAACGGTGGTGGTGTCGCTGTCGGAAAACGCCTGTGACCGCCAGACCCTGCTCAGCCGCCTGAATGGCGAAGCGCTGGCCAGCCCGGTTGCCGAAACGCCTGAATGGGCCGCCGAGCCGCATCGTCACGGCTGAACTGCGGAGCCCTGAACCTCTGTCGATACGTCCCCCCACCCGCTTCTGCCGGGTGGGGCAGGGGGCCGTCTGCGCTGCACTCGGCCACACTGGAAAATAACAACAAGAGAACAAACCATGCTTGCACTTCTGGGCCTGGTCATGGTGGTGACCTTCACCTACCTGATCATGAGTAAACGCCTGTCCCCGATCGTCGCACTGACCGTCGTGCCGATCGTCTTCGCCCTGATCGGCGGCTTTGCCCCGGAGCTGGGCAAGATGATGCTCGACGGGCTGAAGATGGTCGCGCCGTCTGCTGCGCTGCTGCTGTTCGCCATCCTGTTTTTCGGCCTGATGATCGACGCCGGCCTGTTCGACCCGCTGATCCGCAAGATCCTCAAGCGGGTGAACGGCGACCCGGTGAAGATCGCCATCGGCACCGCGCTGCTGTCGCTGCTGGTGGCCCTCGACGGCGATGGCACCACTACCTACATGATCACCTGCGCCGCCATGCTGCCGCTGTACAAGCGCATCGGCATGAACCCGATGATCCTGGCCACCGTGTCGATGCTGTCGCTGAGCATCATGAGCGGCATGAGCCCCTGGGGCGGCCCGGCCACGCGTGCCATTGCCGCGCTGGGGCTGGATGCCACCGAATACTTCATCCCGATGTTGCCGACCGTCATCGGTGGCGCCGCGTGGGTCGTGTTCACCGCTTTCCTGCTGGGCCGCGCCGAACGCCGGCGTATCGGCAACATCGCGCTGGAGTCCGGTGGTGGCAACTGCTACATCAAGGAAATCCTGGGTGATAGCCCGCACAAGCGCCCGCGCCTTGCCTATGTGAACCTGGTGCTGGTGATTGCGGTGATGACCGCGCTGGTGCTGGGCCTGATGCACGCGGCCATCCTGTTCATGATCGGTTTCGTCGCCGCGCTGATGATCAACTACCCGCAGCTGGAGCTGCAGAAAGAGCGCATTCTTGCTCATTCGGGCAATGCGATGACCGTGGTGCTGCTGGTGTTCGCCGCGGGCATCTTCGCCGGCATTTTCTCCGGCACGAAAATGGTCGATGCGCTGGCGCAAACCCTGGTGGACTGGATCCCTGAAGCCTGGAGCCACTGGTTCCCGCTGGTGGTGGCGCTGACCAGCATGCCGCTGACCTTCGTGCTGTCCAACGACGCCTACTACTTCGGCGTGGTGCCGATCCTGGCCAATGCTGCGGCGGCCTATGGCATCGACCCGGTGGAAATCGCCCGCGCCTCGGTGCTCGGCCAGCCGGTGCACCTGATGAGCCCACTGGTCGCGTCGACCCTGCTGCTGGTGGGCATGGTCGACCGCGATATCGGCGACTTCCAGAAAGCCACGGTGAAATGGGCGGTGCTCACCTCGCTGGTCATCACCGCACTGGCACTGCTTACCGGGGCCTTGTCCTTCTTCGTCTAAGCGTTACCGGGCGCTGCCAGGCGCCCGCCACTACTCATTCTGAAAACAACAACAGAGTACCGATCATGTCCCGAGCTGTGTTCCGTGGGGCCACCTGTGGCCTGCTGTGCGGCTGGCTGCCCGTTGCCGGCGCCGCTGGATTCGTCGATGACAGCAAGCTCAAGCTGCAACTGCGCAATGTCTATTTCAACGAGAACTTCCGTGACGAGCAGGGCATGAGCGCCCGTGCCGCAGCCAGCGCCAAGAGCGAGCGGGTGGAGTGGGCGCAGGGCTTCCTGCTCGACTACCAGTCGGGCTTTACCAACGGCACCCTGGGCGTGGGGCTGGATGCCCTTGGCCTGTGGGGGGTACGCCTCGATTCCGGTCGTGGGCGCAGTGGCACGGGGCTGCTGCCGGTGCATGACGACGGCCGCGCTGCGGACGAGTTCGCCAGCGCCGGGGTGACCGCCAAGGCACGCCTCGGCCAGACGGTGGTCAAGCACGGCACCTTGCTGCCGAAGACACCGTTGCTGGTGTACAACGATGCGCGGCTGTTGCCGCAAACCTACCAGGGCACGCAGCTGACCAGTACCGACATCGACGGGCTGGCCTTGACTGCTGCCCACCTGGACCGCTTCAAGCAGCGTGATTCCTCCGACAGCACCGGCCTTTACCTGGATGGCTATGGGGGCGACAAGTCGGGTGATTTCAACTTCGCCGGTGCTGATTATGCGCTGAACAAACAACTGCGGCTGAGCTACTACCATGGCCAGCTCGAGGATTTCTATCGCCAGGATTTCGCCGGGCTGGTCCACGACCTGCCATTGGCCGGCGGGGTGCTGACTACCGACCTGCGCTATTTCAAGAGCCGCGACAGCGGGGCGGCCTACGGCGGCGCCATCGACAACGACATGTTCAGCGGGCAGTTGGCCTATGCCCATTCCGGCCATACCGTGGGTGCGGGCTACCAGGTGCTCGATGGCGAAGCGGGGTTGCCGTATATCAGCGGGGCGACGGTGTATTCGTTCAGCAACGTCGGTATCGGCAAGTTCATCGAGGAAGAGGAGAAGACCTGGATGGCCAGCTACGCCTATAACTTTGCCGCCGCGGGTGTGCCTGGGTTGACCTTCATGGCGCGCTACCTGAGTGGCGACAATGGCCGCTCCGGTAGCGAGGGGATCAAGGAGTGGGAGCGTGACGCCGAGCTTGCCTATGTGGTGCAGGCCGGGCCATTGAAAGGCCTGGGGGTGAAGTTGCGCAATTATGTCTACCGTTCGGACTTTGCCCGGGGACGGGACAGCAATCGCCTTTATCTGACCTACGATATCGCCATCTGGTAAGGGGCCGGGCTTCAGTCGCGCAGCGTGTCGCCTGCATCGCGGATGAATCCGCTCCTACCAGGGTGAACGGCTTCAGCTTGCGGCTGCACCGGTAGAAGCGGATTCATTCGCGATCACCGGCATGGCCGGTGCCATCCACCGCGTTGCCTGCGGGCCCCTGCCTTATCGGGCCTTGTTCTCCAGAATCCGCCCGCCGGTGCCTTGCTTGCCCAACACATCCTCAGGGTTGCGCAGCGGGCATTCCTCCAGCGACAGGCAACCGCAACCGATGCAGTTGTCCAGGCTGTCGCGCAACGCCTCCAGCGTGCGGATGCGCGCATTCAGGTCCTCGCGCCAGGCACTGGACATTTCCGCCCATTGCGCCGCCGTCAGCTTGCTGTTCGGCGGATACCGGCTGAACGCCTGCTTGATTTCCTCCAGGGGAATGCCAGTGCGCTGCGCCACCTTGATGATCGCCAAGGTCCGCAACACCAGCGCGGGATAGCGGCGCTGGTTGCCTGCCGTTCGGGTGCTGGCGATCAACCCCTTGGTTTCGTAGAAATGCAGCGCAGACACGGCCACGCCGCTGCGCCTGGCCACTTCACCTACCGTTAGCATTCGTGTGCTTTCTACTGCCATGCCTGTTGGCCTCACCTTGACCTGCGGAAACTGATGCGTATTTCTTCGGGAGTACCGCGATGATCGGTTCAACCCGCTGGACGATCCCGACGCAACTGGGTAACCAGGGTAAAGCGGTCGTCTGGATACACGGTCTCGGATACCGCCATCAGGTCGCCGTTTTCCTCACGGTAATGGCGGATGATGTGCAGCCCGGGCGAACCCGCCTCGGCCTTCAGCGCCTGGGCTACTGGCGCTGTCAGCAGGACCGCTCGCACCTGTTGCTCGACTACCGCGATTGCCCGGCCATAGCGCTGCTCGATCAACCCTGCGATTACCTGCTCAGGGTGTTCGCGGGCCAGTGCGATGACCTCGGCATAGTCGCGCGGTATGTAGACATCGCTCCAGCACTGCGGTAAGCCATCCTGCACGCGACCGACGCGGGTGCTCGACACGCACAGGTAGTGCTCACCCGCTACCAGGCCCAGCCGCTCGGCCTCGTTCAGGTCGGCGACGAATTGGCGCACGTCCTGTATCTGCCGGTGCTGGTTCTGCCCGAGTTGTGCAAGCTCCGCCACGCTGGCCAGCGACTGGGAATAACCACCCCGCGGGCTGCTGGCCTCGACCCGGGTGCCCACGCGCTTGCGCCGCGACACCAGCCCCTGGCCGAGCAACTGGTCGATGGCCGCGCGCACCGTGTGCCGGCTGACACCGTACAGGTCGCACAGCTCGAGTTCGGTGGGCAGCAGGCTGCCCACCGGGTAACGGCCGCTGGTGATGCCGTGCATCAGGTCCTTTGCCACACGGGCATAGCGCGTCGGGTTCATGCCTTGCCCTGTCGGCAAATGAAAGCTGGGCAGTTTAACAGAGCCCCCCGACGCTGCGGGTTACGCTGCCTGTCACTCCAGGCCCAGCAAGTCCTGCACGGTCTGCCGGCGGCGAATCATGCGCAACGCGCCCTGCTCGATGAGGAACTCCGGCAGCAGTGGCCGGCTGTTGTAGTTCGATGACATCGATGCCCCATAGGCGCCGGCGTCGTGGATCACCAGCAGGTCGCCCACCTGTGCCTGGGGCAGGTCGTGCGGGGTCAGTTCCTGGTCATCCTGGGTAAACACGTCACCCGACTCGCACAGCGGCCCGGCGACCACGGTTGGCTGGCGCGGGCCCTCCACCGGCTGGCCGTTGGCGTCGAGCAGGGTCATGCGGTGGTAGGCGCCATACATGGCCGGGCGCATCAGGTCGTTGAAACCGGCATCGATCATGACGAAGGTGTTGCGGCCGGCCTGCTTCACGGCACGCACTTCGGCCACCAGGTAGCCCGATTCTGCCACCAGGAAGCGCCCGGGCTCGATCTCCATGCGCACCGGGTGGCCCAGCATGGCTTCGATTTCCTGGCGCGCCACGGCCCAGGTGCGGGCGTAGCGCTGCAGGTCGACCGGCTTGTCGCTGCTGCGATACGGGGTGGAAAGCCCGCCGCCGATGGAGAAGGCTTCGATGTCCACGCCCAGCCGGCCAACCAGCCCGACCATCGCCCGGGCCACCTGCTCCAGGTGCTGGTAATCCACCCCGGAGCCGATGTGCATGTGCACACCCACCAGATGCAGGTCATGGGCCTTCACGCAGGCCAGCGCCTCGTCCAGCTGCTCATGCCAGATGCCGTGCTTGCTGTTTTCGCCGCCGGTGTTGGTCTTGCGGCTGTGGCCGTGGCCGAAACCAGGGTTGATGCGCAGCCACACGCGGTGGCCGGGGGAGCGTTCACCGAGCTGGCGCAGCATGTCGATGGAGCCGGCGTTGACTTCGATCTTCGACGCCACCACCCGCTCCAGGGTCGGCCGGTCCAGCGCATCGCAGGTCAGCACCACGCCGGCGGGGTCGCCAGCCACGCTCGCACCGGCCGCGAAGGCCCGCTCCATCTCGCCCAGCGATACCGCGTCCAGCACCAGGCCGTGGGCGCGCATCAGCCGCAGCACGTGCAGGTTGGGGTTGGCCTTCTGGGCGAAGCGCACGGTGTCGAACACCTTCAGTTGTTCGACCCGTTCGGCGATGGTGCTGGCGTCGTAGGCCCACAGCGGCGTGCCGTGCTGGCGGGCCGCTGCGGCCAGGAGGGGGAAGGGTGCGGTCATGGTGGCGCTACTCATGTAAGGAAGGCGCCGAGGATGGCGCAAAGCGGGAATTCAGAAAAATAGCTATTTTTCTGCTGGCCATTCATATCTGATATACCCCTAGCCGACTTGCCGGGTGCTGCCGTGAAATTGTCCGTTCGCCATATCGAAGTGTTCCGCGCCATCATGGCCGCGGGCAGTGTCACCGGCGCGGCGCGCCTGCTGTTCACCTCGCAGCCCACCGTCAGCCGGGAATTGGCGCGGCTGGAGCAGGTGACCGGCCTGAACCTGTTCGAACGCGAGGCCGGGCGCCTGGTGGCGACCGCCCAGGCGCTGCTGCTGATCGAGGAGGTGGAGCGCGCCTACCTCGGGCTGGAGCGGATCGAGCGCTTCGCCCAGGCCATTCGCAATTTCGAGCAAGGCCGGCTGGCCATCACGTGCTTGCCGCTGTTTTCCCAGACCTTGTTGCCCAGGGCCTGCCAGCGCTTTCACCAGCAGCACCGGGGCGTGAGCGTGAGCATTGTGGCGCAGGAGTCGCCGTTGCTGGAGGAGTCGCTGGTCGCCCAGCAGCATGACCTGGGCCTGACCGAGGTCGAGCAGATACCCCGCGGCGCCTACGGCGAATTGCTGTTCAGCGCCAACATGGTCTGCGTGCTGCCGGCGGCGCACCCGCTGCAGGCCAAGGCCGAACTGGAGCTGAGCGATTTCCACGAGGTCGACTTCATCAACCTGGCCAGCCTGGACACCTACCGGCAGCGCCTGGACCAGCACTTCCGGGCGGCAGGGGTGAACCGCCGCACGGTCATCGAGACCACCAGTGCCGCCTCGGTGTGCGCGATGGTCAGGCAAGGCCTCGGGGTGGCGATCATCAACCCGCTGAGCGGGCTGGAGGCCGCGCAGGGTGGCTTGCCGATCCGCCGCCTGCGGGTATCGGTGCCGTACCAGGTGATGTTGATACGCCCGGACCACCGGCCAGCGTCGGCGGCGGTGGAACCGTTCTGTGAGGCGTTGCGGGTGCAGGCACAGGAAATGCAGGCGGCGTTGATGTAGCGCCCGCCGAGCCTGCGCGGCGCCTGCTTCGCGGCTAAAGCCGCTCCCACAGGGATCGCGCAGGTTCGGGCCTCACGCGGTCGTTGTGGGAGCGGCTTTAGCCGCGAACACCGGCAAAGCCGGTGCCATCCACCACGGTGCCTGCCTGGTGGCTCAAAGCTCGCAGACCAAGGTGCCGGTCCCGGCCAGGATGTTCTCCAGGGTCTGCTTCACCTCATCCATGTCGCTCAGCTCGCTGGTCAGGTTGATCTCCAGCGTTTCATCCCCCTTCAGCGCATCGCGGTCGCCGGCCGCCACTTCGATCAGCAGGCGTTTGCCGCTCAAGGTCACTTTCAAGCCATCCAGTGTCGACGGTTCGTCGTCCAACGTCAGGTCGACGGTGTCTTCGTCCGGGTAGCGGGTCAGCAGGAACATCTGGCCCTTGTCGCTGTGGCAGCACAGGGTCGCCATGTTGTCTTCCTCGTCATCGCAAGGGGTGGCGAACAGCAGGGCAGTATTGATTTGCATGGACAAGGCTCGGATGAAAGGAAACGGAATGGAATTCTGACAGTCTTGTCGCCAGGCATAAACGTAAAGTTACCGGCCCTTGACCGAAATTGTCGCAGCGCTGCAAGCCTGAATGACCGATCAGTCGGTAAGCTTCGGCGAGCCCTGGGCGTGCCTGCGCACGTTCAACGCCTGGTTTTACCGTTCGCCTTGCCACGGGTTGGCTATCGTTGATCCGTACATGGCGCACGCAGCGACGCTTCAACTATTACAAAGCCCAAGCGGAGTACCACAGATGGCGTTCTTCACCGCAGCCAGCAAAGCCGACTTCCAGCATCAACTGCAAGCGGCCCTGGCGCAGCACATCAGCGAACAGTCCCTGCCACAAGTGGCGCTGTTCGCCGAGCAGTTCTTCGGCATCATCTCTCTGGACGAACTCACCCAGCGCAGGCTTTCCGACCTGGCCGGCTGCACCCTTTCAGCCTGGCGCATCATCGAACGTTTCGACCCTGAGTACCCGCAAGTGCGGGTGTACAACCCCGATTACGAGCGCAATGGCTGGCAGTCGACGCACTCGGTGGTCGAGGTGCTGCACCACGACCTGCCGTTCCTGGTCGACTCGGTACGCACCGAGCTCAACCGCCGTGGCTACAGCATTCATACCCTGCAGACCACAGTGCTCAGCGTGCGTCGTGGTGCCAAGGGCGAATTGCTCGAACTGCTGCCCAAGGGTACCCAGGGCGAGGGCGTGCGCCATGAATCGCTGATGTACCTGGAGATCGACCGTTGCGCCAATGCCGCCGAGCTGACGGTGCTGGCCCGCGAGATCGAGCAGGTGCTGGCCGAGGTGCGCGTGGTGGTGGCCGACTTCGAACCGATGAAGGCCAAGCTGCGCGAAGTGCTGGCGCAGGTGGAGCAGACCGCCTTTGCCCCGGCGCAGCACGAAAAGGGCGAAGTCAAGGCCTTCCTCGAATGGCTGCTGGACAACCACTTCACCTTCCTCGGCTATGAAGAATTTACCGTCCAGGGCAACGCCGATGGCGGCCAGATGGTCTACGACGAGCAGTCGTTCCTCGGCCTGCCACGCCGCCTGCGCGTAGGCCTGACCAGCGACGAGCTGCGCATCGAAGACTACGCCGTGGCCTACCTCAACGAGCCGCTGCTGCTGTCGTTCGCCAAGGCCGCGCTGCCCAGCCGCGTACACCGCCCGGCTTACCCGGACTACGTGTCGATCCGCCAGCTGGACGCCGATGGCAAGGTCATCAAGGAACACCGCTTCATGGGCCTGTACACCTCGTCGGTGTATGGCGAAAGCGTGCATGCCATTCCGTATATCCGGGTCAAGGTCAACGAAGTCGAGCGCCGCTCGGGCTTCGACCCCAAGGCCCACCTGGGCAAGGAACTGGCCCAGGTGCTGGAAGTGCTGCCGCGCGACGACCTGTTCCAGACACCGATCGACGAGCTGTTCAGCACCGTCATGTCGATCGTGCAGATCCAGGAGCGCAACAAGATCCGCGTGTTCCTGCGCAAGGACCCGTACGGCCGCTTCTGCTACTGCCTGGCCTACGTGCCGCGGGAGATCTACTCCACCGAAGTGCGGCAGAAGATCCAACAGGTCCTGATGGAGCGCCTGAAGGCCAGCGACTGCGAGTTCTGGACCTTCTTCTCCGAGTCGGTGCTGGCGCGCGTGCAGCTGATCCTGCGGGTAGACCCGAAGAACCGCATCGACATCGACCCGCAGCAGCTGGAGCGCGAAGTGATCCAGGCCTGCCGCTCCTGGCACGACGACTACTCCGCGCTGGTGATCGAGAACTTCGGTGAAGCCCAGGGCACCAACATCCTCGCCGATTTCCCCAAGGGCTTCCCGGCGGGCTACCGTGAACGCTTCGCCGCGCACTCGGCGGTGGTCGACCTGCAGCACGTGCTGAACCTCTCGGAAAGCAAGCCGCTGGCGATGAGCTTCTACCAGCCGCTGACCCAGGTCGGCGAGCGCATCCTGCATTGCAAGCTGTACCACGCCGATACGCCGCTGGCGCTGTCCGATGTGCTGCCAATCCTGGAAAACCTCGGCCTGCGCGTGCTCGGCGAGTTCCCCTACCGGCTGCGCCATGCCAGCGGCCGCGAGTACTGGATCCACGACTTCGCCTTCACCTACAGCGAAGGCCTGAGCCTGGATATCCAGCAGCTCAATGACATCCTCCAGGACGCCTTCATCCATATCGTCCGTGGCGATGCCGAGAACGACGCCTTCAACCGCCTGGTGCTGACCGCCGGCCTGCCCTGGCGTGACGTGGCGCTGCTGCGCGCCTACGCCCGCTACCTGAAGCAGATCCGCCTGGGCTTCGACCTTGGCTATATCGCCAGCACCCTGAACAACCACACCGACATCGCCCGCGAGCTGACCCGGCTGTTCAAGACCCGCTTCTACCTGGCGCGCAAGCTCACCCAGGAAGACCTGGATGACAAGCAACAGCGCCTGGAGCAGGCCATCCTGGCCGCGCTGGACGACGTCCAGGTGCTCAACGAAGACCGCATCCTGCGCCGCTACCTGGACCTGATCAAGGCCACCCTGCGCACCAACTTCTACCAACCGGATGCCAACGGCCAGAACAAGTCGTACTTCAGCTTCAAGTTCAACCCCAAGCTGATCCCCGAGCTGCCCAAGCCGGTGCCCAAGTTCGAGATCTTCGTCTACTCGCCACGGGTCGAGGGTGTGCACCTGCGCTTCGGCAACGTGGCCCGCGGCGGCCTGCGCTGGTCCGACCGCGAGGAAGACTTCCGCACCGAGGTGCTGGGCCTGGTGAAAGCCCAGCAGGTGAAGAACTCGGTGATCGTACCGGTCGGCGCCAAGGGCGGCTTCCTGCCGCGCCGCCTGCCGCTGGGCGGCAGCCGCGACGAGATCGCGGCCGAAGGCGTGGCGTGCTACCGCATCTTCATTTCCGGCCTGCTCGACATCACCGACAACCTCAAGGACGGTGGCGTGGTGCCGCCGGCCAACGTGGTGCGCCATGATGATGACGACCCGTACCTGGTGGTGGCGGCCGACAAAGGCACCGCGACCTTCTCCGACATCGCCAACGGCATTGCCATCGACTACGGCTTCTGGCTGGGCGACGCCTTCGCCTCGGGCGGTTCGGCCGGTTACGACCACAAGAAGATGGGCATTACCGCACGCGGCGCCTGGGTTGGCGTGCAGCGCCACTTCCGCGAGCGCGGCATCAATGTGCAGGAAGACCCGATCACCGTGATCGGCATTGGTGACATGGCCGGCGACGTGTTCGGCAACGGCCTGCTGATGTCCGACAAGCTGCAACTGGTGGCTGCCTTCAACCACTTGCACATCTTCATCGACCCGAACCCGGAGCCGGCCTCCAGCTTTGCCGAACGCAAGCGCCTGTTCGACCTGCCGCGTTCGGCCTGGACCGACTACGACACCAGCATCATGTCCGAAGGCGGCGGGATCTTCCCGCGCAGTGCCAAGAGCATCGCCATCAGCCCGCAGATGAAAGAGCGCTTCGCCATCGAAGCCGACCGCCTGACCCCGACCGAGCTGCTCAACGCGCTGCTCAAGGCGCCGGTGGACCTGCTGTGGAACGGTGGCATCGGTACCTACGTCAAGGCCAGCACCGAAAGCCACGCCGATGTCGGCGACAAGGCCAACGATGCACTGCGGGTCAACGGCAACGAACTGCGCTGCAAGGTGGTGGGCGAGGGCGGCAACCTGGGCATGACCCAGCTTGGCCGGGTCGAGTTCGGCCTTAACGGCGGTGCCACCAACACCGACTTCATCGACAACGCCGGCGGCGTGGACTGCTCCGACCACGAGGTCAACATCAAGATCCTGCTCAATGAAGTGGTGCAGGGTGGCGACATGACCGAGAAGCAGCGCAACCAGCTGCTGGGCAGCATGACCGACGAAGTGGCCGGCCTGGTGCTGGGCAACAACTACAAGCAGACCCAGGCACTGTCGCTGGCAGCCCGCCGTGCCCGCGAGCGGATTGCCGAATACAAGCGCCTGATGGCCGACCTGGAGGCGCGTGGCAAGCTGGACCGCGCCATCGAGTTCCTGCCGTCCGAAGAGCAACTGGCCGAACGCCTGGCTGCTGGCCAGGGGCTGACCCGCGCCGAGCTGTCGGTATTGATCTCGTACAGCAAGATCGACCTCAAGGAGCAACTGCTCAAGTCGCTGGTGCCGGACGACGACTACCTGACCCGCGACATGGAAACCGCCTTCCCGCCGTCGCTGGTCAGCAAGTTCGCCGAGGCCATGCGCCGCCACCGCCTGAAGCGCGAGATCGTCAGCACCCAGATCGCCAACGACCTGGTCAACAACATGGGCATCACCTTCGTCCAGCGCCTGAAGGAGTCGACCGGCATGAGCCCGGCGAACGTGGCCGGGGCCTATGTGATCGTACGCGACATCTTCCACCTGCCGCACTGGTTCCGCCAGATCGAGGCACTCGACTACCAGGTGCCGGCGGAAGTCCAGCTGACCCTGATGGACGAGCTGATGCGCCTGGGCCGCCGGGCTACCCGCTGGTTCCTGCGCAGCCGCCGCAACGAGCAGGACGCCGGGCGCGACGCCGCGCACTTCGGGCCGAAGATCGCGCAGCTGGGGCTCAAGCTCGACGAACTGCTCGAAGGGCCGACCCGCGAGCGCTGGATGGTGCGTTACCAGGGCTTCGTCGAGGCTGGGGTGCCGGAGCTGCTGGCGCGCATGGTGGCGGGTACCAGCCATCTGTACACCCTGCTGCCGATCATCGAGGCGGCTGATGTCACCGGGCATGACCCGGCGCAGGTGGCCAAGGCGTTCTTCGCCGTGGGCAGCGCGCTGGACCTGACCTGGTACCTGCAGGAGATCAGCAACCTGCCGGTGGAGAACAACTGGCAGGCCCTGGCCCGCGAAGCCTTCCGCGACGATATCGACCTGCAGCAGCGGGCGATCACCATCTCGGTACTGCAGATGGCCGACGGGCCGGAAGACATGGACGCCCGTGTGGCGCTGTGGGCCGAGCAGCACCGGGTGATGGTGGAGCGCTGGCGCGCCATGCTCGACGACCTGCGTAACGCCACCGCTACCGACTATGCGATGTACGCGGTGGCCAACCGCGAGCTGGTCGACCTGGCCATGAGCGGGCAGGCGGCGGTGGTGCCGTCCTGAGTCTGGTAGTGCGTTGAAAAAAAGCCCCGGCAGCGATGTCGGGGCTTTTTCATAGGTGCCTGGCGCGGATTTTGTGGGGTGCGCAAATCGAGCGCCGCCCGCGCGGCGCTCGGTCTCACTGGCGATAAAAAAATCTTGTGGCGCGCCCTCCGCCCTACTTGAACCTGCGCTCCACGCCTTTCTCGACCAGGATCTTCGCCGAAATCTCTTCCACCGAGAAATGCGTGGAATTGATATGTGGAATGTTCTCCCGGCGGAACAGGCTCTCCACCTCGCGCACTTCGAATTCGCACTGGGCGAAGCTCGAATAGCGGCTGTTGGGTTTGCGCTCGTGGCGGATGGCGGTGAGGCGGTCGGGGTCGATGGTCAGGCCGAACAGCTTGTTGTGGTGCTTTTTCAACACGGCCGGCAACTGCAGGCGCTCCATGTCGTCTTCGGTCAGCGGGTAGTTGGCGGCACGGATGCCAAACTGCATGGCCATGTACAGGCAGGTCGGGGTCTTGCCGCAGCGCGACACGCCTACCAGGATCAGGTCAGCCTTGTCGTAGTAGTGGGTGCGCGCGCCATCGTCGTTGTCGAGGGCGAAGTTGACCGCCTCGATGCGCTCCATATAGTTGGAATTACCGCCAATCGAGTGCGATTTACCGACGGAATACGACGAATGGGCAGTCAATTCCTGTTCGAGCGGGGATAAAAACGAAGAAAAGATGTCGATCATGAAGCCGTTCGAGGTCGCCAGGATTTCCCGGATGTCCTGATTGACGATGGTGTCGAAGATGATCGGGCGCACACCGTCGCGCTCGGCGGCGGCATTGATCTGCTGGACCATGGTGCGTGCCTTGTCCGGCGAATCGATGTAGGGACGAGTGAATTTATTGAACGGAATGCTCTCGAATTGAGCGAGCAGACTCTGGCCCAGGGTTTCGGCAGTAATGCCGGTGCCGTCGGAGATGAAGAACGCGGTTCGTTTCATTTGCGATCTGGGCCTTAAGCTGATGACGTTTCTTGGATATGATAAGTTCGGTTTGCCGAATGCGGCTGTCGGCATTCTCACTTATTTTCCATGTACAGGCCACAAGCGTCCGGCCAAGTCAATGAAGGCAGGCGGGCGCCCTTGAGCTTTTCCAACACAGTTAGTGGAGAGATCACCTTGGTAGAGTACGTAGTTTCCCTCGATAAGCTCGGCGTCCATGATGTGGAGCATGTGGGGGGCAAGAACGCATCCCTGGGCGAGATGATCAGCAACCTCGCAGGTGCTGGTGTATCGGTGCCGGGCGGCTTTGCCACTACGGCGCAGGCGTACCGCGATTTTCTCGAACAGAGTGGTCTCAACGACCGTATCCATGCGGCACTCGACGCCCTGGACGTGGATGATATCAACGCCCTGACCAAGACCGGCGCACAGATTCGCCAGTGGGTCATGGAAGCCGACTTCCCGCCGCGCCTTGACAGCGAGATCCGCGCGGCCTTCGCCGAAATGGCCGCCGGTAACGACAACATGGCCGTTGCCGTGCGCTCCTCGGCTACTGCCGAAGACCTCCCGGACGCCTCGTTCGCCGGGCAGCAGGAAACCTTCCTCAACATTCGCGGCGTGGACAACGTGATCCGCGCGGCCAAGGAAGTGTTCGCCTCGCTGTTCAACGACCGCGCCATCGCCTACCGCGTGCACCAGGGCTTCGACCACAAGCTGGTCGCCCTGTCGGCCGGCGTGCAGCGCATGGTCCGCTCGGAAACCGGTACTGCCGGCGTCATGTTCACCCTCGACACCGAGTCGGGCTTCCGCGACGTGGTGTTCATCACCGGCGCCTACGGCCTGGGCGAGACCGTGGTGCAGGGCGCGGTCAACCCTGACGAATTCTACGTGCACAAGAGCACCTTGCAGGCCGGCCGCCCGGCGATCCTTCGCCGTAACCTGGGCAGCAAGGCGATCAAGATGGTCTATGGCGACGAAGCCAAGGCCGGCCGTTCGGTCAAGACGGTGGAAGTGGACCGCGCCGAGCGCGCACGCTTCTGCCTGACCGATGCCGAGGTCAGCGAGCTGGCCAAGCAGGCCATGATCATCGAGCAGCACTACCAGCGGCCGATGGACATCGAGTGGGCCAAGGACGGTGACGACGGCAAGCTGTATATCGTCCAGGCCCGCCCTGAAACGGTGAAAAGCCGCTCCAGCGCCAATGTCATGGAACGCTACCTGCTGAAGGAAAAGGGCACCGTCCTGGTCGAAGGCCGCGCCATCGGCCAGCGCATCGGCGCCGGCAAGGTCCGGGTGATCCACGACGTCTCGGAAATGGACAAGGTCCAGCCGGGCGACGTGCTGGTTTCCGACATGACCGACCCGGACTGGGAACCGGTGATGAAGCGCGCCAGCGCCATCGTCACCAACCGTGGCGGGCGCACCTGCCACGCGGCGATCATCGCCCGTGAGCTGGGTATCCCGGCCGTGGTCGGTTGCGGCAACGCCACCCAGGTGCTGAAAGACGGCCAGGGCGTGACCGTATCCTGTGCCGAAGGCGACACCGGCTTCATCTTCGAGGGCGAGCTGGGCTTCGACGTCAAGCAGAACTCGGTCGATGCCATGCCCGACCTGCCGTTCAAGATCATGATGAACGTCGGCAACCCGGACCGTGCCTTCGACTTCGCCCAGCTGCCCAACGCCGGTGTCGGCCTGGCCCGCCTGGAGTTCATCATCAACCGCATGATCGGCGTGCACCCCAAGGCGCTGCTGAACTATGCCGGCCTGCCTGCCGACCTGAAGGACAGCGTCGACAAGCGCATCGCCGGCTACAACGACCCGGTCGGCTTCTATGTCGAGAAGCTGGTCGAGGGCATCAGTACCCTGGCGGCGGCCTTCTACCCGAAAAAGGTCATCGTGCGCCTGTCGGACTTCAAGTCCAACGAGTACGCCAACCTGATCGGCGGCAAGCTGTACGAGCCGGAAGAAGAGAACCCGATGCTGGGCTTCCGCGGTGCCTCGCGCTACATCAGCGAGTCGTTCCGTGACTGCTTCGAACTCGAATGCCGCGCGCTGAAGCGCGTGCGCAACGAGATGGGCCTGACCAACGTCGAGATCATGGTGCCGTTCGTGCGCACCCTGGGCGAAGCCAGCCAGGTCGTCGACCTGCTCGCCGAAAACGGCCTGGCCCGCGGCGACAACGGCCTGCGCGTGATCATGATGTGCGAGCTGCCGTCCAACGCCATCCTCGCCGAAGAATTCCTCGAGTACTTCGATGGCTTCTCGATCGGCTCCAACGACCTGACCCAGCTGACCCTGGGCCTGGACCGCGACTCGGGCATCATCGCCCACCTGTTCGACGAGCGTAACCCTGCGGTGAAGAAGCTGCTGGCCAATGCCATTGCCGCGTGCAACAAGGCCGGCAAGTACATCGGCATTTGCGGTCAGGGCCCATCGGACCATCCGGACCTGGCCAAGTGGCTGATGGAGCAGGGCATCGACAGCGTGTCGCTGAACCCGGATTCGGTACTCGAAACCTGGTTCTACCTGGCTGAGGGCCAGGGCGAGGCCTGACGCAGTAGGACGCGGGGGGGGCGTCTGGCGTACCCCCGCCTGGTTTTTCCAGGGCGAGCTCCAGCAATGGATCCCGCCCTTTTTTGTGCACCAAGCAAAATTATGCAAAGCAGCAGCACTCTATTCCCCGTAGCCCTGCTAAGTGCCGAACGCCGCGGCGACCTCAGTGAAGACGTGTACCGGATCAAGGCCGGCAACGGCCCCGATCCTACCGTCGAGCTGGCCGTGACCCGCCTTGGGCTGGCCGACCAGGGGCAGGCCCAGGGGGTGCCGGTGATCCTTTTGCACGGCAGCTTTTCCAACCGTCGCTTCTGGTATTCGCCCAAAGGGGTTGGCCTGGGGGCGTTTCTTGCCCGCGCCGGTTTCGACGTGTGGATCCCGGAAATGCGCGGGCACGGCCTGTCGCCACGCAACCGCGACTGGAAGCACAACAACGTGGCCGCCTATGCCCGGGATGACCTGCCGCTGATTGCCGCGTTCGTGCGCGAGCAGTCCGGCCAGGCGCCGCATTGGCTCGGTCATTCGCTGGGCGGCACGACCCTGGCAGCAGCGCTGGGCGGCGCTTTTCTCGAGGCCGGCCAGGTCGCCAGCGTGGCCTTGTTCGGTACCCAGATCAGCCGTGTGTACTGGCCACTGAAGGTGCCGCCACTGACCTGGGGCGCGAAGCTGCTGCTCAAGCGCTGGGGGCAGATCTCCGGGCCGCGTTTCAAGCGTGGGCCGGAGGACGAACCGATTGGCCTGGCCCTGGAGAGCATGCGCTGGCATGGCCTGTTCGGGCGCTTTGGTGACGAGCACAACGACTGGTGGGCCGGCCTCGCCGAGGTGGATGTGCCACTGTTGGCAGTGGCCGGCGCCGGCGACTTCCAGGACCCGGTGTGGGCCTGTCGCAAGCTGTTCGAGCAGATGGGCGGGGAGCGCAAGCAGTTTCTGCGGCTGGGCCGCGAGGAAGGCTTCGAGGCCTTCGGGCATGTCGACATGCTGGTGAGCAAGGCCGCACAGGTGCAGGTGTGGCCGTTGGTGGAGCGCTGGTTGCGAGAGCCGTTGCTGCCGGTGCATGCCTCCACGGTGGCGGTGCAGCCTGTACCCGCTGGTTGATTCGGCTGACTGCTCGGTCCTGGATGACTGCGACGGCCTCCAGGGTGTAGCCTTGGCCGATAACCGCTTTCGTTGTGACTGACAGGAGTTTCCCATGCAGCATTACGTAACGCCCGACCTGTGTGACGCCTACCCGGACCTGGTGCAGGTGCTGGAGCCGATGTTCAGCAATTTCGGTGGCCGCGATTCCTTCGGTGGCCAGATCGTCACCATCAAGTGCTTCGAGGACAACTCGCTGGTCAAGGAGCAGGTCGAGCTCGATGGCAAGGGCAAGGTGCTGGTGGTCGACGGCGGCGGGTCGCTGCGGCGTGCCTTGCTTGGCGACATGCTGGCGGAAAAGGCCGCGAAGAACGGCTGGGAAGGCCTGGTGATCTACGGGTGCGTGCGTGACGTCGATGTGCTGATCCAGACCGATGTCGGCGTGCAGGCCCTGGCCAGCCACCCGATGAAGACCGACAAGCGCGGCATCGGTGACCTCAATGTGCCGGTGACTTTCGCCGGGGTGACCTTCCGCCCGGGCGAGTATGTATATGCCGACAACAATGGCGTGCTGGTCTCGCCAAGCCCGCTGGAAATGCCGGCGTAATGCGCCAGTCGCGCTGATGGAGCTTTGATGTTCGAGGAAGACAACGCGCAGTGGGGGCTGGTGCATGCCCTGGTGCTCGATGGTAAAGGCGGCGCGCGCTCGATTGCCCGTACCGAACTGGACAGCCTGCAGCTGCAACCCGGGCAGAGCCTGTGGTTGCACTGGGACCGCAGCCATCCACAAACCCGTACCTGGCTGCTGCATGACAGCGGGCTCAGCGAGTTCGCCTGCGAGCTGCTGCTCGAGGAAAACACCCGCCCGCGCCTGCTGCCCCTGGCGGAAGAACAGCTGTTGCTGTTCCTGCGTGGGGTCAACCTCAACCCGGGGGCCGAGCCCGAAGACATGGTCTCGGTGCGCATCTTTGCCGAAGCGCAGCGGGTCATTTCGCTGCGCCTGCGGCCTTTGCGTGCCAGTGATGAAATTCTCCAGCAGCTCGAAGAGGGCAGGGGGCCGAAATCGGCTTCCGAGCTCTTGCTGCTGATGGGCGAACTGCTGACGGAAAAGGTCCAGGCGCTGGTCAGCGACCTGTCCGAGCAGGTCGACCTGGAGGAAGAAAAGGTCGAATCCGACGAGCGGTATACACCGGAGAACGGTTGCCTGCAGCAGATCCGCCGGCGCGCTGCCAGCCTGCGCCGTTTTCTCGCCCCGCAGCGGGAAATCTACGCCCAGCTGTCGCGCAGCAAATGGAGCTGGTTCGCCAATGCCGACGCCGATTACTGGAACGAACTGAACAACAGCCTGATCCGCTACCTCGAAGAGCTGGAACTGGCCCGCGAACGTGCCGCGCTGGTACTGGAAAGCCAGGACCGTCGGCGCAGCGAGCGGATGAACCGGACCATGTACCGTTTCGGCATCATCACCTGCATCTTCCTGCCCATGAGTTTCGTCACCGGGCTGCTGGGCATCAATGTCGGCGGCATCCCGGGGGCGGAAAACCCCTATGGCTTCCTGTTCGCCTGCATCGTCGTGCTAGGGCTGGCGGTGGGGCAGTGGTGGCTGTTCCGCCGATTGCGGTGGGTATGAATGTGTGACCCATCGCCCGGCCATCTCGTCTCTGACTGACACTGCGCGAGGTGCCCATGCACGATCCGTTTGAAGAATCCCTGCGTGACCTGCTCAAGGCGTCACCCTCCGGCAATGACCGGGACGACCGGGATGACGCCGCCTGCCTGGGGCGCGTGCTGAAAACTGCCAACCGTCAGGTTGGTGCCGGTGATCTGTTCAGCCTGCTTGGCCGCTGGAGCCAGGCGCTGCTGATTGCCGTGAACAATGGCGCGGCGCATGTTGCGCCGGTGCGTCGACACTCTTCCCGCAACGCTGCCAATGGCAGCAAAGCAGATAAGGCCGATTGAATATGGAACTCGATCTCTGGACCCAGAGCCTGGTCACTGCCATGACTGCCCTTTGGACCAAGGTAGCGAACTTCATCCCCAACCTGTTCGGCGCGCTGGTCGTGGTGCTGCTCGGTTTCGTGGTGGCCAAGCTGCTCGACACGCTGTTGTCCAAACTGCTGGCCAAGTTCGGCCTGGACCGCCTGATGGCCGGTACCGGGCTGACCAAGATGCTTGGCCGGGTCGGCATCCAGGTGCCGATCTCGACCTTGATTGGCAAGGTCGTGTACTGGTTCGTGCTGCTCATCTTCCTGGTCTCGGCGGCGGAGTCGCTGGGCCTGGAGCGGGTCTCGGCGACCCTCGACATGCTCGCCCTGTACCTGCCGAAGGTGTTCGGCGCGGCCCTGGTGCTGCTCGCCGGCGTGCTCCTGGCCCAGGTCGCCAACGGCCTGGTGCGTGGCGCTGCCGAAGGCATTGGCCTGGAATATTCGGCAGGCCTGGGGCGTATCACCCAAGGCCTGGTGATCATCATCAGTATCTCGGTGGCCATCAGCCAGCTGGAGGTGAAAACCGACCTGCTCAACCACGTGATCGTGATCGGGCTGATTACCGTTGGTCTGGCCGTTGCGCTGGCGATGGGCCTTGGCAGCCGGGAAATTGCCGGGCAGATCCTGGCCGGCATCTACGTGCGCGAGCTGTACCAGGTCGGCCAGCAGGTGCGGATTGGCGAGGTCGAAGGGCAGATCGAGGAGATCGGTACGGTGAAGACCACGCTGCTGACCGATGATGGCGAACTGGTGTCGCTGTCCAACCGTGAGCTGCTGGAACAGCGAGTCAATAGCCGCTAACCGCACAAAAGCTGTTAATGTATGCCGCCGCGAAAATCGACCCACGGGGTCGCGCGGCGACATTGACCTGACTGTCGGCCAGATCCGTTTTGAATAAAGTTCATTCGCCGCCCATGCGCTATGACCCCCGCGAGCTCACCGACGAAGAGTTGGTGGCGCGTTCGCATGAGGAGCTGTACCACGTTACCCGCGCCTATGAGGAGCTCATGCGGCGCTATCAACGGACCCTGTTCAACGTCTGTGCGCGTTATCTGGGGAACGACCGTGACGCGGACGATGTCTGTCAGGAGGTCATGCTGAAAGTGCTGTACGGGTTGAAGAACTTCGAGGGCAAGTCCAAGTTCAAGACCTGGCTCTACAGCATCACCTACAACGAATGCATTACCCAGTACCGCAAGGAGCGCCGCAAGCGGCGCTTGATGGATGCCTTGAGCCTCGACCCGGTGGAAGAGGCGTCCGAAGAAAAGGCGCCGAAGCCGGAAGAAAAAGGCGGGCTGGACAAGTGGCTGGTGCATGTGAACCCGATTGACCGGGAAATTCTGGTGCTACGATTTGTCGCAGAGCTGGAATTTCAGGAAATTGCCGACATCATGCACATGGGCCTGAGCGCGACGAAAATGCGCTACAAGCGCGCGCTAGACAAGCTTCGGGAGAAATTTGCCGGCCTTGATGAAACTTAGGGGCATGCAAATATCTCTAACGAACCGGCGAGTTCTGCTAGACTTGCCGTCGAGTTGTCCCCCTTGTTTGTGGTGGGACTGCTTAACTATCACCAGATGGGGATTTAACGGATGAAATTGAAAAACACCTTGGGCTTGGCCATTGGTTCGCTTGTAGCCGCCACTTCGATTGGCGCTATGGCGCAAGGCCAAGGCGCCGTCGAAACTGAAGTCTTCTACAAGAAAGAGTTCTTCGACAGCCAGCGCGACTTCAAGAACGACGGCAACCTGTTCGGCGGTTCGATCGGTTACTTCCTGACCGACGACGTTGAGCTGCGTCTGGGCTACGACGAAGTTCACAACGCTCGTGGCGAAGACGGCAAGAACATCAAGGGCTCGAACACCGCCCTGGACGCCGTTTACCACTTCAACAACCCGTACGACGCTATCCGTCCGTACGTTTCCGCTGGTTTCTCGCACCAGTCGCTGGGCCAGACCGGCCGTGGCGGTCGTGACCACTCCACCTTCGCCAACGTTGGCGCTGGCGCCAAGTGGTACATCACCGACATGTTCTACGCCCGTGCTGGCGTTGAAGCTCAGTACAACATCGACCAGGGCGACACCGAGTGGGCCCCGAGCGTTGGCGTTGGCCTGAACTTCGGCGGTAGCCCGAAGCAAGCTGAAGCTGCTCCGGCTCCTGTTGCTGAAGTCTGCTCCGACTCCGACAACGACGGCGTTTGCGACAACGTTGACAAGTGCCCGGACACCCCGGCCAACGTTACCGTTGACGCTGATGGCTGCCCGGCTGTTGCCGAAGTCGTTCGCGTTGAGCTGGACGTCAAGTTCGACTTCGACAAGTCGGTCGTCAAGCCAAACAGCTACGGCGACATCAAGAACCTGGCTGACTTCATGAAGCAGTACCCACAGACCACCACCACCGTGGAAGGTCACACTGACTCCGTCGGCCCAGACGCTTACAACCAGAAGCTGTCCGAGCGTCGTGCCAACGCTGTCAAGCAGGTCCTGACCCAGCAGTACGGCGTAGAAGCTAGCCGTGTTGACTCGGTAGGCTACGGCGAAACCCGTCCGGTTGCCGACAACGCCACCGAAGAAGGCCGCGCTATCAACCGTCGCGTTGAAGCTCAGGTAGAAGCCCAGGCCAAGTAATTGGTTTGAAGCTTCACGAAAAACCCGGCCTCGGCCGGGTTTTTCTTTGCCAGGAATTTGTCTTGCCCGCACCGGCCCTTCCACCAAGCCGGTCCGCACGGTCCGTTGTAGGAGCGGCCTTGCGTCGCGAAAGGGCTGCGTAGCAGCCCCCAGGATTTCCGCGCAGGTGCACAAGTCGCTGGGGCTGCCTTGCAGCCCTTTCGCGACGCAAGGCCGCTCCTACAAGGGACCGTGTCTCAGCCGGCTGCTGCCACCAATGGCTGAACCGCCTGTTCCCCAACCACCTCGCCAATCACCAATATCGCCGGGCTACGCAAGCCAAACCCCCGCGCAGCCTCCACCATCCCCTGCACATCGCTCCAGCACACCCGCTGTTGGGGTAACGAGGCATTCTCGATCATCGCCACCGGCATCCCCGCTGCCATGCCGCCCTCAAGCAGCCCTTGGCGCACCTGCTCCAGCCGCGCCACGCCCATGTACACCACCAGCGTCGTTCCGCCCTGGGCCAAGGCTGCCCAGTTCAGTTCGCTGTCGTCCTGGGTATGCGCCGTTACCAGCGACACGCCCCGGCTCACACCCCGTGAGGTCAGGGAAATGCCGCATTGCGTGGCGCCAGCCAGGCCGGCGGTGATGCCGTTGACCACTTCCACCTCGATGCCATGCTGCTGCAGCCACAGCGCCTCTTCGCCACCCCGGCCAAAAATGCACGGGTCGCCGCCCTTGAGTCGCACCAGGCAACGCCCTTGCCGGGCATGGCGCAACATCAGGCGCTGGATGAACGCCTGCGGCGTGGAGCGGCAGCCACCGCGCTTGCCCACGGCAATCACCCGGGCCTGGGGGCAATGCTCCAGCACTGCCGGGTTGACCAGGTCGTCGATCATCACCACGGCGGCCTGCTGCAGGGCGCGTACGGCCTTGAGGGTGAGCAGCTCGGGGTCGCCAGGGCCGGCACCGACCAGCCAGACTTTCGCATTCATCAGCATTTCCTCATCGGCAAGGTGCACTCAGCCCTTGAGCAAGGCGAGCAGCAAGATCAGGTTGAACAGCAACGACAGCAGGGCCAGGGTGCGCCATACCTTCAGTGGCTCGCGTTCCAGCAGTGGTCGGGGCCGGTCGGGCAGTTCCTGGCGGTCGCCGCGCTCGAGCAGCAGCAACCAGTGTTCGGCGGTTTCGAAACGTTGCGCCGGGTCGGCCGCCACCGCCTGCTGCAGGTTGTGCTGCAGCCATTCCGGCAAGTCGGGGCGATAGCGCGCAGCGCTGATTGGCTGGCCGAAGCGCGGGCGCTGGAACGCCTCGACCTCGCCGTACGGGTAATGCCCGGTCAGCAGGTGGTACAGCGTAACGCCCACGGCATACAGGTCCTGGCGTGGGCTGGGCGGTTGGCCATCGAACGCTTCCGGAGCAAGGTACGAGGGCGTGCCCGGCAGCTCATGCGGCGGGTCCTCGGACAGGCCCGGGCAGTAGGCCAGGCCGAAGTCCAGCAGGCGCAGCTGGCCGTCGCTGCCCAGGTGCAGGTTCTCCGGCTTGATGTCGCGGTGCAGCAGGTTGCGCCGGTGCAGCACGCCGACCGCCTGCAGCAGTTGCCGGGCCAGCTCCAGCCACCGCGACAGGGGCAGTGGGCCCTGCTCGGCGAGCAGCGTCGCCAGGCTCTGGCCGGGGTATTCGCGCATCACGTAGTACAGCTGCTGGCGCTGGCTGGCCGGGTGCAGCTCGGGGAAGTGGCGGCCGACGACCCGGCGCAGGAACCACTCCTCCAGCAGCAGGCCTTGCGCCGCGCCGGGCTCCTGCTCGCGCGTGGCGGGCAGGGTCTTGAGCAGCCAGGCTTGGCCATGGCCATCGCGTACCCGGTACAGCAGCGACTGGCGGCTGTGGGCGAGCAGCTTATCCACGTGCCAGCCATCGATCAGCTGGCCCTCGCGCAGCGGGCCGGGCAGCGGCCATTGCTGCAACTGGTCCAGGGTGTCGCCGAGGTTGGCCGTGCCCAGCTGCTCGACCTGCACCAGCAAGGCACTGGCGTTGTCCTGGCTGCCGTTGAGGTGCGCGCTGGCGACCAGGGTATCGACGGCCAGTTGCAGGTCGGGTTGCTCGCGCAACACCGCCTGGATGTGCTGGTCGCCCAGGCTGGCCCAGACCCCGTCGCTGAGCAGCAGGAAACATTCACCCGCCTGCAGCTCGCCTTCCAGGTAATCCACCAGCAGGTGCTGGTCCAGGCCCAGCGCACGCTTCAGTACATGCTGCATGCCGGGCTGGTCCCACACATGGTCTTCGCTCAGGCATTGCAGGCGCCCGGCGTACCAGCGGTACACCCGGCAGTCGCCGACATGGGCCAGGGTAAAGCGCCGGCCACGCAGTACCAGCGCGCTGAGGGTGGTCAGCAACGGCTGGCCGCTGCCTTGGGCTCGCAGCCAGCGGTTTTGCGCCAGCAGCAGGCGGTCGAGGGCCTGGGCCACGCTCCAGGTCGCAGGCGTGGCGTAGTAGTCCAGGGCCAGCGCCTGCAGGCTGGCACGTGCCGCCAGGCCACCGTCGGCGCACTGGCTGACACCGTCGGCAAGCGCGAACAGGTAGCCCTTGCTGGCGGCCAGCTCCGGCGCCGGGGTGACCAGGCGCAGGGCATCCTGGTTTTCCTCGCGCGGCCCGGTGGCGCTGGCCTGGGCGAAACGCAGTTGCAGGCTCATCGGCGCGCCTCAGACCCGCGCCGCAGTAACGGCTGCCGAGCCCCAGGTGGTGCGCCAGCGCTGCTTGACACCATGCAGGCCGAACCAGGCCAGCAGGCCCAGGCTGGCGAACAGCCACAGTCCCAGCTGGTAGTCGCCGGTGTGCTGCTTGATGGTGCCGAGGCCGGCCGCCAGCAGGAAGCCACCGATGCCGCCGGCCATGCCGATCAGCCCGGTCATCACGCCGATCTCCTGGCGGAAGCGCTGCGGCACCAGCTGGAACACCGCGCCATTGCCGGCACCAAGGCCCAGCATGGCACTGACGAACAGCGCCAGGGCGGCGGCTGCGCTGGGCAGGTTGAAGCCGACCGCAGCGATACAGATGGCCGCCACGCTGTACATGCCCAGCAGCGTGCGGATGCCGCCGAAACGGTCGGCAAGCGCGCCGCCGAGCGGGCGCATCAGGCTGCCGGCGAACACGCAGGCGGCGGTGTAGTAGCCGGCGGTGACCGGGCTCAGGCGGTACTGGTCGCTGAAGTAGCCGGGCAGGGCGCTGGCCAGGCCGATGAAGCCGCCGAAAGTGACACTGTAGAAGAACATGAACCACCAGCTGTCGCGGTCGCCCAGGGCCTTGAGGTAGTCGGCCATGGCTTTCGGCTTGGGCCGCTGCGGGGCATTGCGTGCCAGCAGGGCGAACACCAGCAGCGTCAGCGCCAGCGGGATCAGCGCGAAGCCGAACACATTGTTCCAGCCAAAGCCTGCGGCCAGCGCCGGTGCCAACAGGGCGGCGAACACCGTACCGGAGTTGCCGGCACCGGCGATGCCCATGGCCTTGCCCTGGTGTTGCGGTGGGTACCATTGCGAGGCCAGCGGTAGCGACACGGCGAACGAGGCACCGGCAAAGCCGAGGAACACGCCCAGCAGCAGCGCCTGTTCATAGCTGTGCACGCCCAGGTGCCAGGCCGCCGCAAGCGCGACGATGACCACCACCTGGCCGATCAGGCCGGCAGTCCTGGGTGACAGGCGGTCGACCAGCACGCCCATGACAAAACGCAGGATCGCCCCGGCCAGGATCGGTGTAGCCACCATCAGGCCCCGTTGCTGTGCGCTCAGCTGCAGGTCGGCGGCAATCTGCACCGCCAGCGGGCCGAGCAGGTACCAGACCATGAAGCTGAGGTCGAAGTACAGGAACGCGGCGAACAGGGTGGGCACATGCCCGGATTTCCAGAAGCTGGTACTCATCGAACACCTCACTTGGCAATGCAGCGGAACGAAAAAGACGCCGCTTCCCGCTCCACGGCCGTGGAGGGGAGAGCGACGTCTTTGTCGGGATCAAGTGGGCAACCGCCGTTGGTTACCGGTGCAATTCGTTCAGCAAGAGATGGGCCAACCTTGCCAGGCGACCTGGTATTTGTAGGAGCGCGTAAGGCAGGCTGCTAACCGAGCATCTCGTGCATGGCGATGATCTGCTCGGCCACCTGGATCAGCTTCTGCTGCCGGCTCATGGCCTGGCGGCGCATCAGGGTGTAGGCCTGTTCCTCGTTGCAGTCCTTCATCTTCATCAGCAAACCCTTGGCCTGCTCGACACGCTTGCGCTCGGCCAGCTGCTGGTCGCGGGCGAGCAACTGCGCCTTCAGCGCCTGGTCACTTTCGAAGCGGGCCATGGCCACATCCAGGATCGGCTGCAGCCGCGCGGCATGGATGCCCTCGACGATGTAGGCGCTGACGCCCGCCTGGATCGCCTGGCGCATCACCGCAGGGTCGTGTTCGTCGGTGAACAGCACAATGGGGCGTGGCTGGTCCCGGCTGACCAGCACCACCTGTTCCATCACATCACGGTCTGGTGAATCGGTATCGATCAGCACCACGTCCGGGCGCACTGTTTCGACGCAGGCAGGCAGGTCGATGGTCAGGCCTGGGGCTTCGATGACTTCGAAACCGGCCTCGCTCAGTGCCGCCTTGAGACGGCCGAGTTTGTTCTGGGTATCGTCGATCAGCAGGATACGCAACATGCTCGTCTCCCTCACGCGCCGACACGGGCATCGGGCAGCTCGCCCAGGGCATGCAGGCTGAAACTGCGGGCATAGGCGTAAGGGTCGCTGCCATCCCAGCGGGTGCCGTCGATCAGCAGGCTGCTGCGCATTGCCTGCTCGGGGCAGGCCACGCCCAGGCTCTGTGCCGCTTCACGGTACAGGGCCAGTTGCTGGACCTGGCTGGCCACGCCAAGGTAGTCGGGGTCCGCGCGCAGCAGGCCCCAGCGGCGGAACTGGGTCATGAACCACATGCCGTCGGACAGGTAGGGCAGGTTGGCCTTGCCGTGGTCGTGCAGGCGCAGGGCATGCGGGTCTTGCCAGTGGTTGCCCAGGCCATCCTGGTAATGGCCGAGCAGGCGCGGCTCGATGCGCTCCAGCGGGGTGTCCAGGTAGGCGCTGCCACTGAGCAGCTGGGCGGTGCTGCGGCGGTTCTCCGGGCTTTGCTCGATGAAGCGACTGGCGGCGAGAATCGCCTTGATCAGCGCGCGGGCGCTGTTGGGGTACTGCTCGGCGAAGGCGCGGGCACAGGCCAGGACCTTTTCCGGGTGGTCCGGCCAGATCGACTGGCTGGTGGCCAGGGTGAAGCCTTGGCCCCTGGCCACCGCGTCGGCGGCCCAGGGTTCGCCCACGCAGAAACCGTCGATGCGCCCGGCCTGGATGTGCGCGGCCATCTGCGCGGGCGGCACCACCACGCTGTCGACGTCGCGCAACGGGTGGATGCCCTGGCTGGCCAGCCAGTAATACAGCCACATGGCATGGGTGCCGGTGGGGAAGGTCTGGGCGAAGGTCAGGCGTGCGCCATGCTGGTGCACCAGGCGCGCCAGTGCCTCGGGGTTGGTCACGCCCTTGCGTTGCAGGGCCGGCGACAAGTTGATCGCCTGGGCGTTCTGGTTCAGCCCCATCAGCACGGCCATGGCACTGGCCGGTACGCCACCGATGCCCAGGTGCACGGCGTAGGCCAGGCCATACAGGCAATGTGCGGCATCCAGCTCGCCGCTGACCAGTTTGTCACGCAGCCCGGCCCAGGAACCCTGGCGCTGGAGGTTGAGGGTGAGGCCATGTTGCTGGGCAAAACCCTGGGTGGCGGCGACCACCACCGAGGCGCAGTCGGTCAGGGCCATGTAGCCGATGTTCAGGCTGGGCTTTTCCGGTGCGTCGCTGCCGTTGACCCAGGCCAGGGGCGTTGCTCGGAGTGCTGTGTTCACAAGGTTCCTCGCCCGTACTGATAAGGCTGTGGGCTTGTCTGGTGCAACCGATGTGCCATCTGACGGCAGTACTGGAGCAGCTGCCCCACGATTTGCTGTCATGCCGGCTGCGCGCTGGCTATAATCGCCCCCTCATCCACCCCGAGCCTCGCCGCCCATGTATACCCTGGCCCGCCAGCTGCTGTTCAAGCTTTCTCCGGAAACCTCCCACGACCTTTCCCTGGACCTGATCGGTGCCGGTGGCCGGCTCGGCCTCAACGCCGTGCTGTGCAAGCAGCCGGCGGCCCTGCCGGTCACGGTCATGGGCTTGAACTTCGCCAACCCGGTAGGCCTGGCGGCCGGCCTGGACAAGAACGGTGCGGCCATCGACGGTTTCGCCCAGCTGGGCTTCGGCTTCGTCGAAATCGGCACGGTCACCCCGCGCCCGCAGCCGGGCAACCCCAAGCCACGCCTGTTCCGCCTGCCGGAAGCCACGGCGATCATCAACCGCATGGGCTTCAACAACCTGGGCGTCGACCACCTGCTCGGCCGGGTGCGCGCGGCACGTTACAAAGGCGTGCTGGGCATCAACATCGGCAAGAACTTCGACACCCCGGTCGAGCGCGCCGTCGATGACTACCTGATCTGCCTGGACAAGGTCTACACCGACGCCAGCTACATCACGGTCAATGTCAGTTCGCCGAACACCCCGGGCCTGCGCAGCCTGCAGTTCGGTGACTCGCTCAAGCAACTGCTCGATGCCCTGGCCGAGCGTCGCGAGCAACTGGCTGGCATACATGGCAAGCGCGTGCCGCTGGCGATCAAGATCGCCCCGGACATGAGCGACGAGGAAACCGCCCTGGTGGCTGCCACGCTGATCGAGTCGGGCATGGATGCGGTGATCGCCACCAACACCACGCTGGGCCGTGAAGGTGTCGAGGGGCTGCCGCAGGGTGGCGAGGCGGGCGGCCTGTCGGGCGCGCCGGTTCTGCAGAAGAGCACGCACATCGTCAAGGTGCTGGCGGGTGAACTGGGTGGCAAGCTGCCGATCATCGCTGCCGGTGGCATTACCGAAGGCCGGCATGCCGCCGAGAAGATCGCCGCCGGGGCGAGCCTGGTGCAAATCTACTCGGGCTTCATCTACAAGGGGCCTGCGCTGATTCGCGAAGCGGTGGACGCTATCGCGGCGATGCCACGGGTTTGATCGGCGGGCAAAAAAAGGGCCCCTTCAAGGGGCCCCTGGGCCTTCGCCCGCCGCCCGGATAGGGCGTGCATGGTAAATCGAATTCAGTGTCCTCGTTCAGCCAACGGCGTGATTTTCGTTGAGTCTATGGATGCCAGCGGTGCCAGTCATTCCGTCCCAGTTATCACCGCGACCTTCGCGCCAGCCGTTGATCCAGGCTTGGCGAACTGATGGAAGATTGAAGGGGCAAAGTTCGCGGGATTTGCCGGTGACCCCGTATTGGTAGCCACGTGAATATGCTCTTTCCAACGGATCACGCTTAAGTCTTCTCATAGGGTGTTGCCCTCACTTGTTGACTGTAATGTCCCGTCGGCCTCTCCGAGGCCGGGCAGAGTCTTTCTGCCGGTGTGCGCTCGCTGCCGGCGTGGCGAGCTGAAAGTGCCGCCTCGTTGCGATGCGGCCTGAGACCAGTTCTATCGAATGCAGGTCACGGTGTGAATGATCGATTTGTCATAAGGACGTAACCTTTCCGAGGGTGAGGGGATAAGTAAATAAATGCGACTCAACCTTGTTTAACGTTGAGCCCGCTATGATCAGGGTTTGCCGAACCTTGACGTCATTTCGCCAGCGCTGCTGGCAGATGACAGAAATAATTTGAAATGCGACGAAGGGTCACATCTGCCCCGGCATCGCCAGAATTTTACGTACTGCCTGATGATCTAAGCTGTCCTTGCCACTGGGCCAGGCGCAGATTGGTCAGGCGGCCCGGCCGTTCACCGCACGCTCGCGTGTCGGGGAAGGCCACCCGCACACCTGCTGGAAAGGGGTGCGGCAAACATCGCGGGGTGATGCGTTGCCCCGTCAGTCAAATAGCCCAAGGCGCTGGATTACTCATGTCGGACCGTTTCGAACTCTATCTCACTTGCCCCAAAGGCCTGGAAGGCCTGCTTGCCGAAGAGGCCCGCAGCCTCGGCCTGGATGAGGTGCGTGAGCACACCTCGGCCATTCGCGGCGCCGCCGACATGGAAACCGCCTACCGCCTGTGCCTGTGGTCACGCCTGGCCAACCGGGTGCTGCTGGTGCTCAAGCGCTTCTCCATGAAGAACGCCGACGATCTCTACGACGGCGTGCACGCGGTCGACTGGGCCGACCACCTGGCTGCCGACGGCACCCTGGCGGTGGAATTCAGCGGTCACGGCTCGGGCATCGACAACACCCACTTCGGTGCGCTGAAGGTCAAGGATGCGATCGTCGACAAGCTGCGCAACCGCGAAGGCCTGCGCCCGTCGGTGGAAAAGATCGACCCTGACGTACGCGTGCACCTGCGCCTGGACCGCGGCGAAGCCATCCTGTCCCTCGACCTTTCCGGGCACAGCCTGCACCAGCGTGGCTACCGTTTGCAGCAAGGCGCTGCGCCGCTGAAGGAAAACCTGGCGGCGGCGGTGCTGATCCGTGCTGGCTGGCCGCGCATCGCCGCCGAAGGTGGCGCGCTGGCCGACCCGATGTGTGGTGTCGGCACCTTCCTGGTCGAAGCCGCGATGATCGCCGCCGACATCGCGCCCAACCTCAAGCGTGAACGCTGGGGCTTCAGTGCCTGGCTCGGCCACGTGCCGGCGCTGTGGCGCAAGGTGCATGAAGACGCGCAGGCGCGGGCCGAGGCCGGCCTGGCCAGGCCGCCGCTGTGGATTCGTGGCTACGAGGCCGACCCACGGCTGATCCAGCCGGGCCGCAACAACGTCGAGCGTGCCGGCCTGGGCGACTGGGTGAAGATCTACCAGGGTGAAGTCAGCACCTTCGAACCGCGCCCGGACCAGAACCAGAAAGGCCTGGTCATCAGCAACCCGCCCTATGGCGAGCGCCTGGGTGACGAGGCCAGCCTGCTGTACCTCTACCAGAACCTCGGCGAACGCCTGCGCCAGGCCTGCATGGGCTGGGAGGCCGCGGTGTTCACCGGCGCGCCGCAGCTGGGCAAGCGCATGGGCATTCGCAGCCACAAGCAGTACGCATTCTGGAACGGCGCGTTGCCGTGCAAGCTGCTGCTGTTCAAGGTGCAGCCTGATCAGTTCGTGACTGGCGAGCGCCGTGAGTCTGCCGCGTCAGGGGCGGACATCGACCTGCAGGCAGCGCTGCCCAGCGAGCCGGCGCGCCTGTCGGAAGGGGCGCAGATGTTCGCCAACCGCCTGCAGAAGAACCTGCGGCAACTGGGCAAGTGGGCCCGCCGCGAACAGGTCGACTGCTACCGTCTGTACGATGCCGACATGCCCGAGTACGCCTTGGCGGTCGACCTGTACCAGGACTGGGTGCACGTGCAGGAATATGCCGCGCCACGTTCGGTCGACCCGGACAAGGCCCAGGCGCGCCTGCTCGATGCACTGGCCGCCATCCCCCAGGCGCTGGGCATCGCGCCGCAGCGTGTGGTGCTCAAGCGCCGCGAACGGCAGAGTGGCACCCGCCAGTACGAGCGCCAGGCCACCGAAGGCCGCTTCCAGGAAGTCAGCGAAGGTGGCGTCAAGCTGCTGGTCAACCTCACCGACTACCTCGACACCGGGCTGTTCCTCGACCACCGCCCGATGCGCATGCGCATCCAGCGCGAGGCCGCCGGCAAGCGCTTCCTCAACCTGTTCTGCTACACCGCCACGGCCACCGTGCACGCCGCCAAGGGCGGGGCGCGCAGTACCACCAGCGTCGACCTGTCGAAAACCTACCTGGACTGGGCGCGGCGCAACCTGGCGCTCAACGGTTTCTCCGAGCGTAACCGCCTGGAACAGGGCGATGTGATGGCCTGGCTGGAAGGCAACCGCGACAGCTACGACCTGATCTTCATCGACCCACCGACCTTCTCCAACTCCAAGCGCATGGAAGGCGTGTTCGATGTGCAGCGTGACCACGTGCAACTGCTGGACCTGGCCATGGCACGCCTGGCCCCGGGCGGCGTGCTGTACTTCTCCAACAACTTCCGCAAGTTCCAGCTGGACGAACACCTGATGACGCGGTACGCGGTAGAGGAAATCACTGCCCAGACACTGGACCCGGATTTCGCCCGCAACAACCGCATTCACCGGGCCTGGCGTTTGCAGCTGCGGTGAGGCGACGAGGTACATTGCGCGGCTAATGGCCAATAGCTATAACTGACAGCAGGGCAGGATAATCCGCAGGACGCCGATGTGACGAGACGGGTGTATGTCGAAGCGTGGCGTGCGTGCGCGGTTGCTTGGCCTGTGCACAGAACGGGTGCCCGCCTGGGCAGCGGCGTTGGTCGCCCTGCTGTTGGGCGGCCTGCTGACGGCCGTCCTGGCGCTGGCTGCGCAAACCTTCCAGAAGCAGCAGTTGCGCCAGCGCTTCGAGCTGCTGGCCAGCGAACGCTTCAGCCGCATCGCCGAACGCTTTGACGAACAGCAGCAGCGCCTGGACGGGCTGCGCCGGTTCTTCAGCTTTTCCAGGCTCGTCACGCCGCGCGAGTTCAATGGCTACACCCGGCCATTGTTGCACCGCACCCTGGGCTATGCCTGGGCGCCGCGTGTCGAAGCTGCGCAACGCGCCGAGTTCGAGCGTCAGGTGGGTGCGCATGACGGGCAGGGCTATGTGATCCGCGATCAGGACGAGCATGGCCGCTGGCACCCCGCTCCATTGCGTGACCATTACTTCCCGGTGCTTTATAGCCAGTCCGGCGAATTGCCCGGGCTGCCCATTGGGCTGGACCTCGCTGCCGAGGTTACGTCGCAGGCGGCGCTGGCGCGGGCGCTGGGGCCTGGCAGCATGGCGATTTCCGGGCCGCTGGCCATGTTCGATACCAGCACGGATGCGCGGGGCCTGTTGATGGTGGCGCCGGTATTTGCCGATGCCAGGCCCACCAGCGTGGCAGTGGGCTATGTCACGGCCTTGCTGAGCATGCGTGAGCTGGTCAGTGACGGGCGACCGGTCGCGGCAGATGACAGCCTGGTCGTGCGCATCGTCGACCCCGCCGGCTTGCACGGCCCCGAAGTGCTGTTCGATTCGCAGAACCCGGTCGCCCCCTTGGCGTTTGCCAGCACGCAACTGTTGCATCTGGCCGACCAACACTTCCAGTTGAGCATCAGGCCGAGCCTGGTGTTCTTGCAGGGCAACCGCTCCCTGGCAGCGTTGACGGTGAGCTTGCTCGGCGGAACGTTGAGCCTGCTGCTCAGCGTTTTGCTCTACAGCCTGTTCAGCCAGCACCAGCGCGCCCTGGCCCTGGTCGAGCAGCGTACTGCCGAGCTGCGGGTCAGCGAGCAGTCACTGCGAGATACCCATAACCAGTTGCGCAGCGTGCTGGATGCCGCGACCCAGGTGGCGATCATTGCCACCAACCTCAAGGGTGTGGTCTGCACGTTCAACGCTGGCGCCGAGCGCATGCTCGGTTACCAGGCCAGCGAGGCGATCGGCCGATTGCGCCTCGAGGACCTGGTACTGCCCGAGGAGTTGAGCCAGCGTGCCCACGCCTTGAGCCTGCATTACGGCCGACCGATCGCTGCTGGCCAGGCCATGTTCGCCGAAACGGTGCAGGCACACGGCGCCGAACCGGTGGAGTGGACCTTGTTGCGTGCCGATGGCAGCCAACTGGTGGCCAACATGCTGGTCACCGCCATGCTCGATGAACAGGGGCTGTGGACGGGCTACCTGGCGATCTGCATCGATGTCACGGAACGGCGTCGGGTGCACGAGGCGCTGGCGGCGCGTGACCGCCTTCTGGAAAAACTCAGTGCCGAAGTGCCGGGAGGCATCTACCAGTACCGCCTGGATGGCAACGGCCATTCCTGTTTTCCCTATGCCAGCATGGGCCTGTACGACATCTACGAAATCGACCTGCAGCAGTTGCGCGAGGACGCGACGGTGGTGTTCGAGCGCATCCACCCCGATGACCTGGAGCGGGTGCGCCGTTCTGTACGGTATTCGGCCGAGCACTTGTCGCCCTGGCGCGAAGAGTATCGGGTCTGCCTGCCGCGCGCCGGACTGCGCTGGGTACGTGGCGAGGCGACGCCGGAAGTGGGCGAGCAAGGGTGCACCCTGTGGCATGGCTACCTGACCGATATCTCTGACCTGAAAAGCGTCGAGGAGGAGTTGCGAAGATTGTCGGTGACCGACTCGCTGACGGGTATCCATAACCGCCGCTACTTCCAGGAACGGTTGAAATACGAGCTGGAGCGGGCCCAGCGCGACGGCCTGGCGCTGGCGGTGATCATGCTCGACATCGATCATTTCAAACGCGTCAACGATCGTTACGGCCATGCTGTCGGCGACCGCGTGCTACGCAGTTTGTGCCTGCGCATCAGCCAGCGTCTGCGGCGTACCGACGTGTTCTGCCGGCTGGGTGGCGAGGAATTCATGGTGCTGTGCCCCGGCAGCGATGCCGAGCAGGCGCGGTTGCTGGCGCTGGAGCTGTGGCAAGGGCTGCGCAATGTGCCGGTGGAAGGTGTGGGCAGGGTGACCGCGAGTTTTGGCGTGGCGGGGTGGCGGCCGGGGGAGGGGGCCGATGCCTTGCTGTTGCGCGCCGATGCCGGAGTGTATGCGGCCAAGCAGGCCGGGCGCGACCGGGTGGAGGGGGAGTAGGCCTGACAGCTGTCAGTTGTCAGTGCCGGCCCTTTCGCGGGCTTGCCCGCTCCCACAGGTACTGCACCGTTATTGAACCTGGTGCAGTACCTGTGGGAGCGGGCAAGCCCGCAAAAGGGCCGGTACTGGCTAGCTGTCAGTTGGCCGCTGTGCTGTCGGCCAGTTTCGGCTGGCGGTACAGGTCCAGCAGCACCTGGTCGAGCACCTGCGAGGCGCCCCATGGTTTCGGGTCGTTGAGGATTGCCGCCACCGCCCAGGTATGGCCGTTGCTGTCACGGCTGAAGCCGGCGATCGCCCGCACGGTGTTCAGCGTGCCGGTCTTGATGTGCCCTTCACCCGTCATTGCCGTGCGTTTCAGGCGCTTGCGCATGGTGCCGTCCATGCCCACCAGCGGCATCGAGCTGATGAACTCGGCCGCATAGGGGCTTTTCCAGGCAGCCTGCAGCATGGCGGCCATTTCCCGGGTACTGACCCGTTCGGCACGCGACAGGCCGGAGCCGTTTTCCATGACCAGGTGTGGTGCGGTAATGCCCTTCTTCGCCAGCCACTGACGCACCACGCGCTGGGCAGCGCGGGCATCGTCGCCATCGGCATCGGTGCGGAACTGCGCGCCGAGGCTGAGGAACAACTGCTGGGCCATGGTGTTGTTGCTGTACTTGTTGATGTCGCGGATTACTTCCACCAGGTCTGGCGAGAAGGCCCGTGCCAGCAGGCGCGCACTCTTGGGCACGTTCTCGAAACGATCGCCACCCTGGATGCTGCCGCCCAGCTCGTTCCAGATCGCGCGTACGGCACCGGCGGCGTAGGTGGGGTGGTCAAGCAGCGACAGGTAGGTTTGCGAGTTGCAGCCCTCACCCAGCTGGCCGCTGACCGTTACGCTGATGCCATCGGCCTGTTGCACCGGGTTGTAGCGTACGTCACCTGAGCACTGCCTGGAGGCGACGGCCTTGACCTGGTTGTCGATGCGGATACTGGCAATCGGTGGCTCGACCGCGACGGTGACCTTGCCGCCGTCATTGCGGGCGACGAAGCGCAGGGCCTTGAGGTTGACCATCAAGGCATCCGGCTTGACCAGGAACGGCTTGTTCACGTCGCCGCCGTCATCGTTGAACTGCGGCAGGTTGGGTTGCACGAAGTGGCTGCGGTCCAGCACCAGGTCGCCGGTGACAGTGCGCACGCCATTGGCGCGCAGGTCACGCATCAACAGCCACAGCTTTTCCATGTTCAGTTTCGGGTCGCCACCGCCTTTGAGGTACAGGTTGCCGTTGAGCACCCCATTGCTGAGGGTGCCGTCGGTGTAGAACTCGGTCTTCCACTGGAAGGTCGGGCCAAGCAGTTCAAGGGCTGCGTAGGTGGTAACCAGCTTCATGGTCGAGGCCGGGTTCACCGACACGTCGGCATTGAACACGGTCGGTGTGCCGGGGCCGTCCAGCGGCAGCATCACCAGCGACAGCGCCGAGTCCTGCAGCTTGCTGGCCTTGAGGGCTTGCTGCACTTTGGCGGGCAGGGTGGTATTCACGGCAGCGGCCTGGCTGGGCAGGGCGAATGGCAGCAGCAGGCCGGCAAGTACGAGGGGACGAAGCGTTTTGATCATGGTCAGTAAACACCCTGCGGCGAGGGGAAAGGGCATTGGGGCTGTACAGGATGATGGCCCCAGGACGAAAGAATGCGCATTATGCCCCAAGCGCAGCGACGATGCGCCAGGTTCGACAGAAAAGCACCCTCCCGGGTAAGGCACGGCCCGAAAAAAAAAGGCCACCCGCGTAGGTGGCCTTTTCAGCGATCGGGCCGGTATTACTCGGCCTTGTTGATCGGCTTTTCCGGGTACCAGGCGTCCAGCAGCGGGCTGACTTCGATCTTGGTCAGTTCGCTGCGGCCCTTGAGCCAGGCTGCAACGGCTGCACGCTGTTCTTCGCTGACCGAGCCGCGTTTGACCGAGCACACCAGGCCGAAATCGTCACCGCCTACATAGTCCAGGCCGTTGGCGTCCATGGCTTCTGCCAGGAACGCGTCGAGGAAAGCATCGATTGCCTGGTCGTCCAGATCTTCCTTGAATTCCAGGTTCAGCTCGAAGCCCAATTCCTGAAACTCGTCGACACACAGCTTCTTGCGCAGACGACGGGAGCGGTTTGTGGCCATGAAACAATCCTCTTAGGTAATAACGCCGCGCAGTCTACCAGTTAACACGCCTGGCTGCCTGCCTGTGTACAGGTATCTGCGGCCAGTTCCCTGGCCAGGGCTCGTTCCACCCGGCCCATGTGCCGCGCCAGTGCCTGGCGTCGCAGGCGCAGCTGGGCGGTGGACAGGCCGCTGGCCTCCAGGGCTTCGCAGGCTGCCATCAGCTCGGGCGCTTCCAGCATGCGTGCGGCGCTGAGCACCTTGTGGGCCTGTTCGGCGATGGCGCTGCTGTCGTGCTGCGGATCCAGCGCCATCAACGTGGCCAGGTCGGCCTGCAGGCTTTGCCGCAAGGCCTCGAGGAAGCGCTGGCGGTCGTTGGGGTCGTGCCCGACCACCGCGGCCAGGCCATCCAGGTAATACAGCTTGCGCCGGCGTGGCTGCGCACGGCGCGGGCGAATGCCGGCCAGGCGCTGGCTGAGGGTGCTCAGGCTGATGGGCTTGAGCAGGCAGTCATCCATGCCGGCGTTCAGGCATTTGCGCCGTACCTCGGGCTGCGCGTTGGCGGTGTAGCCGAGAATGGTGCAGCGCGGGCGTTTGCCGTGGCTTTCCTCGGCCCGTACCGCGGACGCCAGTTGATAGCCGTTCATGTGCGGCATGTTGCAGTCGAGCACCAGCACATCGAAGTCGCCCGCCCGCCAGGTGGCCAGGCCTTCGTGACCGTCGGATGCGCTGGCATGTTCCAGGCCCAGGTAACCAAGCTGCTGTGCCATCAGTTGCAGGTTGGCCGGATGGTCGTCGATCACCAGCACGCTCAGCCGTGGGTCAGGCACCTCGAGCTCCTCGGGCAGCGGAGCCGCCAGCGCTGCACCGTCGACCCGCTGCAGCGGCATCTTCAGGCGTACCTGGGTGCCGACATCTTCCAGGCTTCTGATACTCAGGGTGCCGCCCATCATTTCGCACAGGTTGCGGCAGATGGCCAGGCCGAGGCCGGTGCCGGCGCGGGCACCCTGGCTGTGCGGGTTGGCCTGGATGAACGGGTTGAACAGGCGTTGCAGGTCGTCAGCCGGTATGCCGATGCCACTGTCGCGCACTTCCAGCTCCAGCACAGGGGGGCTGCTGGCCTCATCCAGGCTGACGTTGATGCGCACCTGGCCGTGTTCGGTGAACTTGATGGCGTTGCTCACCAGGTTGGACAGCACCTGCTTGAAACGCAGCGGGTCGAGCTGTGCATGGCAGCGTGCGGCGGGGGCGATCAGTACTTCCAGGGCCAGGCCTTTCTGCCGTGCCTGCCCCTCGAAGATGCGCCCCACCGATTCGACCAGGCCCGCCAGGTCGACCACCTCGGGGGCAAGGTTCAAGTGCCCGGACTCGATGCGCACGATATCGAGGATGTCGCCGATCAGGCCCAGCAGGTCCTTGGCCGAATGGTGGGCCAGCTCCAGTGCGCTGCGGTCCACCCGGCCCTGGTCGGCACGCTTGACGGCCAGTTCCAGCATGCCGATGACCGCGTTCATCGGGGTCCGGATCTCGTGGCTGATGGTCGCCAGGAAGGTACTCTTGGCGCGGTTGGCATCGTCGGCCTGCTGCTTGGCCTGGCGCAGCTCCATCACCAGCTGGCGGCGGTCACTGATGTCGATCCAGCCGCCAATGATGCCCTGCACCTCGCCCAGCGAGTCGCGATACGGAAGTATCCAGTGATAGATGGTCATCTCGCGGCCCTTGATCCGTAACGGCCGGTCCATGATCAGCGGGGTGCCGGCTGCCATCACCCTCTGGTAATCCGCCTCGATCTGGCGGACATGCTCGTACTCTGCGAACAGGCTGTCATTCAGGCGTTTGCCTATGACCTCGTCGGAGCAGGCCTGCACAGCTACCAGGTAACTGGAGTTGCAACTTTGCAGGCAGCCGTCGCGGTCACGCACGTACATGGGATGGGGCGTGCCATTGAGCAGGGCACGCATGAACGCCAGCTGGTCGTTCAGCGCACGTTCTGCGCGTTGACGTTGACTGATCTGCAGGCGCAGGCGGGCATTCCACAGCAAGGCCAGCAACAAGAGCACGGCAGCGCCCAGCACCAGTTGCACTGCGAGCCGACGGTAGTCCTGGCCGTTGCCGTCATCGTGCACGCCGAAGCCGCGCCAGCGGTTGTTGATCACCCCCAGCTCCTCTGGCGAGATGCTCATCAGTGCCTTGTCGAGGATCGATACCAGCACCGCGGAGGAGGGGTTGGAGGCCATGGCGAAATTGGCCGGTTCGCTGCCAACGGTGGTGCGGATGACCAGCTCGGGGTTGCTGGCCAGGGCGTGGTTGGCGTCGACCAGGGGGGTGATCAGTGCGTCGACCGCGCCACTGTTGAGCAAGGCCACGGAATAGAACGTACTTTCTGTCTCTACCCAGCCAACCTGCGGATAATTGCGCGACAGCATGGCGTCCATGGCGCTGTAGCGGTTGATGGCAATGCGGCGCCCTTGCATCTGCTCCAGCGAGGTCAGCGCTTCGTTGTCCTTGCGGCTGACCAGCACGTAGGCGCTTTCCAGGTAGGGGCGGCTGATTTGCAGGTTGCCCTCGGCCTGGCCGCCAGTGGTCAGTGCGGCGATGACGTCGGCGCGGCCATCCTTCAGGCGGGCAATCATGTCGGCTATGCCACTGGCGCGCTGCACGTCGAAGCGCAGGCCGGTACGCAGGCGAATGAGTTCCAGCAGGTCGGCGGTAATGCCTCGGAAATAGCCCGCAGCATCGAAGTAGGACAACGGCGCGGCGGTATCGTCGATCACCACGCGCATCACCGGGTGGTCCCGCAACCACTGTTCCTCGGCCTCGGTCAGTTGCAGCTTGCGCTCGCTCAGCAGCGGATCGCCACCGGCGCCCCAGCGCTTGAAGATGCTGGCGCGTATGGCCGAGGGCTGGCTATCCAGCACGCCATTCACCAGCTCCATCAGCAGCTTGTCCTGCTGGCGCAGGGCAAAGCCGAAGCCGATGGCCTCGTGCTTGCCGAAACTGGCCATGCGCAGGCGCGGCAAGTGGCCGCGGTTCAGCTGGTAGTGGGTGGAAATGGTATCGCCGATGAACACGTCGGCCTGGCCGAACGCAACCGCGTTCAAGGCCTCGCTGGACGAGCCGAAGGCCAGCAATTCAGCCTGGGGATAGGCACTGAGCACCTCCCGCCTGGGCAGGTAATGGTAGAGCATGCCAAGGCGCATGCCGGGCAGCCCCTTGTCGAGTGCGCGGCTTTCGTCTTCCCGTGTTACCAGCACCGGTTGGTCGACGGCATAGGGCAGCGAAAGCGCCAGGCCGTCGGCAGCTGCCTCGTAGCCATTGGCACTGCCAAGCAGGTCGATGTCGCCACGCCGCAACGCTTTCACCGCCGCCTGCCGGTTGGAAAAGCGCAGCACCTTGACCGGCAAGCCCAGAGCCTTGCCGATAAGGCTGGCGTATTCGGCTGTCAGGCCCTGGTATTCACGGCCGCCGCTGGTGATGTCGAACGGCGGGTAGTCCGGTGCCGAGGTGCCCAGCACCAGTTCCTGACGGGTTTCCAGCCACTGCCGTTGTTCGGCGGTGAGCGCTGGCTGGGCGGGCCGGGCGGTTGATCGGGCCAGCAATGTGTAGGACGAAGCCCCTGGAGGGGTAGCCTGTGCCACGCTGCTGAACAGCAGCAGGGCGAGTAGCAGGCGAGCGATGTGACACGCCATGGCAACCTCAGACCAAAGCGTTGCGCTTGGCCATTTCGATCAGGTCGACCAGCGTGTCGGCCTGAAGTTTGTGCATGAGGCGCTTCTTGTAGGTGCTGACCGTCTTGCTGCTGAGAAACATGCCCTTGGCTATTTCCTTGTTGCTGCGCCCCTGGGCGAACAGTTGCAGCACCATCAGTTCACGGTCATTCACCTGTCGGAAAAGTTTCAGGTCGGCATCCACTGCCTGGTTGTGCTTGATGGCTTGGCTGGGGAAATAGTTGTAACCGGCCAGCACGGCCTTGATTGCACTCAGCAGTTCGCTCAGGTCTTCCTGCTTGCATACATAGCCTGCGGCACCCGAGTGCATGCAGCGCACGGCAAACAATGCCGGTGATTGCGCAGTCAACACCAGAACCTTCAGGGGCAACGCCATGGCCTGAAAGCGGGAAAGCACCTCCAGCCCGTCCAGCTTGGGGATGCTGATGTCGAGAATGACCAGGTCGGGGTTGGTTTCGCGAATCATCTGCATGGCATCCACGCCGTTGTCGGACTCGCCGACAATCTTGTAGTTCTGGTTTTCCAGCAACATGCGCACGGCCAGGCGAATGACAGGATGGTCGTCGACAATAAATATGGATTGCATGTTCAACTTCCCTGCGGGTTATTGAGGTGACAGGCGGCACCTTATCGCAGTTGGAAGTCATCGGGGACGCGAGGAAGGGCTATTAGCCCTATATGGGAAATGGCTTACACCATTATGCAACTATGGCTACGAAATATGGATGTTCTGCCGAATGTCAAGGCAAGTTTGGTAACTAATTTTAAATGTTTAATCGCATTGTTTATATTGCCGATTGTATATGTAGGAAGTTTCCAGCGCTGGCAGCGCCGGGCAGGGCCCGGGCTGCAGCGGCGCGGTTCAGGCCGGGCTGGAACGCCCGGTCATCTCGCGCGCCATTTCGCTGGCATAGCTGTCGGTCATCCCGGCGATGAAGTCGATCATGCGCAGGAAGGCACTGTACAGAGAACCGTGCGGGTCAGGGGCGTTGTTGCCGATCAGGTCCAGCACGCGGCGGCTCTTGAACGAGGGCGTGCGCCCGCCGTGTTGCTCGAGGGCGGCGCCACAGAAGGTGTTCAGCAGAATTTCCAGGGTGGTGTAGGCGCCGATCTCGTGCAAGGTCTTGCGCTTGTCCTGGAAGATCTTGTTGCGTGCCATGGCCTTGGCCTGCAGCACGCAGCGTTTGGCCGGGCCATGCATGTGTTCGACCAGGTCGCCCATCAGCTGGCCGGCCAGCAAGGCCTGCTGTTGCTCGACGAAGGCACGAGCGGCGGCGTTGGTCAGATGTTCGATGGCCTTGCCGCGCAGGATGGCCAACTTGCGCCGGCGGGAATCGCCCGGGCCGAGCTGGCGGTAGGTTTCCGGCAGGTCTTCGCCGACCAGGTCGAGCAGCAGCGCTTCGACTTCGGCGTATTGCAGCAGCTCCATTTCCAGGCCGTCTTCCAGGTCGATCAGCGCATAGCAGATGTCATCGGCGGCCTCCATCAGGTACACCAGCGGGTGGCGCGCCCAGCGCTGATGCTCCAGTTGCGGCAGGCCAAGCTTGCGGGCGATCTGCTCGAGCAGCGGCAGCTCGCTCTGGTAGCTGCCGAACTTGTGTTTCTTGTAGCCCAGGGCGTCGGCGTGGCGGGCGCTCCACGGGTATTTCAGGTAGGTGCCGAGGGTGGCATAGGTCAGCCGGGTACCGCCGTCGAACTGGTGATACTCAAGCTGGGTGAGTACGCGAAAGCCTTGGGCATTGCCTTCGAAGTTGAGGAAATCGGCGCGTTCGTCGTCGCTCATGTCATCCAGCCAGCCACGTCCGGCGGCCTGCTGGAACCAGTGGCGGATGGCGTCTTCGCCGGAGTGGCCAAACGGAGGGTTGCCGATGTCATGAGCCAGGCACGCCGATTGCACGATCATCCCCAGGTCGCTCGGGGCGCACCAGTCCGGAAGGTAGTCACGCAGGGTTTCGCCGACGCGCATGCCCAGCGAGCGTCCCACGCAGCTGACCTCCAGCGAGTGGGTCAGGCGTGTGTGGATATGGTCATTGCTGGAAACCGGATGCACCTGGGTCTTGCGCCCGAGGCGGCGGAAAGCGCCGGAGAAGATGATGCGATCGTGGTCTTTGTGAAAGGGGCTGCGCCCGAGCTCATCGGCGCTGTACAGCGCTTTGCCCAGGCGTTCGCGGGTGAGCAGGGTGTGCCAGTCCAAGGCGCGGTCTCCTGTGCTTCGAAGGCGATAGCTTCCTGTGTCGTGCGTCCTTGCGCAAGGGGCAGTTGCATACAGGGGCTGTGGCAGCGGCCTGATCCGCGAATGCGCCGGTGGTTGAACTGCGCATTCGCGAATCAACCCGCTTCCACGGGGGGCTGAGGCCACAGGATAGATTGACCCCGTCAGGGGCGGCGGCTGCCTTGCAGGTACAGGCGCACCAACGGTAGCAAGGTGCTGCCCAGGCGCAACAGCCGCGCGAGGTTACCGCTGCGAACGCCCTTGCCGGTGAGGAAGCCCAGCGCTACCACGGCGCCAATCCCCCACAACGGTGCATGCTTGATACCCAGCCCGTCCTGCAAAGAGTTGCCCATGCCGCGCACGCGGCGCAGCGGCTCGAGCAACTGCCCGGACTCATGGCGGATTTCCTGGCGGTGCATTTCCATGCGCAGGCGCAACAGTGCCTTGCGCAATTCACGCGGGTTACGCGTGTTTGGCAGTTCTGGCAGGCTCATGGCAACAGGCGCTCCCGGTCCTTGGCGAGTTCCTCGAGGGTGGCACCGAAGGGTGATGACTCATCGAACACCGCAGCTTTCAGGCGCAATCCGCAGTACAGCGCGGCAATCCCGTAGAACACGCACAGGCCGATAATGCCAGCCAGGCGATAGCTGTCCCACAGCAGCACCAGCAGCAGCCCGGACAGGGCCGTCAGCAGCAGCAAGGCGAACACCAGGGCCAGGCCGGCGAACAACAGCAGGCTCAAGGTGCGGCCCTTCTGCTCTTGCAGTTCGATGCCGAACAGTTCGATATGGCTGTGCAGCAGCCCCAGCGCGGCCGCACCCAGGCGCTTGCCTGCGGCGCTGGCGCTGTTGGCGTCGTTATCCATGTTATCCCCTCAGTGGCGGTTGGCCAGCAGGCCGATCAACAGCCCGACGCCCGCTGCGATGCCGATCGCCTGCCACGGGTTTTCCTGCACGTACTGCTCGGCGCTGCCCAACGCTGCCTGGCCGCGCTCGCGCACCGAGTCCTGGGTCAACTGCAGGGTTTCGCGGGCCTGGGCCAGGCGCTCGTGAATCTGCCCGCGCAACTCGTCCGCCTGGTCGCCGGCCAGGTTGGCGGTGTCAGCCAGCAGCTTCTCAGTGTCGCGCACCAGCGCCTGGAAGTCAGCCATCAATATCTCTTGTGCAGTCTTTGCCGATTTGCTGGCCATGGGTGTCTCCCTGTCGATGAATGTTGGTAGTTCGAGTGATAGCACACGCCGAAGGTTCAAGTGCCGCTGCTGGTATGGGCCTTGCTAAGGTTTTGCCACGTTGCGGGGCGCTCCAGGCAGGTATTGCGCCGATTCAGGGCGTCAGCGCAGCGGCTACCGATAAACCTTAACCCAATCCACGACAAACCCAAGAAAAAACCGCGCAGGCTCCGCCAGGCTCACCGAAACAGGGCAAGGGGCTGGCACCGACAAGGTGCATGGATGCAGGTTCTTGAACTGTTCTGGTGCCTTTTTCAGCAGGTCTGCCTACTTCATGGAAAACACGCACAGCGCGATGGACACTCTGGTCCACGGTTCCAACACCCTGTTCATTCTCATGGGCGCCATTCTGGTGCTGGCCATGCATGCCGGCTTCGCGTTTCTGGAAGTGGGCACGGTGCGCCACAAGAACCAGGTCAATGCCTTGTCGAAGATTCTCAGCGATTTTGCCATTTCGGCGCTGGTGTACTTCTTCGTCGGCTACTGGATCGCCTATGGGGTCAGTTTCCTGCAGCCGGCCGCCGCGCTGGCGGCCGACCAGGGGTATGCGCTGGTCAAGTGCTTCTTTCTGCTGACCTTTGCCGCAGCGATCCCGGCGATCATCTCCGGGGGCATTGCCGAGCGGGCGCGCTTCGTGCCGCAGTTGTGTGCCACGGCGCTGATCGTGGCGTTTGTCTACCCGTTCTTCGAAGGGCTGGTGTGGAACGGCAACCTGGGCCTGCAGGCCTGGTTGCAGGCCCGCTTTGGCGCGCCGTTCCATGACTTTGCCGGCTCGGTGGTGGTTCATGCCATGGGCGGCTGGCTGGCCTTGGCGGCGGTGCTGCTGCTGGGCGCGCGACGCGGGCGCTATCGCGATGGCCGGTTGGTGGCGTTTGCGCCGTCAAGCATTCCCTTCCTGGCGCTGGGGTCGTGGATCCTGATCATTGGCTGGTTCGGTTTCAACGTCATGAGTGCGCAGACCCTGCAGGGGATCAGTGGCCTGGTGGCGATCAACTCGTTGATGGCCATGGTCGGTGGCACCCTGTCGGCCTTGCTGGCCGGGCGTAACGACCCGGGCTTCCTGCATAACGGGCCGCTGGCCGGGCTGGTGGCGGTGTGTGCAGGTTCCGACCTGATGCACCCGATCGGCGCGCTGGTCACCGGGCTGGTCGCGGGCGGGCTGTTCGTCTGGACCTTCACCGCGGCACAGAACCGCTGGAAGATCGACGATGTCCTGGGCGTGTGGCCATTGCATGGCCTGTGTGGTGTGTGGGGCGGCATTGCCTGTGGTGTGTTCGGCCAGGCGGCCCTGGGCGGCATGGGCGGTGTCAGCCTGGTCAGCCAGTTGCTGGGCAGCCTGCTGGGCGTATTGGTGGCGCTGGCCGGTGGCTTTGCCGTGTACGGTGCGATCCGCGCGTTGCATGGCCTGCGCTTGAGCCATGAGCAGGAGTTCCAGGGGGCCGACCTGTCGTTGCACCGTATCGGCGCGACCAGTCAGGATTGAACCTGCTCAGGTGCGCATGGGGCAGGAGCGGCCTAGAATAGGCTTCCCTCCATGCCAAAACCGGAACCTGCCCCATGCTGCCTGAATGCCAACTGTTCGGCACCCTCGGCTGCCACCTGTGCGAAGTGGCCGAGGCCGTGCTGATGCCCTTCGTCGATCACGGCCTGCTGGTGGAACTGGTCGATATTGCCGAAAACGAGGCCATGTTCGAGCGTTACGGCCTGATCATTCCAGTGCTGCGGCGCTGCGACAACGGCGCCGAGCTGCATTGGCCGTTCGATGCCGAGCAGGTCGTGGCGTTTCTCGCGCAATGACGGCACCAGGGGAGGCGCATCCCTGCTCCATGTGGCGCGCTGCGTCGTGATGATCTTCTGCCGGCATGCTGAGGCCGGCCTTTTCTACCGATCATCAGGACTCCAACATGCTCATTTCCCCCCATTTCACCCTTGCTGAAATGACCTTTTCGCAGCTCGCCGCCAGGGAAGGGCTCGACAACGACCCGCCAGCCGAGGCGCGTGCCAACCTGCAACTGTTGTGCAATGTCCTGGAGCAGGTTCGCGCGCTGTTCGGCGCGCCGGTCATCATCAGCAGTGGCTATCGCAGCCCGGCAGTCAACAGCCGCATTGGCGGGGCGCCGTCAAGCCAGCATCTGCAAGGGCTGGCCGCCGACTTTACGGTGGTCGAAGCAAGCCCGCGCGAAGTCGTGCGCCGCATCAGCGAAAGCGCCATTCCCTTCGACCAGCTGATCCTCGAGTTCGACCAATGGGTACATCTGTCGGTGACGCCGGGCACGCCAAGACGACAGGTGCTGACGATTCGCAGAGGTAGCGGCTACGAGGAGGGGCTGCAATGAAGCGCATTGACGAAGGCAAGGGGATGTTCGTATGCTGTATATAAATACAGTATCGAGGTGAAGCCATGCTCAATGTCGAGCAACTCAAGTACAGCGTCAACCGCATGCCCGTCGAACGGGTGGCGGACGCCGTTCTGGAACTGCGCCTCGAAGGCCTGGTCACCGACGACCGTACACCGTTCGGCAAGGTCCATTTCAATACCTGCTTTGCAGAAATTGAAGCCTTGTTTCAGCGTGCCGGCTATCACCGCGGGCTGGATGTGGTGGGTTACCAGGGGTTGCTGTATGCCCTGTATGACCCCGGCCGCTGGGAGCCGGTGCAGGTACTGCGTTGGCTGAAGGACCGTAGCGAGGCGATGGCCAAGGCTGGTTGAGGGCGTGGGCTTGGGCGATAATGCGCGACCGTGAATGTTTCGAGCCCCGCCATGAGCACGCCTTTCGACCCCGCCCGCCAGCAAGCCAGCACGGTGTGCCTGCCACCCGGAAACTGGGCGACGGTACTCGATTGCCTGTGTGACCATTTCAAGGCCATCGACCGGGCTCAATGGCTTGATCGCTTTGCCCGCGGGCGGGTGCTGGATGCCGAGGGGCGCGTTGTCGCGGCCGAGCTGCCGTACAAACGGGGCATGCGTTTGCATTACTTCCGGGAAGTGCCGAACGAGCGGCCGATTCCGGTGCTTGAGGCGGTGTTGCACGTGGATGAGCACCTGGTGGTGGCGGACAAGCCGCATTTCCTGCCGGTGACGCCGACCGGAGAATACGTCGAGCAGACCCTGCTGCGCCGCCTGATCCACCGCCTCGGCAACCCGCACCTGGTGCCGTTGCACCGTATCGATCGGCATACAGCCGGGCTGGTGCTGTTTTCTGCCAATCCGCAAAGTCGCAGTGCCTATCAGCGGCTATTCCCCGAGCGGCGCATCGAAAAGCGCTACCAGGCGATTGCCGCAGCCATGCCGCAACACGATTTTCCGCTGGTGCATAAAAGCCGCCTGGTGCATGGCGAGCCGTTTTTCCGCATGCACGAAGTGGAAGGGGAGGCCAACAGTGAAACCTGGGCCGAAGTGCTGGAGAAGCATGGCGACCTGTGGCGCTATGGGTTGTCACCGGTCACCGGCAAGACCCACCAGTTGCGTGTGCACATGGCGGCATTGGGTGCGGGGATCAGCAATGATCCGTTCTATCCGCAGTTGCTCAATGAAGAGGATGACTACCAGCGGCCGTTGAAACTGCTGGCGCAAAGCTTGCGTTTCGAGGACCCACTGAGTGGCGAAGCGCGCTATTTCGAGAGCCGCTTGCGCCTGGATTGGTAATCTGGTGACTGCGCCGGCTGTGCCGCTGATCGCGGCTGAAGCCGTTCCTACAAGCCGACGCAGTACCCCTGGAAACCGCCTTAGCGGTTGAAACGCTCCACCAGTGAGTACTGGGTACCCGCTGTGCTGGTCAGCTCTTCGCTGAGCAGCGCCGAATGCTGAGCCTGTTCGGCAGTCTGGTCGGCAAGCTCGGCAATGGTGCTGATGTTGCGGCTGATTTCGTCGGCTACCGCCGTCTGCTCTTCTGTCGCGGCGGCGATCTGGGTCGCCATGTCGGTGATATTGGCCACCGCTTCGCTGATCCCGACCAGTGCCTCGTCGGCCTGCATCACGCGGTCGACGCCTTCCTGCGCCTGGCGGTGGCCGGTTTCCATGGTCAGGACGGCATTGCTGGCAGTCTGTTGCAGCTTGGCAATAAGCCCGTGAATCTGCCCGGTGGACTCGGCGGTGCGCTGTGCCAGCTGGCGCACTTCGTCGGCCACCACGGCAAAGCCACGGCCCATTTCACCTGCACGCGCCGCTTCGATGGCTGCGTTCAATGCCAACAGGTTGGTCTGATCGGCGATGCCCTTGATCACATCGACCACGCCACCAATCTCGTCACTGTCCTTGGCCAGCTGGGTGACCGTCTGGCCAGTTTCGCCGACCGCAGCCGACAGGCGCTCGATGGCTTCGCGGGTTTCCCCGGCGATCTGCCGGCCCTGGCTGGTCAGGCGGTTGGCTTCCTGGGTGGCATCGGCGGTGCGCTGCACGTGGTTGGCCACTTCCTGGGTGGTGGCGGCCATCTGGTTGACTGCGGCAGCAACTTGCTCGGTTTCCACGCGCTGGCGTTCCAGCCCCGAAGAACTCTTGTGCGCCAGGGCGTCGGACTGGCGCGCCTGTTCGCTGAGGTGTTCGGCGCTGTCCTGCAGGCGGGTCAGGCAGGTTTTCATGCGTGCGTCCTGGCTCAGCATGGCCATTTCCAGGCGTGCCTGTACCCCGCGGCTGTCGGTGTACATTTGTGCGATCAGCGGGTCGGAGGTGGTCTGCTCGGCCAGGCGCAGCAGGCGCTTGAGGCCGCGCTGCTGCCAGCCCAGGCCGAGCAGGCCCAGGGGTACGGAAAGCCCGGCGGCCAGGGCGAAGCCCCAGGAATGGCCGAGCCAGTTGCCGATCAGGAAACCCACCTGGCTGATGAGGATGAACGGCAGCCAGTCCTGCAGCACCGGTAGCCACTTGTCGCGGCGTGGTACGGGCGGCTTGCCCTGGTTGATGCGCTGGTAGAGCGCCTCGGCGCGACGAATCTGTTCGGCAGTGGGTTTGACCCGCACCGATTCGAAGCCAACTACCTGGTTATTGTCGAAGATCGGCGTGACGTAGGCGTTGACCCAGTAGTGGTCGCCGGACTTGCACCGGTTCTTGACGATACCCATCCACGGCTGGCCCTGCTTGAGGGTTTGCCACATGTGCGCGAACACGGCTGGCGGCACGTCCGGGTGGCGCACCAGGTTATGCGGCGCACCGGTCAGTTCTTCGCGGGTGAAACCACTTATCTCGATGAAAGCATCGTTGCAGTAAGTGATCACCCCTTTGGCATTGGTGGTGGAGATCAACCGCTGCTGGGCAGGGAAAGTCCTTTCTCTCTGGGTAATCGGCTGGTTGTTACGCATGGGTTGATAGTCCGCAGGGCTTTCCAAAGCTATCGGCAAGGCCCTGGTTTTATTGAGTGAATATTTGCAAGGCTTGATCCATGGCAATGGGCCATTATGCAATCTGGGTTAGTCGCCGGGCACGTTCAAGCTTGTTTGCGTCATTATTACGTTTTTACTGCGGATTAATGACGTAGAAGCCAAATGATGACCGAATAGCTAGCCAAGAGCCAGCATCGGGTAGCTGAACAGCGAGAAATGCACCAGGTTCAGGCCGAAATGGCAGAGCACGGCAGCCACCACGCCGCCCCAGCGGTACGCCAGGCCGTAGCCCACGCCAGCGAGGGTGGCCAGGTATACCCACTGCCAGCCAGCCCCCAGGTGGGCCAGGCCGAACAGCATGGCGGCGGCGAACAACGCCAGCCCCTGATGGCGCAGCAAGCGCTGCAGGCTGCCTTGCAGATAACCGCGAAACAGCAGCTCTTCGGTCAGGCTGACCAACAACAGGTTGTTCAGCAGCCACAGCCACGCCTGTTCGGGCCATTTCGGCGCCCATGCGACCATGCCCAGGGACCAGGCGCCCCCCAGGCAGGCGAGCAAGGTCAGGGGCAGGGCGTATAGCAGACTGGCCGGCAGGCCCTGGCTGCGCCACAACATCAGCCAAGGACAGGCCAGCAGCAGCCAGGCGCCAATCAGCGGTTTGTCCAGGTTCAGGTACATCGTGAAGGGCTGGGCGCCGGGGCTGAAGGTGGCGCTGTCGATGACCTTGGCTGCGTTGAAGCCGGGCAGCCAGTGCAGTGCCAGGGCGATCGCCAGCAGGATGAACACCGTATGGCCCAGGGTTTGTAGCCAGCGCTGCGGGCAACGAGCAAGCAGGGCGCTGGCAAGCAGGGCGAGGAAGCTGGGCAGGGTGGCGATGCCAAGGTTGCCGTGGCTCAGGGCCAGGGTATAACCGAGGGCCAGAAACAGGAGCGCGATCAGGTGGAGGCGAGGCACGGGTGGTCCTTCTCGGGTCAATGGAAACGGGCCGCTACCCGTCGCCTGTCGGAGCGGCCCAAGCATACCCGGTTCAGCTGGCGATCAACTGACGCAACACATAATGCAGGATTCCCCCTGCCTTGAAGTACTCCACCTCGTTCAGGGTATCGATCCGGCACAGCACCTCGATCTGCTCCTGCTGCCCATCCTCGCGGGTGATGCGCAGGGGCAGGCTCATGCCTGGGTGGAGCTCTGCACCGGTCAGGCCCAGGACATCGATCTGTTCCTTGCCGGTCAGCCCCAGTTGCTTGCGGTTGTGCCCGGCCTTGAACTGCAGCGGCAGCACGCCCATGCCCACCAGGTTGGAACGGTGAATGCGTTCGAAGCTTTCTGCCAGCACCGCCTTGACGCCCAGCAGGTTGGTGCCCTTGGCCGCCCAGTCGCGACTGGAACCGGTGCCGTATTCCTGCCCGGCAATCACTACCAGCGCAGTGCCTGCTTGCTGGTAGCGCATGGCGGCATCGTAGATCGACAGTTTCTCGCCACTGGGCACGTGCAGGGTGTTGCCACCTTCTTCGCCCGGCAGCATTTCGTTGCGGATACGGATGTTGGCGAAGGTGCCACGCATCATCACTTCATGGTTGCCACGCCGCGAGCCGTAGGAGTTGAAATCGCGTGGTTCCACGCCCTGTTCCCGCAGGTAGCGCCCGGCCGGGCTGTCGGTCTTGATGTTGCCGGCCGGGGAAATGTGGTCGGTGGTCACCGAGTCGCCCAGCAACGCCAGTATTCGTGCGTTGCGGATATCCGTGACCTGCGGCGGTGGCCCGCCGATGCCGTCGAAGAAAGGCGGGTGCTGGATATAGGTGGAATCGGCCTGCCACACATAGGTGGCCGCCTGGGGTACTTCGATTGCCTGCCACTGCGCATCGCCGGCGAACACTTCGGCGTATTCCTTGTGGAACATCGCCGTATCGACCTTGGCCACGGCCGCGGCAATTTCCTGTTGGCTGGGCCAGATGTCGCGCAGGTATACCGGCTGGCCGTCCTTGCCGATGCCCAGCGGGTCGCTGGTCAGGTCCAGGCGCACGGTGCCGGCCAGGGCATAGGCTACCACCAGCGGCGGCGAGGCCAGCCAGTTGGTCTTCACCAGCGGGTGCACGCGGCCTTCGAAGTTGCGGTTGCCCGACAATACCGAGGCTACGGTGAGGTCGGCGCTGCCAATGGCCTTTTCGATCGCCTCATCCAGCGGGCCGGAGTTGCCGATGCAGGTGGTGCAGCCATAGCCGACCAGGTCGAACCCCAGTTGGTCGAGGTAGGTGTCGAGCCCGGCGGCCTTGAAATAGTCGGTGACGACCTTGGAACCCGGCGCCAGCGAACTCTTGACCCAGGGTTTGCGTTGCAGGCCTTTTTCCAGGGCCTTTTTTGCCACCAGCCCGGCGGCCATCATCACGCTGGGGTTGGAGGTGTTGGTGCAGGAGGTGATCGCAGCGATCACCACCGCGCCATCGCGCAGGGTATGGGTCTGGCCTTGGTGACTGTAGTCGATTTCCCCGGCCTGGTCGGCGTTGCCCACCGCCACGCCGCCGCCACCCTCGCTTTCCAGGCGGCCGACTTCCTTGGCCAGGGGTTTGGGTTGCAGTTCGATAAAGTGGTCGAAGGCCTGGCGCACCTGGCCCAAGGCCACTCGGTCCTGCGGCCGCTTGGGCCCGGCCAGGCTGGCCTCCACCTCGTGCATGTCCAGCGCCAGGCTGTCGCTGAACAGCGGCTCCTGCCCTGGCAGCCGCCACAAGCCCTGGGCTTTGCAATAGTGCTCGACCAGTTGCACGGTCGCCTCGGGGCGGCCGGACAGGCGCAGGTAGTCCAGGGTTACCTGGTCGACCGGGAAGAAGCCGCAGGTGGCACCGTATTCCGGGGCCATGTTGGCGATGGTCGCGCGGTCGGCCAAGGGCAACTCGGCCAGGCCATCGCCATAGAACTCGACGAACTTGCCGACCACGCCCTTCTTGCGCAGCATCTGCGTCACCGTCAGCACCAGGTCGGTGGCGGTGATGCCTTCGCGCAGCTTGCCGGTCAGCTTGAAGCCGATCACTTCCGGGATCAGCATCGACACCGGCTGGCCGAGCATGGCCGCCTCCGCTTCGATGCCGCCCACGCCCCAGCCGAGCACGCCCAGGCCATTGATCATGGTGGTGTGTGAATCGGTGCCGACCAAGGTGTCCGGGAAAGCGTAGGTGCGGCCGTCGGCCTCACGGGTCCAGACGGTGCGGCCCAGGTATTCCAGGTTGACCTGGTGGCAGATCCCGGTGCCTGGTGGTACCACGCGGAAGTTGTCGAAGGCGCTCTGGCCCCAGCGCAGGAACGCATAGCGTTCACCGTTGCGCTGCATCTCGATGTCGACGTTCTCGCTGAAGGCCTGTGGCGTGCCGTAGCGGTCGACCATCACCGAGTGGTCGATCACCAGGTCCACCGGGGACAGCGGGTTGATTCGCTGCGGGTCGCCACCGGCCTTGGCCATGGCGGCGCGCATGGCGGCCAGGTCGACCACGGCCGGCACGCCGGTGAAGTCCTGCATCAGTACCCGCGCCGGGCGGTACTGGATCTCGCGGTCGGAGCGCCGCTCGCCCAGCCATTGGGCAAGGGCACGCAGGTCGTCGCCGGTGACCGTCTTGCCGTCCTCCCAGCGCAGCAGGTTTTCCAGCAGTACCTTCAGCGACATCGGCAGGCGCTGCAGGTCGCCCAGCTGTCGGGCAGCTTCGGGGAGGCTGAAGTAGTGGTAGGTCTGGTCACCCACCGTGAGGGACTTGAGGGTGTTCAGGCTATCGAGCGAGGGCATTGCCAACTCCTTCTGCGCCGGTGGCCGGCAATGGCTCAGGCCTGCCGGGCACCGCTCTGTATCGGCCCGCACGCTGCGGACCTGGCTGAAAGGTCAGGTTAGACCGCTTTGCGCCACCTGACCCTTTTCTGGACCGGCGGGGCGTGTCGCGGGTTCCAATCTTCCTTTATCATCGCCGCCCTGCCGGCGCCTGTGGTGCGCCCGCCGTAGTGGAGTGAGAAATGAATACCCTGTTCATGCATTGCCGGCCCGGTTTCGAGGGCGAGGTCTGCGCCGAAATCAGCGAACATGCCGCGCGCCTGGGCATCGCCGGTTATGCCAAGGGCAAGCCGCACAGTGCCAGCGCCGAGTTTGTCTGCAGCGAGGAGGGCGGTGCCGAGCGTCTGATGGGGGAACTGCGCTTCAACCAGCTGATTTTCCCTCGGCAATGGGCCCGTGGCGGTTATGTCGAACTGCCGGAAAGCGACCGTATCAGTGTGCTGCAGGCGCACCTGGCCGGTTTTCCGGTGTTCGGCAGCCTGTGGCTGGAAGTGCTGGACAGCAACGAAGGCAAGGAATTGTCTACCTTCTGCCGCAAATTCGAGGTGCCGCTGCGCAAGGCCCTGGAAAAGGCTGGTCGCCTGGTAGACGACGCCAGCCGTCCACGCCTGCTGCTTACCTTCCTCAGCGGCCGCCGTGTGTTCGCCGGCGTCGCCCCGGGCAACAACAGCGCGCTGTGGCCGATGGGCATCCCGCGCCTGAAATTTCCCCGCGAGGCGCCCAGCCGTTCGACTCTCAAGCTGGAAGAGGCCTGGCACCAGTTCATTCCTCGTGAACAATGGGCGCAGCGCCTGGGCGATGACATGACCGGTGTCGACCTGGGGGCCTCGCCGGGAGGCTGGACCTACCAGCTGGTGCGTCGGGGCATGCTGGTGACGGCCATCGACAATGGGCCGATGGCGGAAAGCCTGATGGATACCGGGCTGGTCCAGCACCTGATGGCCGATGGTTTCACCTGGCAGCCGAAGCAGCCGGTGGACTGGATGGTGTGTGACATTGTCGAGAAGCCGGCGCGCACCACCTCGCTGATCGAAACCTGGCTGGGCGAGGGGCTATGCCGCGAAGCGGTGGTCAACCTGAAATTGCCGATGAAACAGCGCTACGCCGAAGTACGGCGGTTGCTCGAGCGCATGGAAGCGACATTCAAGGCGCGCAAGGTCAAGGTGTCGATTGCCTGCAAGCAGCTGTACCACGACCGTGAGGAAGTGACTTGCCACCTGCGTCGAATGGACTTGAAACCGCGTTAAGCAAGGCCCGGAAATTGCCGTTGCCGTTGCCGTTGCCGTTGCCGTTGCCGTTGCCGTTGCCGTTGCTTTTGCTTTTAAGCGCGCG
>NZ_JBKGGT010000012.1:0-182385 GCF_052041995.1 Pseudomonas sp. SMV7 | reverse complement strand
GATTCATTTCGCAAAACCCCTATCTGCGCATGCAGGTAGGGGTTTTGTCTTTGCGCTGCCTAAACAATCGTGACCCTGTAAAAGCGGCCTTGCGTCGCGATCGGTCGCACAGCGGCTGCAACCCTGCAACCCCGATCTACCTGGCCAACCACGCCGCCTGCGCTTGCATCGGTCGGATACCAGGCAGCAACAATGTCCGCTCGCCCCTGTCGACAGGCCCTTTTCCTATGCAAGCCAACAGCCCATAGCTATCATGCCTGCCTTATTCCAAGTCGAGACTGGCATGCTGAAGTTGTTGAATCTTCTCAAGGATGGCCGGTTCCATTCCGGAGAAGCTCTGGGGGCAGCCCTCGGGGTGAGTCGCAGCGCCGTTTGGAAGCAGCTGCAGCACCTGGAGAGTGAACTGAACCTCACCATTCACAAGGTCCGTGGGCGCGGCTATCAACTGGCGGCGCCATTGGCCTTGCTCGATGCGCAGGCGATCGCCGGGTTTGCTACCGGCGAGCAGTGGCCCGTTTTCATCCATGAAACCATTGATTCGACCAACGCCGAAGGTCTGCGTCTGGCCGGTGAGGGGCGAGCGGCTCCGTTTCTGGTTCTTGCCGAACGGCAGAGCGCCGGCCGTGGCCGACGCGGTCGGCAATGGGTCAGCCCGTTTGCCGAAAACCTGTATTACAGCCTGGTGCTTCGTGTGGATGGCGGCATGCGCCAACTCGAGGGCCTGAGCCTGGTGGTTGGGTTGGCGGTAATGCGCACGCTACAGGTGTTTGGGGTGAACGATGTGGGGCTCAAGTGGCCCAACGACGTCCTTGTTCGCGGCCAGAAGATCACCGGCATTCTCCTGGAGCTGGTCGGCGACCCGGCAGACGTCTGTCATGTCGTGTTGGGTATCGGTATCAATGTGAACATGCAGGCCAACGATCAAGTCGACCAGGAATGGACTTCGATGCGCCGTGAAGTGGGGACGACAATCGATCGTAACCGCCTGGTCGCGTTGCTCAGTCAGCAATTGCAGCATGAATTGGCCCGGCATCGTCGCTATGGCTTTGCCGCGTTCCAGGAAGAATGGGAGCAGGCGCACCTCTGGCAAGGGCGCAACGTTTCACTGATCGCCGGTAGCACGCGTATTGATGGCGTGGTTCTAGGCGTCGACGGGCAGGGCGGCTTGCGCCTTGAGGTGGACGGGGTGGAAAAGAGCTTCAGTGGTGGTGAGCTCAGTTTGAGGTTGCGTGATGATTCTTGAGCTCGATTGCGGTAACAGCTTCATCAAGTGGCGGGTAATCCATGTCGCTGATGCGGCGATTGAGAGCGGCGGCATCGTCGACTCCGACCAGGCCTTGGTGGCTGAAGTGGCTGCACTGGCTTCGGTGCGTTTGACTGGCTGCCGTATTGTCAGCGTGCGCAGCGAGGATGAAACCGACGCGCTTTGCGCCTTGATTACCCAGGCGTTTGCCGTGCAGGCACTTGTGGCGCACCCGGCCCGGGAAATGGCCGGTGTGCGCAATGGCTATGACGATTACCAGCGCCTGGGCATGGACCGTTGGCTGGCCGCACTGGGGGCGTTCCATCTGGCCAGAGGTGCTTGCCTGGTCATTGACCTGGGTACAGCTGCAAAAGCGGATTTTGTAGCCGCGGACGGCGAGCACCTAGGTGGTTACATCTGCCCGGGTATGCCATTGATGCGTAGTCAGCTGCGCACGCATACCCGGCGTATCCGCTATGACGATGCCTCCGCCGAACGTGCATTGACCAGCCTGGCGCCTGGTCGCTCGACCGTAGAAGCGGTCGAGCGCGGATGCGTGTTGATGCTCCAGGGCTTTGCACGTACCCAGCTCGAGCAGGCGCGTGCCCTGTGGGGGGAAGATTTCGCGGTGTTCCTTACAGGCGGCGATGCGCCGCTGGTCAGGGAGGCCGTGCCGCAGGCGCGTGTCGTGCCTGACCTGGTTTTCGTTGGCCTGGCCATGGCCTGCCCATTGAATTGAGGTGCCTATGCGTTGGTTGTTTCTGTTGTTGCTGGTGCTCAACGTCTTTTATTACGTGTGGCATCAGCAGGAAGCCCCGCTGAAGGTCAAGGAAGTCGCCCCTCTGTCGTTGTACAAGGGGAATCAGCAGGAAATTCGTCTGTTGCGTGAAACGGGCGTATCGACACCGCCCAAGCGCCGGGATGAGTGCCTGGTAGTGGGCGGCGTGATGGGGCAGGGCGAAATCGACGCGCTGCGTCAGCGCCTGTTGAGCCTGGATATTGCCACGCTACCGGTGATGGGGCAGCTCCCGGGGGCGGAGGGTCGCTGGCTCAAGGTTGCCCCGGAAAGCGAGCGTTTGTTGGACCAAACCGTGCTCGCTGCTCTTTCCAATGATTTCAAAGACTTAAAACACAAAATTATTTTCTGCCAGGGTATTGCAACTGGTGAATAGCTTGATAGAATGGCGCCCGCTTCACAGGGAACGCCACTCAGGTGGTACAACCGGAAGCGGTGTCAAAGCAGCTAAGTTTCAGATTTGATTGAAAAAATTTGAAAAAACGCTTGACACTAGGACGGCAGACAAATAGAATGCCGGCCACATCTGGAGGGATTCCCGAGCGGTCAAAGGGGACGGACTGTAAATCCGTTGCGAGAGCTTCGAAGGTTCGAATCCTTCTCCCTCCACCAGTTTTAGCGAGAGCCGCAAGCTCCGCGGGTATAGTTTAGTGGTAGAACCTCAGCCTTCCAAGCTGATGATGCGGGTTCGATTCCCGCTACCCGCTCCAAGTTTGCCGGATTTTGCACAAAGTGTTTCGCTCTTGTAGCTCAGTTGGTAGAGCACACCCTTGGTAAGGGTGAGGTCAGCGGTTCAAGTCCGCTCAAGAGCTCCATATAAACAAGGCAGATATGAAAATATCTGCCTTTGTTTTATCAGCGCAAGACTATTTCTTCTGCGGAGGATTGTATCGATGGCTAAGGAAAAGTTTGATCGTTCCCTTCCCCACGTTAACGTCGGCACTATCGGCCACGTTGACCACGGTAAGACCACTCTGACCGCAGCTCTGACTCGCGTCTGCTCCGAAGTATTCGGTTCGGCAGTCGTTGAGTTCGACAAGATCGACTCGGCTCCGGAAGAAAAAGCGCGCGGTATCACCATCAACACCGCTCACGTCGAGTACAACTCGAACATTCGTCACTACGCTCACGTTGACTGCCCAGGTCACGCTGACTACGTGAAGAACATGATCACCGGTGCTGCCCAGATGGACGGCGCGATCCTGGTTTGCTCGGCCGCCGATGGTCCGATGCCACAAACCCGTGAGCACATCCTGCTGTCCCGTCAGGTAGGCGTTCCGTACATCGTGGTCTTCCTGAACAAGGCTGACCTGGTAGACGACGCTGAGCTGCTGGAACTGGTCGAGATGGAAGTTCGCGACCTGCTGTCCACCTACGACTTCCCAGGCGACGACACCCCGATCATCATCGGTTCGGCTCGTATGGCGCTGGAAGGCAAAGACGACAACGAAATGGGTACTACCGCTGTGAAGAAGCTGGTAGAAACTCTGGATGCCTACATCCCTGAGCCAGTTCGTGCCGTTGACCAGCCGTTCCTGATGCCGATCGAAGACGTATTCTCGATCTCGGGTCGTGGTACCGTTGTTACCGGTCGTATCGAGCGTGGTATCGTCCGCGTTCAGGATCCGCTGGAAATCGTTGGTCTGCGTGACACTTCGACCACCACCTGCACCGGTGTTGAAATGTTCCGCAAGCTGCTGGACGAAGGCCGTGCTGGTGAGAACTGCGGCGTTCTGCTGCGTGGTACCAAGCGTGACGACGTTGAGCGTGGCCAGGTTCTGGTCAAGCCAGGTTCGGTCAAGCCGCACACCAAGTTCACCGCAGAAGTCTACGTTCTGTCGAAGGAAGAAGGCGGTCGTCACACTCCGTTCTTCAAAGGCTACCGTCCTCAGTTCTACTTCCGTACCACTGACGTGACCGGTAACTGCGAACTGCCGGAAGGCGTTGAAATGGTAATGCCAGGTGACAACATTCAGATGACTGTCACCCTGATCAAGACCATCGCAATGGAAGACGGTCTGCGCTTCGCTATCCGTGAAGGCGGTCGTACCGTCGGCGCCGGCGTCGTAGCAAAAATTATTGAATAAGTAGTTGATTTACTTGATCAGGCCGGTATAATGGCCGGCCTGATACAGCGTTACAGGTCAGTAGCTCAATTGGCAGAGCGACGGTCTCCAAAACCGTAGGTTGGGGGTTCGATTCCCTCCTGACCTGCCATTTCACCTCGGTGTGATGGCTTTCTTCTCACAGGATCCTCCTCGATGACTCCCAAAACTGAAGCCCAAGAATCGCGTTTTGATCTGTTCAAGTGGCTGGCTGTAGTGGCTTTGGTGGTTGTCGGCGTAGTGGGTAATCAGTATTACTCCGCCTCTCCGATCCTGTATCGCGTCCTTGCACTTCTCGTCCTGGCTGCTGTCGCGGGCTTTGTAGCTCTGCAGACTGCGAAGGGCAAGTCGTTCTTTGCGCTGGCGAAGGAAGCTCGTACCGAGATTCGTAAAGTCGTGTGGCCGACCCGCCAGGAAACCACCCAGACCACGCTGATTGTCGTGGCTGTCGTGCTGGTTATGGCACTGCTGCTGTGGGGTCTTGATTCCCTGCTCGGCTGGGCGGTCTCCTTGATCGTTGGCTAAAGGTGTCCCGTGGCTAAGCGTTGGTATGTTGTGCATGCTTACTCGGGTTACGAGAAGCATGTAATGCGCTCCTTGATCGAGCGCGTCAAGCTGGCTGGCATGGAAGACGGTTTCGGCGAGATCCTGGTCCCGACCGAAGAAGTCGTCGAAATGCGCAATGGCCAGAAGCGCAAGAGCGAGCGTAAATTCTTCCCTGGCTATGTTCTGGTCCAGATGGAGATGAACGAAGGGACTTGGCACTTGGTCAAGGATACCCCTCGCGTGATGGGCTTTATTGGCGGTACTGCAGACAAGCCTGCACCGATCACCGATAAAGAAGCCGAAGCTATCCTGCGTCGCGTTGCCGACGGTAGTGACAAGCCGAAGCCGAAGACGCTGTTCGAGCCGGGCGAAGTGGTTCGGGTCATTGACGGTCCGTTTGCAGACTTCAATGGTAGCGTCGAAGAGGTCAACTACGAGAAGAGCCGCCTGCAGGTTGCAGTGCTCATTTTCGGTCGCTCTACTCCGGTAGAGCTCGAGTTCAGCCAGGTCGAAAAGGTCTAGGCGAACGCAGCATCCCATACCCCGCAGCCCTGTGTGCTGCGGGGTTTTGTCGTCACTGGGATAAAACGCAAGTCATCCGGGGAGCCATCAGGCGTTCGTACCCGATTTTGGAGTAGCTCATGGCTAAGAAGATTCAGGCTTACATCAAGCTGCAAGTTAAGGCCGGCCAGGCCAACCCAAGCCCACCCGTTGGTCCAGCACTGGGCCAACACGGTGTGAACATCATGGAATTCTGCAAGGCCTTCAACGCCCGTACCCAGGGTCAAGAAGCCGGCCTGCCGACTCCTGTGATCATCACTGTCTACAGCGACCGTAGCTTCACCTTCGAGACCAAGAGCACCCCTGCCTCGGTTCTGCTGAAGAAAGCTGCTGGCCTGACCAGTGGTTCGGCTCGCCCGAACACCGTTAAAGTCGGTACCGTTACCCGCGCTCAGCTGGAAGACATCGCCAAAGCCAAACAGGCTGACCTGACTGCCGCTGACCTGGACGCTGCTGTACGCACCATCGCTGGCTCTGCCCGCAGCATGGGCCTGAACGTGGAGGGTGTGTAATGGCTAAGCTGACCAAACGCCAAAAGGCAATCGCCGAAAAAATCGAAGCAGGCAAAGCCTACAACTTCGAAGAAGCGGCCACTCTGCTGGCCTCGCTGCCGGCTGCCAAGTTCGTAGAATCCTACGACATCGCCGTTAACCTCGGTGTTGACCCGCGTAAATCCGACCAGGTCGTACGTAGCGCTACCGTGCTGCCACACGGCACTGGCAAGACCGTTCGCGTTGCTGTCTTCACCCAGGGTCCAGCTGCTGAAGCCGCTCTGGCTGCCGGCGCTGACCGCGTAGGTATGGACGATCTGGCTGCCGAAATGAAAGGCGGCGACCTGAACTATGACGTCGTTATCGCATCGCCTGATGCCATGCGCGTTGTAGGTCAGCTGGGTCAGGTTCTGGGTCCTCGTGGCCTGATGCCTAACCCGAAAGTGGGTACCGTAACTCCAGACGTAGCCGGCGCCGTCAAGAACGCCAAGGCTGGTCAGGTTCGCTACCGTACCGACAAGAACGGTATCATCCACACCTCCGTTGGCAAGGTCGGCTTCGAAGCTGGCAAGCTGAAGGAAAACGTTGAAGCCCTGATCGCTGACCTGAAGCGTATCAAGCCGGCTTCCTCGAAAGGTATCTACGTCAAGCGCGTTACCCTGAGCACCACCATGGGCCCAGGTCTGGTCATCGATCAGAGCTCGCTGAACGTGTAAGTACTTGGTGGCGCGACCTGTCGCGCCACCAGCAAAAATTGGGGTCCCTGCCTGGCGGGGGCTATCCAAGACCGTAGGCGGCGCAAGCCTTAAAAAACCAGCCCACGCAGATGGTGCTCCCGATTCGTTACCGAATCAGACACCAAAACGACATCCGGCTTCGGCCAGATGAAACGGTAAAAACCAGGAGTAAACCCGTGGCAATTAAACTCGAAGACAAGAAGGCCATCGTCGCTGAAGTCAACGAGGCTGCCAAAGTCGCTCTGTCCGCTGTCGTGGCTGATGCCCGTGGTGTGACTGTAGGCGCAATGACCGGACTCCGTAAAGAGGCCCGCGAAGCCGGCGTGTACGTGCGTGTCGTACGTAACACCCTGCTCAAGCGCGCTGTTGAAGGTACCGAATTCTCGATCCTCAACGACGCGTTCAAAGGCCCGACCCTGATTGCTTTCTCCAACGAACACCCGGGCGCTGCTGCTCGTCTGTTCAAAGAGTTCGCCAAGGGTCAGGACAAGTTCGAGATCAAGGCAGCTGCGTTTGACGGCAAGTTCCTTGCCGCTAACCAGATCGACGTGCTGGCAACCCTGCCAACTCGCGACGAGGCTATCGCACAGCTGATGAGCGTAATCCAAGGTGCAACCAGCAAGCTGGCTCGTACCCTGGCAGCTCTGCGCGACCAGAAAGAAGCTGCTGCTGCCTAAGGCACACGCAACTCTTTCAAAATCATACGTTTAATTTGATGGCTGCGTAGGCTGTCACCCCAATACAGGATTTAAGTCATGTCTCTGACTAACGAACAAATCATCGAAGCGATCGGCCAGAAAACCGTTCTGGAAATTGTTGAACTGATCAAAGCGATGGAAGAAACCTTCGGCGTTACCGCTGCTGCCGCTGTTGCTGCTGGCCCAGCTGCTGGCGCTGCTGCCGCTGTTGAAGAACAGACCGAGTTCAACGTCGTTCTGGCCGAAGCTGGCGACAAGAAAGTAAACGTGATCAAGGCCGTTCGTGAACTGACCGGTCTGGGCCTGAAAGAAGCCAAAGAGAAAGTCGACGGCGCTCCTCAGGTTATCCTTGAAGGCGTTTCGAAAGAAGCCGCTGAAGACGCGAAGAAGAAGCTGGAAGAAGCTGGCGCTAAAGTCGAGCTGAAGTAATCTCGACCTTGCGACTCCAGTCCGAGCGTTGAGCGAAGGGCTGATGGCTGGTGGCTTATGCCACCGGCCTTTTTCCGTTATTGGTGGCCGGTCAGGCCGGCCCCGATAACAAGCTGCAAGACACCCATGTGGGTGGCGCAAACCAAGGGGTTTGCACGATTTTCTGGCTGCTCCCGCCGGGAGAAGCCAAACAAGCAGGTGACCAAGCTGGGGAACGCTGATGGCTTACTCATACACTGAGAAAAAACGTATCCGCAAGGACTTTAGCAAGTTGCCGGACGTCATGGATGTGCCTTACCTCCTGGCCATCCAGCTGGATTCGTATCGCGAATTCCTGCAAGCGGGAGCATCCAAGGATCAGTTCCGCGACGTCGGCCTGCACGCGGCCTTCAAATCGGTATTTCCGATCATCAGCTACTCCGGCAATGCTGCCCTGGAGTACGTAGGCTATCGCCTGGGCGAACCCGCCTTCGATGTGAAGGAATGTGTCCTGCGTGGCGTGACCTTCGCGGTCCCACTGCGGGTCAAGGTGCGCCTGATCATCTTCGACAAGGAATCGTCGAACAAAGCGATCAAGGACATCAAAGAGCAAGAAGTCTACATGGGTGAAATTCCCCTGATGACTGAGAACGGTACCTTCGTTATCAACGGTACCGAGCGTGTGATCGTTTCCCAGCTGCACCGTTCGCCTGGTGTGTTCTTCGACCACGACCGTGGCAAGACGCACAGCTCCGGCAAGCTGCTGTACTCCGCTCGCATCATCCCTTACCGCGGTTCCTGGCTGGACTTCGAGTTCGATCCGAAGGACTGCGTGTTCGTGCGTATCGACCGTCGTCGCAAACTGCCGGCCTCGGTGCTGCTGCGCGCCCTGGGCTACAGCACTGAAGAAGTGCTGAACACCTTCTACACCACCAACGTCTTCCACATTTCCGGTGAGAAACTCAGCCTGGAACTGGTGCCGCAGCGTCTGCGTGGTGAAGTTGCCGTCATGGACATCCATGACGAAACCGGCAAGGTCATTGTCGAGCAGGGCCGCCGTATTACCGCGCGCCACATCAACCAGCTCGAGAAAGCTGGCGTCAAGCAGCTGGACGTTCCAATGGAATACGTCCTGGGCCGTACGACTGCCAAGGCCATCGTGCATCCGGCTACCGGCGAAATCCTGGCCGAATGCAACACCGAGATGACCACCGAGCTGCTGATCAAGGTTGCCAAGGCACAGGTCGTTCGTATCGAAACCCTGTACACCAACGACATCGATTGTGGTCCGTTCATCTCCGACACCCTGAAGATCGACACCACCAGCAACCAGCTGGAAGCTCTGGTCGAGATCTACCGCATGATGCGTCCAGGCGAGCCGCCAACCAAGGATGCTGCCGAGACCCTGTTCAACAACCTGTTCTTCAGCGCCGAGCGTTACGACCTGTCTGCCGTTGGCCGCATGAAGTTCAACCGCCGTATCGGTCGTACCGAGATCGAAGGTTCGGGCGTTCTGAGCAAGGAAGATATCGTCGAGGTCCTGAAGACCCTGGTCGACATCCGTAACGGCAAAGGCATCGTCGACGACATCGACCACCTCGGTAACCGTCGCGTACGTTGCGTCGGCGAGATGGCCGAGAACCAGTTCCGCGTTGGCCTGGTGCGTGTCGAGCGCGCGGTCAAGGAACGCCTGTCGATGGCAGAAAGCGAAGGCCTGATGCCGCAAGACCTGATCAACGCCAAGCCGGTTGCGGCGGCGGTGAAAGAGTTCTTCGGTTCCAGCCAGCTGTCGCAGTTCATGGACCAGAACAACCCGCTCTCCGAGATCACCCACAAGCGCCGTGTCTCCGCACTCGGCCCAGGCGGTCTGACCCGTGAGCGCGCCGGCTTCGAAGTCCGTGACGTACACCCGACCCACTACGGTCGCGTGTGCCCGATCGAGACCCCTGAAGGTCCGAACATCGGTCTGATCAACTCCCTGGCAGCCTATGCCCGCACCAACCAGTACGGCTTCCTGGAAAGCCCGTACCGTGTGGTGAAGGAAGGCGTGGTCAGCGACGACATCGTGTTCCTCTCGGCCATTGAAGAAGCGGATCACGTCATCGCCCAGGCTTCGGCCGCGATGAACGAGAAGAAGCAGCTGATCGATGAGCTGGTAGCGGTTCGTCACCTGAACGAATTCACCGTCAAGGCGCCGGAAGACGTCACCCTGATGGACGTTTCGCCGAAGCAGGTTGTTTCCGTCGCTGCGTCGCTGATTCCGTTCCTCGAGCACGACGACGCCAACCGTGCATTGATGGGTTCGAACATGCAGCGTCAGGCTGTACCGACCCTGCGCGCCGACAAGCCGCTGGTAGGTACCGGCATGGAGCGCAACGTAGCCCGTGACTCCGGTGTTTGCGTGGTTGCTCGCCGTGGTGGTGTGATCGACTCGGTCGACGCCAGCCGTATCGTTGTCCGCGTTGCCGACGACGAGGTGGAAACCGGCGAAGCAGGTGTGGATATCTACAACCTGACCAAGTACACCCGTTCGAACCAGAACACCTGCATCAACCAGCGTCCGCTGGTGAGCAAGGGTGACAAGGTTCAGCGTGGCGACATCATGGCCGACGGCCCGTCCACCGACATGGGTGAACTGGCACTGGGTCAGAACATGCGCATCGCGTTCATGGCGTGGAACGGCTTCAACTTCGAAGACTCCATCTGCCTGTCCGAGCGTGTGGTCCAGGAAGACCGCTTCACCACCATCCACATCCAGGAACTGACCTGTGTGGCGCGTGACACCAAGCTTGGCCCAGAGGAAATCACTGCGGACATCCCGAACGTGGGTGAGGCCGCACTGAACAAGCTGGACGAAGCCGGTATCGTCTATGTGGGTGCCGAAGTCGGCGCTGGTGACATCCTGGTCGGCAAGGTCACGCCAAAAGGCGAAACCCAGCTGACTCCGGAAGAAAAACTGCTGCGTGCAATCTTCGGTGAGAAGGCCAGCGACGTTAAGGACACCTCCCTGCGCGTGCCAACCGGCACCAAGGGTACCGTCATCGACGTACAGGTCTTCACCCGTGATGGCGTCGAGCGTGACAGCCGCGCCCTGGCCATCGAAAAGATGCAGCTGGACGAGATCCGCAAGGACCTCAACGAAGAGTTCCGCATCGTCGAAGGTGCTACCTTCGAGCGTCTGCGTTCTGCCCTGAACGGCCAAGTGGTCGACGGTGGCGCGGGCCTGAAGAAAGGCACCGTGATCACTGACGAAGTGCTGGACGGTCTGGAGCACGGCCAGTGGTTCAAACTGCGCATGGCCGAAGATGCACTGAACGAGCAGCTGGAAAAGGCTCAGCAGTACATCGTCGACCGTCGCCGTCTGCTGGACGACAAGTTCGAAGACAAGAAGCGCAAGCTGCAGCAGGGCGATGACCTGGCGCCGGGCGTACTGAAGATCGTCAAGGTTTACCTGGCAATCCGCCGTCGCATCCAGCCGGGTGACAAGATGGCCGGTCGTCACGGTAACAAAGGTGTCGTCTCGGTCATCATGCCAGTCGAAGACATGCCGCACGACGCCAACGGTACTCCGGTCGACGTCGTACTGAACCCGCTGGGCGTACCTTCGCGTATGAACGTCGGTCAGATCCTCGAAACCCACCTGGGCCTGGCGGCCAAGGGTCTGGGCGAGAAGATCGACCGTATGATCGAAGAGCAGCGCAAGGCGGCTGAACTGCGCGTGTTCCTGACCGAGGTCTACAACGAGATCGGCGGTCGCCAGGAAAACCTGGACGAGTTCACCGACGAAGAGATCATGGCCCTGGCCAACAACCTGAAGAAGGGCGTGCCGATGGCTACCCCGGTCTTCGACGGTGCCAAGGAGCATGAGATCAAGGCCATGCTGAAGCTGGCCGACCTGCCAGAGAGCGGCCAGATGGTGCTGTTCGATGGCCGTACCGGCAACAAGTTCGAGCGTCCTGTGACCGTTGGTTACATGTACATGCTCAAGCTGAACCACTTGGTGGACGACAAGATGCACGCGCGTTCCACTGGTTCCTACAGCCTGGTTACCCAGCAGCCGCTGGGTGGTAAGGCGCAGTTCGGTGGTCAGCGTTTCGGGGAGATGGAAGTGTGGGCGCTGGAAGCATACGGCGCGGCATACACCCTGCAAGAAATGCTCACAGTGAAGTCGGACGACGTGAACGGCCGTACCAAGATGTACAAGAACATCGTGGATGGCGATCACCGTATGGAGCCGGGCATGCCCGAGTCCTTCAACGTGTTGATCAAAGAGATCCGTTCGCTCGGTATCGATATCGATCTGGAAACCGAATAACACGTGACGCGAAGGGGAGTGGGGCAGGTAATGCCCGCTCCCTGCTCCGCCAGGAGGAAAGGCCTTGAAAGACCTACTGAATTTGCTGAAAAACCAGGGTCAAGTCGAAGAGTTCGACGCCATCCGCATCGGTCTGGCGTCGCCTGAAATGATCCGTTCGTGGTCGTTCGGTGAAGTTAAGAAGCCGGAAACCATCAACTACCGTACGTTCAAGCCTGAGCGTGACGGCCTGTTCTGCGCCAAGATCTTTGGCCCAGTCAAGGACTACGAGTGCCTGTGCGGCAAGTACAAGCGCCTCAAGCACCGCGGCGTGATCTGCGAGAAGTGCGGCGTTGAAGTTGCCCTGGCCAAGGTTCGTCGTGAGCGCATGGCGCACATCGAACTGGCCTCGCCGGTTGCCCACATCTGGTTCCTGAAGTCGCTGCCGTCCCGTATCGGCCTGCTGATGGACATGACCCTGCGTGATATCGAGCGCGTGCTCTACTTCGAGAGCTACGTGGTTATCGACCCGGGCATGACCACCCTGGAAAAGGGCCAGCTGCTGAACGACGAGCAGTACTTCGAAGCGCTGGAAGAGTTCGGTGACGACTTCGATGCCCGCATGGGTGCCGAGGCTGTCCGCGAGCTGCTGCACGCTATCGACCTGGAGCACGAGATCGGCCGCCTGCGCGAAGAGATTCCGCAGACCAACTCGGAAACCAAGATCAAGAAGCTGTCCAAGCGCCTGAAGCTGATGGAAGCGTTCCAGGGCTCGGGCAACCTGCCTGAGTGGATGGTCCTGACCGTCCTGCCAGTACTGCCGCCGGACCTGCGTCCGCTGGTTCCGCTGGATGGCGGCCGCTTCGCGACCTCCGACCTGAACGACCTGTATCGTCGGGTGATCAACCGTAACAACCGTCTGAAGCGCCTGCTGGATCTGTCGGCGCCGGACATCATCGTGCGCAACGAAAAGCGCATGCTGCAGGAAGCGGTCGACGCCCTGCTGGACAACGGCCGTCGCGGTCGCGCCATCACTGGCTCGAACAAGCGTCCGCTGAAGTCCCTGGCTGACATGATCAAAGGTAAGCAAGGTCGCTTCCGTCAGAACCTGCTCGGTAAGCGTGTGGACTACTCTGGCCGTTCGGTAATTACCGTAGGTCCGACCCTGCGTCTGCACCAGTGCGGTCTGCCGAAGAAGATGGCCCTCGAGCTGTTCAAGCCGTTCATTTTCGGCAAGCTGGAGATGCGTGGTCTGGCGACCACCATCAAGGCTGCCAAGAAGATGGTCGAGCGCGAGCTGCCAGAGGTCTGGGACGTGCTCGCCGAGGTGATCCGCGAACACCCCGTACTGCTCAACCGTGCGCCTACCCTGCACCGTCTGGGTATCCAGGCCTTTGAGCCGGTTCTGATCGAAGGCAAGGCCATCCAGCTGCACCCGTTGGTCTGTGCCGCGTACAACGCCGACTTCGACGGTGACCAGATGGCCGTTCACGTGCCGCTGACCCTGGAAGCCCAGCTCGAAGCGCGCGCGCTGATGATGTCGACCAACAACATCCTGTCGCCAGCCAACGGTGAGCCAATCATCGTTCCGTCGCAGGACGTTGTACTGGGTCTGTACTACATGACCCGCGAAGCCATCAACGCCAAGGGCGAAGGCCGCGTATTCGCTGACCTGCAGGAAGTCGACCGCGTATTCCGCGCCGGCGAGGCTGCCCTGCACGCGAAAATCAAGGTTCGTATCAACGAAACCGTGAAAGAGCGTGACGGTTCCGTGGTCAAGAACACCCGCATCGTCGACACCACTGTCGGCCGTGCGCTGCTGTTCCAGGTTGTACCGGCAGGCCTGCCGTACGACGTGGTCAACCAGCCGATGAAGAAGAAGGCGATCTCCAAGCTGATCAACCAGTGCTACCGCGTGGTTGGTCTGAAAGAGACCGTTATCTTCGCTGACCAGCTGATGTACACCGGTTTCGCTTACTCGACCATTTCCGGCGTCTCCATCGGCGTTAACGACTTCGTTATCCCGGACGAGAAGGCCCGCATCATCGGTACCGCTACCGACGAAGTGAAGGAGATCGAGAGCCAGTACGCTTCCGGCCTGGTAACCCAGGGCGAGAAGTACAACAAGGTCATCGACTTGTGGTCGAAGGCGAACGACGAAGTGTCCAAGGCGATGATGGCCAACCTCTCGAAAGAGAAGGTCATCGACCGCGAAGGCAAGGAAGTCGAGCAAGAGTCCTTCAACTCGATGTACATGATGGCTGACTCCGGTGCGCGGGGTTCCGCGGCCCAGATCCGTCAGCTGGCCGGTATGCGTGGCCTGATGGCCAAGCCGGACGGCTCGATCATCGAGACGCCGATCACTGCGAACTTCCGTGAAGGCCTGAGCGTTCTGCAGTACTTCATTTCGACTCACGGTGCTCGTAAGGGTCTGGCGGATACCGCACTGAAGACTGCGAACTCCGGTTACCTGACTCGCCGTCTGGTAGACGTTGCCCAGGATCTGGTAGTTACCGAGATCGACTGCGGCACCGACCAGGGTCTGCTGATGACTCCGCACATCGAAGGCGGCGACGTTGTAGAGCCGCTGGGTGAGCGTGTACTGGGTCGTGTTATCGCCCGTGACGTGTTCAAGCCAGGCACCGAGGACGTCATCGTTCCGGCCGGTACTCTGGTCGACGAGAAGTGGGTCGAGTTCATCGAGCTGAACAGCATCGACGAAGTCGTCGTGCGTTCGCCTATCAACTGCGAAACCCGCTACGGTATCTGCGCCAAGTGCTACGGTCGTGACCTGGCTCGCGGTCACCAGGTGAACATCGGTGAAGCTGTCGGCGTTATCGCTGCACAGTCGATCGGTGAGCCGGGTACCCAGCTGACCATGCGTACGTTCCACATCGGTGGTGCTGCAAGCCGTACCTCGGCTGCCGACAGCGTCCAGGTGAAGAATGGCGGTATGGTGCGTCTGCACAACCTGAAGCAGGTAGAACGTGCTGATGGCAACCTGGTTGCCGTATCGCGTTCTGGCGAACTGGCCATTGCCGACGAGTTCGGCCGTGAGCGTGAGCGCTACAAGCTGCCTTACGGTGCGGTGATTTCGGTCAAGGAAGGTGAAAAGGTCGAAGCTGGCGCCATCGTCGCCAAGTGGGACCCGCACACCCACCCGATCGTCACCGAGCTGAAAGGTACCGTGACCTTCGTCGGCATGGAAGAAGGCATCACCATCAAGCGTCAGACCGACGAACTGACCGGTTTGACCAACATCGAAGTGCTGGACGTCAAGGATCGCCCTGCCGCTGGTAAGGAAATCCGTCCGGCAATCAAGATGGTCGACGCTTCCGGCAAGGACCTGTACCTGCCAGGTACCGACGTACCTGCCCAGTACTTCCTGCCGGCCAACGCCCTTGTCGGTGTGGCTGACGGTGCCCAGATCGGTGTCGGTGACGTTATCGCGCGTATCCCGCAAGAAACGTCGAAGACCCGTGACATCACCGGTGGTCTGCCGCGCGTTGCCGACCTGTTCGAAGCGCGCCGTCCGAAAGAGGCCTCGATTCTGGCTGAAGTCAGCGGCACCATCGCATTCGGTAAAGAGACCAAGGGCAAGCGTCGCCTGGTCATTACCCCGACCGATGGCAGCGAACCGTACGAAGAACTGATTCCGAAGTGGCGCCACCTGAACGTCTTCGAAGGCGAACAGGTAAACCGCGGCGAAGTTATCTCCGACGGCCCGAGCGATCCGCATGACATCCTGCGTCTGCTGGGTGTGAGCGCGCTGGCGAAGTACATCGTCAACGAGATCCAGGACGTTTACCGTCTGCAGGGCGTGAAGATCAACGACAAGCACATCGAGACCATCCTGCGTCAGATGCTGCGCAAGGTCGAGATCACCGAGTCGGGCGATTCCAGCTTCATCAAGGGCGACCAGATGGAACTGACCCAGGTGCTGGTAGAGAACGAGCGTCTCGCTGCCGAGGACAAGTTCGTCTCCAAGTTCACTCGCGTGCTGCTGGGTATCACCAAGGCCTCGCTGTCGACCGAGTCGTTCATCTCCGCGGCTTCCTTCCAGGAAACCACCCGCGTACTGACCGAAGCGGCGGTAACCGGCAAGCGCGACTACCTGCGCGGCCTGAAAGAGAACGTGGTCGTGGGTCGTCTGATCCCGGCCGGTACTGGTCTGGCCTACCACAGCGAGCGCAAGCGTCGCCGTGACGCCGACAAGCCGCTGCGTGTGAGCGCCAGTGAGGTGGAAGCCGCACTGACCGAAGCGCTGAACTCCAGCGGTAACTAAGTACAGGGCAGGGCCCCGGCGCATCTCGCAAGGCCATCGGTGACATCAATTGTTGCCGATGACCGGGCGGGGAGGGCCGGGGCCTCGTCTTGACTGGGTGCAAGATCCTCTTTAGACTTTTGTACCCTTAAATTTGGTGAGGCTCCGTCTCGCCAATTTTTGGCTTTCTTGCAAGACAATAGCGTCGCAAGACAATCAGTGGAGCTAGTAGATGGCAACTATCAACCAGCTGGTACGTCAGCCGCGTAAGCGTACCGTCGAGAAATCCGACGTACCTGCGCTGCAGAACTGCCCGCAGCGTCGTGGCGTGTGCACCCGTGTGTACACCACCACGCCGAAAAAACCTAACTCGGCACTGCGTAAAGTATGCCGTGTGCGCCTGACCAACGGTTTCGAGGTTTCCTCGTACATCGGCGGTGAAGGCCACAACCTGCAAGAGCACAGCGTCGTCCTGATCCGTGGCGGCCGTGTAAAAGACTTGCCAGGTGTTCGTTACCACACCGTTCGCGGCTCTCTGGATACTTCGGGCGTTAAAGGCCGTAACCAGGGTCGTTCGAAGTACGGTACCAAGCGTCCGAAGTAATCGGTCGTTTGCAGACATCCATTTATTTGAGTCGATAAGAGTAAGGTCGGGCAGGGGTCGAGAGACCTGGTCCCGGGCTAACCTGAAGACCGTTTGAGGGCTTATCATGCCAAGACGTCGTGTAGCAGCAAAACGTGAGATCCTTGACGATCCGAAGTACGGATCCCAGATTCTCGCCAAGTTCATGAACCACGTGATGGAAAGCGGCAAGAAGGCCGTAGCCGAGCGCATCGTTTATGGTGCCCTGGATACCGTCAAAGCACGCAAGAACAGCGACCCCCTGGAAATCTTCGAGAAAGCTCTCGACGCCATCGCTCCGCTGGTCGAAGTTAAGTCCCGCCGTGTCGGCGGTGCCACTTACCAGGTTCCGGTTGAAGTTCGTCCATCCCGTCGTAACGCTCTGGCAATGCGCTGGCTCGTAGACTACGCCCGCAAGCGCGGCGAGAAGTCGATGGCCCTGCGCCTGGCCGGCGAGCTGCTGGATGCTGCTGAAGGCAAGGGTGCTGCAGTCAAGAAGCGTGAAGACGTGCACCGTATGGCCGAAGCCAACAAAGCGTTCTCGCACTACCGCTTCTAATTCAAGCATCAATCATTTTGCGAGGGCTTTATGGCTCGTACTACAGCAATTAACCGCTACCGTAACATCGGTATCTGTGCCCACGTTGACGCGGGCAAGACTACCACTACCGAGCGGATCCTGTTCTACACAGGTCTGAGCCACAAGATGGGCGAGGTGCATGACGGCGCCGCGACCACCGACTGGATGGTGCAGGAGCAGGAGCGCGGTATCACCATTACCTCCGCTGCCGTTACCACCTTCTGGAAAGGTTCCCGTGGTCAGTATGACAACTACCGCGTAAACGTCATCGATACCCCCGGCCACGTTGACTTCACCATTGAAGTAGAGCGTTCGCTGCGCGTACTCGACGGCGCGGTCGTTGTGTTCTGCGGTACCTCCGGCGTTGAGCCGCAGTCCGAAACCGTATGGCGTCAGGCCAACAAGTACGGCGTTCCACGTGTTGTCTACGTGAACAAGATGGACCGTGCCGGTGCCAACTTCCTGCGCGTTGTCGGCCAGATCAAGAACCGCCTGGGTCACACCCCGGTTCCGGTCCAGCTGGCTATCGGTGCAGAAGACGACTTCCAGGGTCAGGTTGACCTGATCAAGATGAAAGCCATCTACTGGAACGAAGACGACAAGGGCACCACCTACCGCGAGGAAGAAATTCCTGCGGATATGGTCGAGCTGGCCAACGAGTGGCGCAGCAACATGGTCGAGGCTGCTGCCGAAGCCAACGAAGAGCTGATGAACAAGTACCTTGAAGAAGGTGACCTGTCCGTCGAAGACATCAAGGCTGGTCTGCGCGCCCGTACTCTGGCGAGCGAGATCGTTCCTGCTGTCTGCGGTTCCTCGTTCAAGAACAAGGGCGTGCCCCTGGTTCTCGACGCCGTTATTGACTACCTGCCGGCTCCGACCGAGATCCCTGCAATCAAGGGTATCAACCCGGACGACGCCGACCTGGCCAAAGATGACCCGGCTATTCGTCAGGACGAGCGTCACGCCGACGACAACGAGCCGTTCTCGGCTCTGGCGTTCAAGATCGCTACCGACCCGTTCGTAGGTACCCTGACCTTCGTTCGCGTCTACTCGGGCGTTCTGAGCTCCGGTGACTCGGTCATCAACTCGGTAAAAGGCAAGAAAGAGCGCGTTGGTCGTATGGTGCAGATGCACGCCAACCAGCGTGAAGAGATCAAGGAAGTACGCGCTGGTGACATCGCGGCCCTGATCGGCATGAAGGACGTTACCACTGGTGAAACCCTGTGCGACGCCGACAAGCCAATCATCCTTGAGCGTATGGACTTCCCTGAGCCGGTAATTTCCCTGTCGGTTGAGCCGAAGACCAAGCAAGACCAGGAAAAGATGGGCATCGCTCTGGGCAAGCTGGCCCAGGAAGACCCGTCGTTCCGCGTCAAGACCGACGAAGAAACCGGCCAGACCATCATCTCCGGTATGGGTGAGCTGCACCTGGACATCATCGTTGACCGCATGAAGCGCGAGTTCAACGTTGAAGCCAACATCGGCAAGCCGCAGGTTTCCTACCGCGAGAAGATCACCAAGTCTGGTGTCGAGATCGAAGGTAAGTTCGTTCGTCAGTCCGGTGGTCGTGGTCAGTTCGGTCACTGCTGGATCCGCTTCTCCGAGCCGGATCAGGACGAAAAAGGCAACATCACCGAAGGCCTGGTCTTCACCAACGAAGTCGTTGGCGGTGTGGTTCCTAAGGAATACATCCCGGCGATCCAGAAGGGTATCGAAGAGCAGATGAAGAACGGCGTTGTTGCCGGCTATCCTCTGATCGGTCTGAAGGCTACCGTGTTCGACGGTTCGTACCACGACGTCGACTCCAACGAGATGGCGTTCAAGATCGCGGCCTCCATGGCGACCAAGCAGCTGGCCCAGAAGGGCGGCGGTGTTGTGCTTGAGCCGATCATGAAGGTTGAGGTAGTAACCCCTGAGGACTACATGGGTGACGTGATGGGTGACCTGAACCGTCGTCGTGGTCTGATCCAGGGTATGGATGACTCGGTTTCCGGCAAGGTTATCCGTGCAGAAGTCCCGCTGGGAGAGATGTTCGGTTATGCGACCGACGTTCGTTCCATGTCTCAGGGTCGCGCAAGCTACTCCATGGAATTCTCCAAGTACTCCGAAGCTCCGTCGAACATCGTCGAAGCACTCGTTAAAAAACAAGGCTAATCCAGCCCTTTAGGCAAGAGGTTCACTGTCGTGGCTAAAGAAAAATTTGATCGTTCCCTTCCCCACGTTAACGTCGGCACCATCGGCCACGTTGACCACGGTAAGACCACTCTGACCGCAGCTCTGACTCGCGTCTGCTCCGAAGTATTCGGTTCGGCAGTCGTTGAGTTCGACAAGATCGACTCGGCTCCGGAAGAAAAAGCGCGCGGTATCACCATCAACACCGCTCACGTCGAGTACAACTCGAACATTCGTCACTACGCTCACGTTGACTGCCCAGGTCACGCTGACTACGTGAAGAACATGATCACCGGTGCTGCCCAGATGGACGGCGCGATCCTGGTTTGCTCGGCCGCCGATGGTCCGATGCCACAAACCCGTGAGCACATCCTGCTGTCCCGTCAGGTAGGCGTTCCGTACATCGTGGTCTTCCTGAACAAGGCTGACCTGGTAGACGACGCTGAGCTGCTGGAACTGGTCGAGATGGAAGTTCGCGACCTGCTGTCCACCTACGACTTCCCAGGCGACGACACCCCGATCATCATCGGTTCGGCTCGTATGGCGCTGGAAGGCAAAGACGACAACGAAATGGGTACTACCGCTGTGAAGAAGCTGGTAGAAACTCTGGATGCCTACATCCCTGAGCCAGTTCGTGCCGTTGACCAGCCGTTCCTGATGCCGATCGAAGACGTATTCTCGATCTCGGGTCGTGGTACCGTTGTTACCGGTCGTATCGAGCGTGGTATCGTCCGCGTTCAGGATCCGCTGGAAATCGTTGGTCTGCGTGACACTTCGACCACCACCTGCACCGGTGTTGAAATGTTCCGCAAGCTGCTGGACGAAGGCCGTGCTGGTGAGAACTGCGGCGTTCTGCTGCGTGGTACCAAGCGTGACGACGTTGAGCGTGGCCAGGTTCTGGTCAAGCCAGGTTCGGTCAAGCCGCACACCAAGTTCACCGCAGAAGTCTACGTTCTGTCGAAGGAAGAAGGCGGTCGTCACACTCCGTTCTTCAAAGGCTACCGTCCTCAGTTCTACTTCCGTACCACTGACGTGACCGGTAACTGCGAACTGCCGGAAGGCGTTGAAATGGTAATGCCAGGTGACAACATTCAGATGACTGTCACCCTGATCAAGACCATCGCAATGGAAGACGGTCTGCGCTTCGCTATCCGTGAAGGCGGTCGTACCGTCGGCGCCGGCGTCGTAGCCAAAATCATCGAGTAATCACTCGACCGATTGAAAAAACCCCCGCTCAGCGGGGGTTTTTTTTATTGGGTTGACACTAAATGGGGGCGTCTATAGAATCACGCCTCCTTTTAGCGGGCGTAGTGCGTCCGTTGGGAACAGCCTGGAGTCTGAAATCCAATGCAAAATCAGCAAATCCGTATCAGGTTGAAGGCTTTCGACCATCGCCTGATCGACCAATCCACCCAGGAAATCGTGGAAACCGCGAAACGTACTGGTGCACAAGTGCGTGGTCCAATTCCACTGCCTACCCGCAAAGAGCGTTTCACCGTTCTGGTTTCCCCGCACGTCAACAAAGACGCGCGTGACCAGTACGAGATCCGCACTCATAAGCGTGTTCTGGACATCGTCCAGCCAACGGATAAAACCGTTGACGCGCTGATGAAGCTTGATCTGGCGGCAGGTGTGGAAGTACAGATCAGCCTCGGCTAAGACTTCGGTCTGGTCGTGTAACGCTCTGAAATGGGCGGCCATAGCGGGTGAAAGCCCCGTACACTCATGAGGTTTACAACATGACTATTGGTGTAATCGGTCGCAAATGCGGTATGACCCGCATTTTCACCGAAGAAGGTGTCTCCATTCCGGTCACGGTCATCGAGATCGAGCCGAATCGCGTCACCCAGTTCAAAACTGAAGAAACCGATGGCTACCGTGCAGTGCAAGTCACTGTCGGCGAGCGTCGTGCTTCGCGTGTGACTGCCGCTCAGGCAGGCCACTTCGCCAAGGCCAACGTTGCCGCTGGTCGCGGTGTCTGGGAGTTCCGTCTTGAAGAAGGCGATTTCCAGGCTGGCGATCTGATCAAAGCTGAACTCTTCACTGCAGGCCAGCTGGTAGACGTTACTGGTCAGTCCAAAGGTAAAGGCTTCGCCGGTACCATCAAGCGCTGGAACTTCCGTGGCCAGGACAACACCCACGGTAACTCCGTGTCGCACCGTGTCCCAGGTTCCATCGGCCAGTGCCAGACTCCTGGTCGTGTGTTCAAGGGCAAGAAAATGTCCGGTCACATGGGCGCCGAGCGCGTGACTGTTCAGTCCCTGGAAGTAGTTCGCGTAGACGCTGAACGCAACCTGCTGCTGGTCAAGGGTGCCGTTCCAGGCGCTACTGGCGGCGACGTGGTTGTACGTCCGGCTGTCAAGGCTCGCGGTTAAGGGGAAACTGACATGCAACTCAATGTAAATGACGCTCAGGCGATCGAAGTTTCCGAACTGACTTTCGGTGGCGAATTCAACGAGACGCTGGTACACCAAGCAGTCGTGGCCTACATGGCCGGCGGCCGTCAGGGCACCAAGCAGCAGAAGACCCGTTCCGACGTGGCTGGTGGCGGTAAGCGCCCATGGCGTCAGAAGGGTACTGGCCGTGCTCGTGCTGGTACCACTCGTGGTCCGATCTGGCGTGGCGGTGGTGTCACCTTCGCAGCTCGCCCTCAAGATCACTCGCAGAAGCTCAACAAGAAGATGTACCGCGCAGCCCTGCGCTCCATCCTCGCTGAGCTGGTGCGTAGCGACCGTCTGGTCGTGGTTCAGGACTTCGCTGTCGAAGCACCGAAAACCAAAGATCTGCTGAACAAGCTGAACGGCATGGGTCTGAACGATGTATTGATCGTTTCCGACGCTGTTGATCAGAACCTGTACCTGGCTGCTCGCAACCTGCCGCACGTCGATGTGCGTGACGTACAAGGTTCCGACCCGGTCAGTCTGATCGCATACGAGAAAGTGTTGATCACTGTCTCGGCCGTGAAGAAATTCGAGGAGCTGCTGGGATGAACCAGGAACGCGTATTCAAAGTCCTCCTTGGCCCGCACGTTTCCGAGAAGGCTACCGTTCTGGCTGAGAAAAAAGGCCAGTTCGTATTCAAGGTTGCTACCGATGCAACCAAGCTGGAAATCAAGAAAGCTGTCGAAGGCCTGTTCAACGTAAAAGTTGAAAACGTGTCGACTGTTAACGTTCTGGGTAAAACCAAGCGTACCGCACGTGGTCTGGGCAAGCGTAATGACTGGAAGAAGGCAATCGTCTCCCTTCAGCCAGGCCAAGATCTCGATTTCAGCAGCAGTGCTGAGTAAGGAAGGGGTGCATCATGGCAATCGTTAAATGCAAACCGACTTCCCCTGGCCGCCGTTTCGTGGTCAAGGTGGTCAACCAGGAGCTGCACAAAGGCGCTCCTCACGCACCGCTGATCGAGAAGAAATCGAAGTCTGGTGGTCGTAACAACAATGGCCGCATTACCACTCGTCACGTTGGTGGTGGTCACAAGCAGCATTACCGTCTGGTCGACTTCCGTCGCAACGACAAAGATGGCATTCCAGCCACTGTCGAGCGTATCGAATACGACCCGAACCGTACTGCTCACATCGCCCTGCTGTGCTACGCAGACGGTGAGCGTCGCTACATCATCGCCCCTAAAGGCGTGAGTGCTGGCGATCAGCTGATCGCAGGTGCCCTGGCCCCAATCAAGGCCGGTAACTCCCTGCAGCTGCGCAACATTCCAGTAGGTAGCACCATTCACGGCATCGAACTGAAGCCGGGTAAAGGTGCTCAGATCGCTCGTTCCGCTGGTGCTTCGGCTCAGCTGATCGCTCGCGAAGGTGTCTACGTGACCCTGCGTCTGCGCTCTGGTGAAATGCGTAAAGTCCTGGCTGAGTGCCGTGCGACCCTGGGCGAAGTCTCGAACTCCGAGCATAGCCTGCGCTCGCTGGGTAAAGCTGGTGCCAAACGCTGGCGCGGCGTTCGCCCAACCGTTCGTGGTGTTGCCATGAACCCGGTTGACCACCCGCATGGTGGTGGTGAAGGTCGTACCTCCGGTGGTCGTCATCCGGTATCGCCATGGGGCTTCCCAACCAAGGGTGCGAAGACCCGTGGTAATAAGCGTACCGACAACATGATCGTCCGTCGTCGCAAGTAACTAGAGGGATACGACAGTGCCACGTTCTCTGAAAAAAGGTCCTTTTATCGATCTTCACCTGCTGAAGAAGGTCGAAGTGGCGGTGGAGAAGAACGATCGCAAGCCAGTTAAAACCTGGTCGCGCCGTTCGATGATCCTGCCACAAATGGTCGGTCTGACCATCGCGGTACACAACGGTCGTCAACATGTCCCAGTTCTGGTGAACGAAGACATGGTCGGCCACAAACTGGGCGAGTTCGCCGGTACCCGCACCTACCGCGGGCACGTGGCTGACAAGAAAGCCAAGCGTTAAGGGGTAAGGAAATGGAAGTAGCCGCTAAGTTGTCGGGCGCTCGCATCTCCGCCCAGAAAGCCCGCTTGGTCGCCGACCAGATCCGCGGGAAGAAGGTGGGCGAAGCGCTCAACCTGTTGGCCTTCAGCAGCAAAAAAGCCGCTGAAATCATGAAGAAAGTCCTCGAGTCGGCCGTAGCCAACGCCGAACACAACGAAGGCGCAGACGTTGATGACCTGAAGGTCTCCACCGTCTTCGTCAACGAAGGGCGTTCGCTGAAGCGCATCATGCCACGTGCCAAAGGCCGTGCTGATCGCATCGTCAAGCGGTCTTGCCATATCACTGTCAAGGTTGCGGACAAGTAACGGAGTCGATCAGATGGGTCAGAAAGTACATCCCACTGGCATTCGCCTGGGAATCGTCAAGGAGCACACCTCCGTCTGGTACGCAGACGGTGCTACTTACGCAGATTACCTGTTGAAGGATCTGAAAACGCGTGAGTACCTCCAGGACAAACTAAAAAGCGCGTCCGTAAGCCGTATCGATATTCATCGTCCGGCTCAAACTGCACGCATCACCATCCACACCGCTCGTCCCGGTATCGTTATCGGTAAGAAAGGTGAAGATGTCGAGAAGCTGCGTCAGGACCTGACCAAGCAGATGGGTGTGCCTGTGCACATCAACATCGAAGAGATCCGCAAGCCGGAACTCGACGCCATGCTGGTTGCGCAGAGCGTAGCTCAGCAGCTGGAACGCCGCGTAATGTTCCGTCGCGCCATGAAGCGCGCCGTACAGAACGCCATGCGTATTGGTGCCAAGGGCATCAAGATCCAGGTGAGCGGTCGTCTCGGCGGTGCTGAGATTGCTCGTACCGAGTGGTATCGCGAAGGTCGTGTGCCGCTGCACACCCTGCGTGCCGATATCGACTACAACACCTACGAAGCTCACACCACTTACGGTGTGATCGGTGTGAAGGTTTGGATCTTCAAAGGCGAAGTGATTGGTGGTCGCCAAGAAGAACTGAAACCACAAGCACCAGCGCCTCGTAAAAAAGCTGCTAAGTAAGGGGTACGCCAAATGTTGCAACCAAAGCGTACAAAATTCCGCAAGCAGATGACTGGCCACAACCGTGGTCTGGCACTGCGCGGTAGCAAAGTCAGCTTCGGCGAATTCGCCCTGAAAGCTGTTGCTCGCGGTCGCCTCACCGCTCGCCAGATCGAATCCGCACGTCGTGCGCTGACCCGTCACGTTAAGCGTGGCGGCAAGATCTGGATCCGTGTGTTCCCGGACAAGCCGATCTCCAAGAAGCCTCTCGAGGTTCGTATGGGTAAAGGTAAGGGCTCCGTGGAATACTGGGTTGCCCAGATTCAGCCAGGCAAAGTCCTGTATGAAATCGAAGGTGTTTCTGAAGAGCTGGCGCGCGAAGCTTTCGCCCTGGCTGCTGCAAAGCTGCCTCTCGCCACCTCCTTTGTTAAGCGGACGGTGATGTGATGAAAGCGAATGAACTTCGTGAAAAATCGGCACAGCAACTGAATGAGCAACTGCTCGGCTTGCTGCGCGACCAGTTCAATCTGCGTATGCAGAAAGCAACTGGCCAGTTGGGGCAGTCGCACCTGCTCTCGCAAGTTAAGCGTGACATCGCTCGCGTGAAAACTGTGCTCAACCAGCAGGCAGGTAAGTGATCATGGCTGAAGCTGAAAAAACCGTCCGTACGCTGACTGGCCGTGTCGTCAGCGACAAAATGGACAAGACCATCACCGTTCTGATCGAGCGTCGCGTAAAGCACCCGATCTACGGTAAATACGTTAAGCGTTCGACTAAGCTGCACGCGCACGACGAATCCAACCAGTGCAAGATCGGCGACAAGGTTTCCATCCGTGAAACCCGTCCGCTGGCCAAGACCAAGTCCTGGGCACTGGTTGAAGTCCTCGAACGCGCTGTTGAAGTCTAAGGGCTAAGGGTCGGAGAAATTTTATGATTCAGACTCAATCCATGCTCGATGTGGCCGATAACAGCGGCGCTCGTCGCGTCATGTGCATCAAGGTACTCGGCGGTTCGCACCGCCGTTACGCCGGCATCGGTGACATCATCAAAGTAACCGTCAAGGAAGCGATTCCGCGCGGCAAGGTCAAGAAAGGCCAGGTGATGACCGCTGTTGTCGTCCGCACCCGTCACGGTGTTCGTCGCGCCGACGGTTCCATCATTCGTTTCGACGGCAACGCTGCTGTTCTGCTGAACAACAAGCAAGAGCCGATCGGCACTCGCATCTTCGGGCCAGTGACCCGTGAACTTCGTACCGAGAAGTTCATGAAGATCGTCTCGCTCGCCCCTGAAGTGCTGTAAGGAGATCCGACATGCAAAAGATTCGTCGTGACGACGAGATCATCGTGATCGCCGGCAAAGACAAGGGTAAGCGCGGTAAGGTGCTGAAGGTTCTGGCTGACAACCGTCTGGTTGTCGGTGGTGTGAACCTGGTCAAGCGTCATACCAAGCCTAACCCGATGGCGGGCGTACAGGGCGGTATCGTCGAGAAAGAAGCGCCTCTGCACGCTTCCAACGTTGCCATCTTCAACGGTGAAACCAACAAGGCTGACCGCGTTGGTTTCAAAGTAGAAGACGGTAAAAAAATTCGTGTCTTCAAGTCGACCCAAAAAGCGGTTGATGCTTGAACACTGCTAGGTAGAAGACCATGGCACGACTGAAAGAGATTTACCGGAACGAAATCGCTCCTAAGCTTAAGGAAGAACTTAAGCTGTCGAACGTGATGGAAGTTCCGCGCGTTACCAAGATCACCCTGAACATGGGTCTGGGCGAAGCGATCGGCGACAAGAAAGTCATCGAGCACGCTGTTGCCGACCTGGAAAAGATCACCGGTCAAAAGCCGGTCGTGACTTTCGCTCGTAAATCCATCGCGGGCTTCAAGGTCCGTGAGGGCTGGCCGATCGGCGTCAAGGTGACCCTGCGTCGCGACAAGATGTACGAATTCCTGGACCGCCTGCTGGCGATCTCCCTGCCTCGGGTACGCGACTTCCGCGGCCTGAATGCCAAGTCCTTCGATGGCCGTGGCAACTACAGCATGGGCGTGAAAGAGCAGATCATCTTCCCGGAAATCGATTACGACAAGATCGATGCTCTGCGCGGTTTGGACATCACCCTGACCACCACTGCTCGTTCGGATGACGAAGGCCGCGCTCTGCTGCGTGCTTTCAAGTTCCCGTTCCGCAACTGATTGGAGTAGGAAAATGGCCAAGAAGAGCATGAAGAACCGCGAGCTGAAGCGTCAGCTCACGGTAGCAAAGTTCGCTAAGAAGCGTGCTGAGCTGAAAGCGACCATCGTCAACCTGAACGCCTCTCCTGAAGAGCGTTTCGCTGCCGTTGTCGCTCTGCAGAAGCAGCCACGTGACGCTAGCGCCTCGCGTCTGCGCAACCGTTGCCGCCTGACCGGTCGTCCTCACGGTGTATACCGTAAGTTCGGCCTGGGCCGTAACATGCTGCGTGCCGCTGCCATGCGCGGTGACGTACCAGGTCTGGTCAAGGCCTCCTGGTAATCGCTGCCGGCTGGATCCCGGCGGAAGGGGAGCAATCTTCCGACCGCCGGTGACCTCGCCAACAAACAAGCCCCTATATGGGGCTTGTTTCGTTTCTGCCTTGTGTCTAGAATGACCGGCTCACCTGAGCCTGGGTTTTTTGCCCTGCCTGCTCGGGTGGTTGTGATAGCCGCAAGGCTAATAATTCTTGTATCAGGAGCATCTAGCCCATGAGTATGCAGGACCCGTTAGCGGACATGCTAACTCGCATCCGTAATGCCCAGATGGCTGAAAAGTCCGTCGTAAGCATGCCTTCCTCCACCCTGAAGGTCGCGGTTGCCAAAGTTCTGAAGGACGAAGGTTACATCGCTGGCTACCAGGTAACTGGTGAGGCCAAGCCTTCCCTGTCGATCGAACTGAAGTACTTCGAAGGCCGTCCGGTCATCGAGGAACTGAAGCGCTCCAGCCGTCCAGGCCTGCGCCAGTACAAGTCCGTCGCAGAGCTGCCGAAAGTACGTGGCGGCCTGGGCGTGTCTATCGTCTCCACCAACAAAGGTGTGATGACTGATCGCGCTGCGCGCGCTGCCGGTGTCGGCGGCGAAGTTCTGTGCACAGTGTTCTAAGGGGAGATAGGCATGTCTCGCGTCGCTAAGAACCCCGTTAAGCTGCCAGCAGGTGTCGAAGTCAAATTCGCCGGCCAGCAGCTTTCGGTGAAGGGTGCCAAAGGCACTCTCGAACTGAACGTTCACTCGTCTGTTGAAGTTACCGAAGAAGCTGGTGAGCTGCGTTTCGCTGCTCGCAACGGTGACCAGCAAGCTCGCGCCATGGCCGGTACCACCCGCGCTCTGGTGAACAACATGGTCCAGGGCGTAAGCCAAGGCTTCGAGCGCAAGCTCCAGCTGATCGGTGTTGGTTACAAGGCACAGGCCAAGGGCACCGTCCTGAACCTGGCTCTGGGCTTCTCGCACCCAGTGGACTACGAACTGCCAGCCGGTATCACCGCTGAAACCCCAAGCCAGACCGACATCCTGATCAAGGGTATCGACAAGCAGCTGGTGGGTCAGGTGGCCGCTGAAATCCGCGACTTCCGTCCGCCAGAGCCTTACAAAGGCAAGGGTGTGCGTTACGCGGACGAAGTAGTCCGTCGTAAAGAAGCCAAGAAGAAGTAGGGCCTAGCAAATGACCGACAAAAAAGTTACTCGACTGCGTCGCGCTCGCAAAGCACGCCTCAAGATGCACGAACTCGAAGTCGTGCGCCTGTGCGTGTTCCGCTCCTCGCAGCACATCTACGCCCAGGTCATTTCGGCCGACGGCAGCAAGGTTCTGGCAAGCGCCTCGACCTTGGACAAAGAACTGCGTGATGGCGCCACTGGCAACATCGACGCGGCCACTAAGGTTGGCAAGCTGGTAGCTGAGCGTGCGAAAGCCGCCGGTGTATCTCAAGTTGCCTTTGACCGTTCCGGCTTCAAGTACCACGGCCGCGTCAAGGCGCTGGCTGATGCTGCTCGTGAAGGCGGGCTGGAGTTCTAAGTTATGGCAAATAACGATCAAAAGCGCGACGAAGGCTACATCGAGAAGCTGGTTCAAGTTAACCGCGTTGCCAAAACCGTAAAAGGCGGCCGTATCTTCACCTTCACCGCGCTGACCGTGGTAGGTGATGGCAAAGGTCGTGTTGGCTTCGGCCGTGGCAAGTCGCGCGAAGTACCTGCTGCGATCCAGAAAGCCATGGAAGCTGCTCGCCGCAACATGATCCAGGTTGACCTGAAGGGCACCACCCTGCAGTACGCCACCAAGGCTGCCCACGGCGCCTCGAAGGTTTACATGCAGCCTGCCTCGGAAGGTACCGGTATCATCGCCGGTGGCGCAATGCGTGCTGTCCTGGAAGTTGCTGGTGTTCAGAACGTTCTGGCCAAGTGCTACGGTTCGACCAACCCTGTGAACGTGGTTTACGCCACCTTCAAGGGTCTGAAAGCCATGCAATCTCCTGAATCCATTGCTGCCAAGCGCGGCAAGAGCGTTGAGGAGATCTTCTGATCATGGCAACCGTAAAAGTAACGCTGATCAAGAGCACTGCCGGCCGTCTGCCTAACCACAAACTGTGCGTTAAAGGCCTGGGTCTGCGTCGCATCGGTCACACTGTAGAAGTCCAGGATACTCCCGAGAACCGCGGGATGATCAACAAGGCTTACTACATGCTGAAGGTCGAGGGTTAATCGATGAAACTCAATGATCTGAGTCCAGCGCCGGGTTCCCGTCGCGAGAAGCATCGTCCGGGTCGTGGTATCGGTAGCGGTTTGGGCAAGACTGGTGGCCGTGGTCACAAAGGTCAGACCTCCCGTTCCGGTGGCACCATCGCTCCGGGCTTCGAAGGCGGTCAACAACCGCTGCACCGTCGTCTGCCGAAGTTCGGCTTCGTTTCCCTGAAAGCCATGGACCGCGCTGAAGTGCGTCTGTCCGAGCTGGCCAAGGTGGAAGGCGACGTGATCTCCGTGCAATCCCTGAAGGATGCCAACGTGATCGGCCAGAATGTACAGCGCGTGAAAATCATGCTGTCTGGCGAAGTCACTCGCGCAGTCACCATCAAGGGTATCGCAGCCACCAAGGGTGCGCGTGCGGCTATCGAAGCAGCTGGCGGCAAGTTCGAGGAATAAATGGCTAAGCAAGGTGCTCTCTCTTCGCTCGGTAAGGGCGGGATGTCGGAACTCTGGGCTCGTCTGCGCTTTCTGTTCATGGCGATCATCGTCTATCGGATAGGTGCGCATATCCCGGTTCCTGGCATCAATCCAGACCGTCTGGCGGATCTGTTTCGGCAGAATGAGGGGACCATTCTTAGCTTGTTCAACATGTTTTCCGGTGGCGCGCTCGAGCGCATGAGCATCTTTGCACTGGGGATCATGCCGTACATCTCGGCATCGATCATCATGCAGCTGATGACGGCGGTCAGCCCGCAACTGGAGCAGTTGAAGAAGGAAGGTGAAGCTGGCCGTCGCAAGATCAGCCAGTACACCCGCTACGGCACCGTTATCCTGGCGCTGGTTCAAGCCATTGGCATGTCCATTGGCCTGGCCAACCAGGGCGTGGCGTTTTCTGTAGGTCTGGGCTTCCATGTCGTTGCCGTCTCAACCTTCGTGGCTGGCGCGATGTTCATGATGTGGCTGGGCGAGCAGATCACCGAGCGCGGTGTGGGCAACGGTATCTCGATGTTGATCTTCGCAGGTATCGTTGCCGGTCTTCCGAGAGCAATCGGGCAGTCTTTCGAGTCTGCACGCACAGGCGATATCAACATTTTCGCCCTGGTCGCTATCGGTTTGCTGGCAGTAGCGATTATCGGCTTCGTGGTGTTCATTGAGCGTGGTCAGCGTCGTATCGCCGTTCACTACGCCAAGCGTCAGCAGGGCCGCAAGGTCTTCGCTGCGCAGACCAGCCACCTGCCGCTGAAGGTGAACATGGCCGGGGTTATCCCAGCCATTTTCGCGAGCAGCATTCTGCTGTTCCCGGCTTCGCTGGGTGCCTGGTTCGGTCAGTCCGAAGGTATGGGCTGGCTGCAGGACATCTCGCAGTCGATCGCTCCTGGTCAGCCGTTGAACATTCTGCTGTTTAGTGCAGGGATCATTTTCTTCTGCTTCTTCTACACAGCGCTGATGTTCAACCCGAAAGACGTAGCGGAAAACCTGAAGAAGTCCGGTGCCTTTATTCCGGGTATCCGTCCTGGTGAGCAGTCGGCACGCTACATTGATGGCGTTCTGACCCGTCTGACCATGTTCGGTGCTCTTTACATGATGGCCGTCTGCCTTCTGCCCCAGTTCCTGGTGGTGGCAGCAAATGTGCCGTTCTACCTTGGCGGGACCTCGTTGCTGATTGTGGTAGTGGTTGTGATGGACTTCATGTCCCAAGTACAATCGCACCTCGTTTCGCACCAGTACGAATCCCTGATGAAGAAAGCCAACCTGAAAGGCTACGGTGGCAGCGGTCTGCTGCGCTGATACGCCCCTAAGGTTCGAGGAGTCGGTAATGAAAGTTCGTGCATCGGTGAAAAAGCTGTGCCGTAACTGCAAGATCATCCGTCGCGAAGGCGTCGTACGAGTGATCTGCAGCGCGGAACCGCGTCACAAACAGCGCCAAGGCTGAGTGTGATCTGCGCTTCAAACCCAGCAGCTAGTGTGCTGCTGGGTTGATTATTCGTTTCTACAGCGATATTATCTCGCGCCCTATTTCTTGGCTTCCGGGGCGTAGGTAGCTGTCAATTGGAGTCCCACTGAATGGCCCGTATTGCAGGCGTCAACATTCCAGATAACAAGCATGCTGTTATCTCGCTGACCTACATCTATGGTGTCGGTCGCACTACTGCACAGAAGATCTGTGCGGACGCTGGTGTAAACCCAGCCGCTAAGATCAAGGATCTGAGCGACGAGCAAATCGAAACCCTGCGTGGCGAAGTCGCGAAGTTCACCACTGAAGGTGACCTGCGTCGTGACATCAACATGAAGATCAAGCGCTTGATGGACCTGGGTTGCTACCGCGGCCTGCGTCATCGTAAAGGTCTGCCGGTTCGCGGTCAGCGCACCAAGACCAACGCACGCACCCGTAAGGGCCCGCGTAAGCCGATCCGCAAGTAATCGCCCAGGAATATAGACATGGCAAAACCTGCTGCTCGTCCTCGTAAGAAAGTCAAAAAGACAGTGGTTGATGGCATCGCCCACATCCATGCCTCTTTCAACAACACCATCGTGACCATCACCGACCGTCAGGGCAACGCTTTGTCCTGGGCGACCTCCGGTGGTTCGGGTTTCCGTGGTTCGCGCAAATCCACCCCGTTCGCAGCCCAGATCGCTGCTGAGCGTGCTGGTCAAGCTGCGCTGGAATACGGTCTGAAGAACCTCGACGTGAACGTCAAGGGTCCAGGTCCAGGTCGTGAGTCCGCCGTTCGTGCACTGAACAGCTGCGGCTACAAGATCGCCAGCATCACCGACGTGACGCCAATCCCGCACAACGGGTGCCGTCCGCCGAAGAAGCGTCGCGTGTAATCAGGAGACAGATAAATGGCACGTTACATTGGTCCAAAATGCAAACTGTCTCGCCGTGAAGGCACTGACCTGTTCCTGAAGAGCGGCGTTCGCGCTCTGGAATCGAAGTGCAACATCGAAGCAGCCCCAGGTATCCACGGCCAGCGCCGTGGCCGTCAGTCCGACTACGGTACCCAGCTGCGCGAGAAGCAAAAAGTTCGTCGTATCTATGGTGTTCTGGAGCGTCAGTTCCGCGGTTACTACCAGGCTGCAGCCTCGAAAAAAGGCGCAACCGGTGAGAACCTGTTGCAACTGCTCGAGTGCCGTCTGGATAACGTCGTCTACCGTATGGGCTTCGGTTCGACTCGCGCCGAATCCCGTCAGCTGGTTTCGCACAAAGCGATCAGCGTCAACGGTAAGACTGTGAACATTCCATCCTACCAAGTTCGTCCGGGTGACGTGGTCGCGGTTCGCGAGAAGTCGTCGAACCAGCTGCGCATTGTTCAAGCCCTTGAACTGTGCGCCCAGCGTGGCCGCGTTGAGTGGGTTGATGTGGATGCTGCTAAAAAGTCGGGCGTTTTCAAGAACGTTCCTGCTCGCAGTGACCTGTCTGCCGACATCAACGAGAACCTGATTGTCGAGCTCTACTCCAAGTAAGGGCTAGAAAATAGGTGCATCCATGCAGATTTCGGTAAATGAGTTCCTGACTCCCCGCCACATTGATGTGCAGGTAGTCAGTCCGACCCGCGCCAAGATCACGCTCGAGCCTCTCGAGCGTGGTTTCGGCCATACCCTGGGCAACGCGCTGCGCCGCATCCTGTTGTCCTCCATGCCTGGCTGTGCAGTAGTCGAGGCCGAGATCGATGGCGTACTCCACGAGTACTCCGCGATCGAAGGTGTACAGGAAGACGTCATTGAAATCCTGTTGAACCTGAAAGGCCTGGCTATCAAGCTGCACGGTCGTGACGAAGTTACGCTGACCTTGTCGAAAAAGGGTTCGGGGGTGGTTACCGCTGCCGATATTCAGCTGGATCACGATGTCGAGATCGTCAACCCCGATCACGTAATCGCGAACCTGGCGTCGAACGGCGCCCTGAACATGAAGCTCACCGTAGCTCGTGGTCGTGGTTACGAGCCGGCCGACTCCCGTCAAACCGACGAAGACGAAAGCCGTAGCATTGGCCGTCTGCAGCTGGACGCTTCGTTCAGCCCGGTGCGTCGTATCGCCTATGTGGTCGAGAACGCCCGTGTTGAACAGCGTACCAACCTGGACAAGCTGGTCATTGATCTGGAAACCAACGGCACCCTGGACCCTGAAGAGGCTATCCGCCGCGCCGCGACCATCCTGCAACAGCAGCTGGCCGCGTTCGTCGACCTCAAAGGTGACAGCGAGCCTGTCGTAGTCGAGCAGGAAGACGAGATCGATCCGATCCTGCTGCGTCCGGTTGACGACCTGGAACTGACTGTACGTTCGGCCAACTGCCTCAAGGCGGAGAACATCTACTACATCGGCGACCTGATTCAGCGTACCGAAGTAGAGCTGTTGAAGACTCCTAACCTGGGCAAGAAGTCCCTGACTGAAATCAAGGACGTGCTGGCCTCTCGTGGTCTGTCTCTCGGCATGCGCCTCGACAACTGGCCGCCTGCAAGTCTTAAGAAAGACGACAAGGCGACCGCCTGATCGTCGTAATCACCGAACGTAGTGTTTGGTAAGGAATGAATCATGCGTCATCGTAAAAGTGGACGTCACCTGAGCCGTACCAGCTCTCACCGCAAGGCTATGTTCCAGAACATGGCAGTGTCGCTGATCGAGCACGAGCTGATCAAAACCACCCTGCCGAAAGCCAAGGAACTGCGCCGCGTTGCCGAGCCGCTGATCACCCTGGCCAAGGAAGACAGCGTAGCTAACCGCCGTCTGGCCTTCGACCGTACCCGTTCGAAGTCCGCTGTTGGCAAGCTGTTCAATGACCTGGGCAAGCGTTATGCCACCCGCCAGGGCGGCTACCTGCGCATCCTGAAGTGCGGTTTCCGCGCTGGCGACAACGCGCCTATGGCGTATGTCGAGCTGGTTGATCGTCCGGTCGGCGGTGCTGTAGAAGCTGCTGAGTAAGACGTTCTGTCTGCTACAAAGAACCGGGCCTAGTGCCCGGTTTTTTGTTTCTACATGTATTGTCTATTTCTATTGATACAAGACATTTAATGAATTTGTTCCTGTAAGCCTGCTCGTCAATACTCTCTCCAAAGCCGGTCAGCCGGCGCTTGAAGACCGATATGGAGAGCCCATGAGCAAGATTCTGACCACCGCCAGCGGTGCCCCTGTAGCCGATAACCAGAATTCCCGTTCCGCCGGCCCCCGTGGTCCGCTGTTGCTCGACGATTTCCACCTGATCGAGAAGCTTGCCCATTTCAACCGCGAGAATATCCCTGAGCGACGCGTACACGCCAAGGGCTCGGGTGCCTACGGTACCTTTACCGTTACCCGCGATATCACGGGTTACACCAGTGCCAAGCTGTTTGAGCAGGTCGGCAAGCAGACCGAGACCTTCCTGCGCTTTTCCACCGTAGGTGGTGAGCGTGGCTCTGCCGATACCGAGCGCGATCCGCGTGGCTTTGCCGTGAAGTTCTACACCGAGGAAGGCAACTGGGACATCGTGGGCAACAACACGCCGGTATTTTTCATCCGCGACCCGCTGAAGTTCCCCGACTTCATTCATACCCAGAAGCGTCACCCACAAACCAACCTGAAAAACGCGCAGATGATGTGGGACTTCTGGTCGCACTCCCCCGAGGCGCTGCACCAGGTCACCATCCTGTTCTCCGACCGCGGCATCCCGGACGGCTATCGACACATGCACGGCTTTGGCAGCCATACCTACAGCCTGATCAATGCCGAGGGGCAACGTACCTGGGTCAAATGGCACTTCAAGACCCAGCAAGGAATCAAGAACCTCGCTCCGGCAGATGCTGCACGCCTGGCGGGTACTGATCCGGATTACGCCCAGCGCGATCTCTTCGAGGCCATTGAGCGCGGCGACTACCCGCGTTGGACTGTATGCATCCAGGTCATGAGCGAAGCCGAGGCTGCCAGGCGTGAAGAGAACCCCTTCGACGTGACCAAGACCTGGTCGCAGAAGGACTATCCGCTGATCGAGGTGGGTGTGCTTGAGCTCAACCGCAACCCATTGAACTACTTCGCCGAGGTCGAGCAGGCTGCCTTTGGCCCAAGCAACATGGTGCCGGGTGTTGGCCTGTCGCCGGACCGCATGCTGCAAGGTCGTGTATTCGCCTACGCTGATGCGCACCGCTACCGAGTGGGTACCAACCACCAGCAATTGCCGGTGAACGCGCCGCGTTGCCCGGTCAACAGCTATCAGCGCGATGGCTCGATGGCGACCGGCAGCTACGGCAGCGCGCCGAATTATGAGCCCAACAGCTATAGCGAGGCGCCGAAGCAATCGCCGCGGCATGCCGAGCCAGCCCTGGCTCTGGAGGGGACGGCGGGCCGCTACGACCATCGTGAAGACAGCGATTACTACAGCCATGCCGGCGCGCTGTTCCGCCTCATGAGCGATGAGCAGAAGGCCCTGCTGATCAACAACATCGCCGGGACCATGGCCGGGGTAAGCCAGGACGTGATCCAGCGTCAGCTGCAGTACTTCTTCAAAGCCGATCCGGCCTACGGCGAGGGGGTTGCCAAGGCGTTGGGCATTGAGCTTGCCTGAGTCGAAGTGATAAGAAGAACCGCCCTCATTTGGGCGGTTTTTCAATGAATATCACTACTGTTTAGCCGTTTTTTGCTTGTTATTGCGCATTTCTCAGTGACCGCAGGCAAAAGCTGGTTCACACTATGTGGCATAGACGTTTTCACATGGAGAAACAGGGCGATGCAAGGCCACCCGGACGTAATCAACTATCTCGTCACGCTGTTGAAGGGCGAACTGGCTGCGCGCGACCAGTACTTCATTCACTCGCGTATGTACGAAGATTGGGGCCTGTCCAAGCTCTACGAGCGCATCAACCACGAGATGGAAGAAGAGACGCAACATGCCGACGCCCTGATGCGGCGTATCCTCATGCTCGAAGGTACACCGGACATGCGCGCGGACGATCTGGAAGTGGGCAGCACCGTGCCGGAAATGATCGAGGCTGATCTCAAGCTCGAGTACAAGGTGCGCGCCGCTTTGTGCAAAGGCATCGAACTGTGCGAGTTGCACAAGGACTACGTCAGCCGCGACATCCTGCGCGCGCAGCTGGCCGATACCGAAGAAGATCACACCTACTGGCTGGAAAAGCAGCAGGGGTTGATCAAAGCCATTGGCCTCGAGAACTACCTGCAGTCGCAGATGTAATATTCCGGGGGCGCAGAGCGCCCCCAGTTTCCTCAAGCCCGATCCCGCTCCAGAAGCGGTTTCAGGTAATGCCCGGTATAGGACTGCTTCATTTCGCTCAGTTCTTCCGGCGTACCGCAGGCAATGATCTGTCCACCTTTCGAGCCACCCTCCGGCCCCAGGTCGACCAGCCAGTCCGCAGTCTTGATCACGTCCAGGTTGTGCTCGATCACCACCACGGTATTACCGTGGTCGCGCAGGCGATGCAGTACGTCCAGCAACTGCTGGATATCGGCAAAATGCAGGCCCGTGGTCGGCTCGTCGAGGATGTAGAGGGTCTTGCCGGTATCACGCTTGGACAGCTCCCGCGACAGTTTCACCCGCTGTGCCTCGCCACCCGACAACGTGGTCGCCGACTGCCCCAGCTTGATGTAGGACAGCCCCACGTCCATCAAGGTCTGTAGCTTGCGCGCCAGCGCCGGCACCGCGTCGAAGAACTCGCGTGCATCTTCGATGGTCATCTCCAGCACTTCGTGGATGTTCTTGCCCTTGTACTTGATCTCCAGCGTTTCGCGGTTGTATCGCTTGCTCTTGCACACATCGCACGGCACGTAGATGTCCGGCAGGAAGTGCATCTCCACCTTGATCAGGCCGTCGCCCTGGCAGGCTTCGCAACGGCCGCCCTTGACGTTGAACGAGAACCGCCCGGGGCCATAACCGCGTGAGCGCGATTCCGGAACGCCAGCGAACAACTCGCGGATCGGCGTGAAAATGCCGGTGTAGGTTGCCGGGTTCGAACGCGGGGTACGGCCAATCGGGCTCTGGTCGATATCCACTACCTTGTCCAGGTGCTGCAGGCCATCCATGCTGCTGTGCGGCGCAGCCTCCAGGCTGCTCGCGCCGTTCAGGGCGGTGGCCGCCAGAGGGAAAAGGGTATTGTTGATGAGCGTCGACTTGCCCGAGCCGGATACCCCGGTCACGCAGGTCAGCAGGCCGATCGGGATTTCCAGATCGACGTTCTGCAGGTTGTTGCCACGTGCGCCCTTGAGCTTGAGTTGCAGCTTCTTGTTGCGCGGCGTGCGCTTGGCCGGCACGACGATCTTCTTGCGCCCGGACAGGTACTTGCCGGTCAGCGAGTCGGGGTGAGCCATGACTTCCTGCGGCGTGCCTTCGGCGACGATCTTGCCGCCATGCACGCCGGCGCCCGGGCCGATGTCCACGACGTAGTCGGCCAAGCGGATGGCGTCCTCGTCGTGTTCTACCACGATCACCGTGTTGCCCAGGTCGCGCAGGTGGTTGAGGGTGGCCAGCAGGCGGTCGTTGTCACGTTGATGAAGGCCGATGGATGGTTCATCAAGGATATACATCACCCCCACCAGGCCGGCGCCGATCTGGCTGGCCAGACGAATACGCTGTGCCTCGCCCCCGGACAGGGTATCGGCGCTGCGGTCGAGGGTGAGGTAGTCGAGGCCGACGTTGACCAGGAACTGCAGGCGTTCGCAGATTTCCTTGAGGATCTTCGCGGCGATTTCGCCACGGCGACCGGTCAGGCTCAGGTCGCCGAAGTAGTTGCTGGCTTCACCGATCGGCAGGTTGGTCACCGCCGGCAGGGTCTTTTCGCCCACCCACACATGGCGTGCTTCGCGGCGCAGGCGAGTGCCGCGGCAATCCGGGCAGGGCTGGGTGCCGAGGAACTTGGCCAGCTCCTCACGCACGGTGGCCGACTCGGTTTCGCGATAGCGCCGTTCGAGGTTCGGCACGATGCCTTCGAACGGGTGCGAGCGCTTGACGATATCGCCCCGGTCGTTGAGGTACTTGAAGTCGACACTCTGCTTGCCGCTGCCCTGCAGGATTACCTTCTGGTGTTCCGCCGAGAGCTCGCCGAACGGCTCCTCCAGGCTGAAACCATAATGCGCAGCCAGCGAGCCCAGCATCTGGAAGTAGTAAACGTTGCGCCGGTCCCAGCCGCGTATCGCGCCTTCGGCCAGGGTGAGTTCGGCGTTGACCAGGCGCTTGGTGTCGAAGAACTGCTTGACCCCCAGGCCATCACACGTCGGGCAGGCGCCGGCAGGGTTGTTGAAGGAGAACAGCTTCGGTTCCAGTTCGCTGATGGCATGGCCGCAGACCGGGCAGGCGAAGCGTGCGGAGAAAATGATTTCTTCGCCAGGTTCGTCATCCATCGGCGCCACGAGGGCGATGCCGTCGGCCAGCTTGAGAGCAGTCTCGAACGACTCGGCCAGGCGTTGCTGCAGGTCGGCGCGCACCTTGAAGCGGTCGACCACCACGTCGATGCTGTGCTTCTTCTGCTTGTCCAGCTTGGGTAGCTCATCGAGTTCGTAGAGCTTGCCGTTGACCCGTGCCCGGACGAAGCCCTGGGCGCGCAGTTCGTCGAACACCGCCAGGTGCTCGCCCTTGCGCTCACGCACTACCGGGGCCAGCAGCATCAGCTTGCTGCCTTCCGGGCGCTCCAGCACCAGGTCGACCATCTGGCTGATCGTTTGCGCCTCCAGCGGGATATCGTGGTCCGGGCAGCGTGGGGTACCGACGCGGGCATACAACAGGCGCAGGTAGTCGTAGATTTCGGTGATGGTGCCGACCGTGGAACGGGGGTTGTGCGAGGTCGACTTCTGCTCGATGGAAATGGCCGGCGACAGGCCTTCGATGGTGTCGACGTCGGGCTTTTCCATCATCGACAGGAACTGCCGGGCATAGGCCGACAGCGATTCCACATAGCGACGCTGGCCTTCGGCATAGAGGGTGTCGAATGCCAGGGATGACTTGCCCGAACCGGACAGGCCGGTGATCACGATCAGCTTGTCCCGGGGCAGGGTCAGGTCGATGTTCTTCAGGTTGTGGGTGCGTGCCCCACGAATCAGGATCTTGTCCACTGCGGCCTCGCTCGGCGGGCATAAACAAGGAAGTATACGGCGCGCTGCCAGTACGCGGCAAAGCGTCGCGTAGATGCCGTCAAGCTGTCGGACTGATAGAATCGCCGCCGGTTCACACGAGATTAATCCATGCACGACACCCACAACGAACGCATGAGTGGCGGCGAAACCCGCGCCGCTGGCGGCCTGGCCCTGGTCTTTGCCTTTCGTATGCTGGGCATGTTCATGGTCTTGCCGGTGCTGGCCACCTACGGCATGGACCTGGCCGGTGCCACACCAGCACTGATCGGCCTGGCCATTGGTGCCTATGGCCTCACCCAGGCCGTATTGCAGATTCCGTTCGGGATGATTTCCGACCGCATCGGCCGCCGGCCGGTGATTTACCTGGGGCTGGTCATCTTTGCCCTGGGTAGTGTCCTGGCGGCCCAGGCCGACTCCATCTGGGGGGTGATCGCCGGGCGTATTCTACAGGGCGCCGGGGCGATTTCCGCTGCGGTCATGGCGCTGCTGTCCGACCTTACCCGCGAGCAACACCGAACCAAGGCCATGGCCATGATCGGCATGAGCATCGGCCTTTCGTTTGCCGTCGCCATGGTCGTTGGCCCGTTACTGACAAGTGCCTTTGGCTTGTCAGGATTGTTCCTGGCCACGGCCGGACTTGCCCTGGTGGGTATTCTGCTGATCGCCTTTGTCGTGCCCAACACCCACAGCATCCTGCAGCACCGCGAGTCGGGGGTGGCACGCCAGGCGATCGGCCCGACCCTGCGCCATCCGGACTTGCTGCGCCTGGACGCGGGCATTTTCATCCTGCATGCCATCCTCATGGCCAGCTTCGTCGCGTTGCCACTGGCCTTCGTCGAGCGCGGTGGCCTGCCGAAGGAGCAGCACTGGTGGGTGTACCTGACCGCGTTGTTCATCTCATTTTTTGCAATGGTCCCGTTCATCATCTATGGCGAAAAAAAGCGCAAGATGAAGCGCGTGCTGGCCGGTGCGGTGAGTGTCCTGCTGCTGACGGAGATATACTTCTGGGAGTGGGCTGACGGTTTGCGCGGACTGGTGGTTGGCACCGTGGTATTCTTTACTGCATTCAACCTGCTGGAGGCGTCGCTGCCTTCGCTGGTGAGCAAGGTGTCGCCTGCAGGTGGCAAGGGAACGGCAATGGGGGTGTACTCCACCAGCCAGTTCCTCGGCGCTGCCCTTGGAGGAATCCTCGGTGGCTGGTTGTTCCAGCACGGTGGGCTGAACATGGTGTTCCTCGGTTGTGCGGTACTGTGTGCCATCTGGTTGGTCGTTGCCTTGCGCATGAACGAGCCACCTTATGTGACCAGCCTGCGCATGCCGCTGACGCCAGAGGCAGTCCGGGAAGCCGGCCTGACCGAACGTCTGATGGCCGTACCGGGCGTGACCGACGCCGTCGTGGTGGCAGAAGAGGCCGCCATCTATATCAAACTGGATACGAAAATTTTGGACCGTACGACCCTCGAGCGCCTGGTGAACCCGGCCTCTTCGGCGTGCGAAGCCTAGGAGAACGTTATGGCCCGTGGGGTTAACAAAGTCATTCTGGTCGGCACCTGTGGCCAGGATCCCGAAGTCCGCTACCTGCCCAACGGTAACGCCGTGACCAACCTGAGCCTGGCTACCAGCGAGCAGTGGACCGACAAGCAGTCGGGCCAGAAGGTCGAGCGTACCGAATGGCACCGTGTGTCGCTGTTCGGCAAGGTTGCCGAAATCGCCGGCGAATACCTGCGCAAGGGTTCGCAGTGCTACATCGAAGGCAAGCTGCAGACCCGTGAATGGGAAAAAGACGGTATCAAGCGCTACACGACCGAGATCATCGTCGACATCAACGGCACCATGCAGCTGCTCGGCGGCCGTCCGCAGGGCCAGCAGCAGGGCGGTGACCCGTACAATCAAGCTGGCGGCAACTATGGCGGTGGCCAGCAGCAGTACAATCAGGCCCCACGCCAGCAAGCCCCGCGCCCGCAACAGGCTCCTCAGCGCCCGGCGCCACAACAGCCGGCACCGCAACCGGCGGCGGACTTCGACAGCTTCGATGACGATATTCCGTTCTGATCCGAGCCGCTAAGCAGCTGGAAAGACTAAAAGCCCAAGGCAGTTGCCTTGGGTTTTTTTTCGAGCGAACCCGAGGTTTTGGGAAAAGTTAACCTTGAGTATCAGACATTTCTGAAGTTCTAGCGGAGCGCAGTTTTCGCTGCCTGGATCGCTTAGTATCCACCGTTTGTAATGAGGTGGGTCATGCAAAGCGGTGAGGGGGAAAGCTTATTAGGTCAAATAGACCTGAGGCCAGAGGTACAAGAGTATAGTGTCTCCGGTTTTTCGGAGAAGTATGCCGATCATCTTGAGGGGCCTGCTGGAGACCCTGTGTTCTACGGCAGGGTGCTAATGGTCATTGGTTTCGCAGTGTCGGCGCTGGGCATTGGCATCAAGTTGTGGGGGCCTGAGGTCATCTATTATGATCGATTTTCAGGCCCTACCCTGATCCAATACATACAAGCAAACCCTGGTCTCGTTGCAATGGCCGGCGGGTTGTTGATGGCATTGGGCGGCAAGCGGCGGAATGAAGGTATTATTCATCCAGAGGATTTTCTTCTGCCTCGTTACAAGTTCGTAACGGAAGACGGGCGAGATGTCAGCGGTCAGGTTTCCGTACGACACCTGGGAGGAGACAACTTCCATGTGACTCTGAACTCGTAGTCGGGTGAGCATGTCCGATCTTACTAGTTAAAATTCATCATTGATTAAAATAATGCCTCTTAACTGACGGTCTGCCCGCCGTTCTTTTGGCGGGTACCGTTCTGGGCATTTGTTTGGACGACAGCAACAAATACAGTTCTGTAACAGTCAGTGCCTGTTGGGCCGGCCGTGTAGCGAAAGGGGCGCCAAGCACCCGCAAATGACGCGGCTAAGCCAATACCGGTTTTATTCAATAGAACAACCGCGGTTCCGGCGAGTCCAGCAAGCTGACCAACTTGGTCAGGGCAAACCCCAGTTCCTCGCGCTTGGGCGCCATCAAGGCGATACGAACCCCGCAGGTGGCACGGCTGCGCTCTGGCAGGAACTGGCTGCCGCTGACGACCATCACGCCGTTGTTGCGCGCCAGGTTGGCAAATTCGTCGCTGGTCCACGGTTCCGGTAGTTCCAGCTAGATGTGGAAGTTGTTCGGCTGGCTGCGGATCTTGTACCTGCCAAGAATTTCCAGCGCCATTTGCTGGCGCGCTGCAGCTTCGTCCTGGTGAACCCGTACCAGTTGGTCGGCCATGCCGCTGTTGATCAGGTTGCTGGCCAGTTGCGCCATCAGTGGCGATGGCAACCAGACGCTGCTGCGGACCATCGAGGATAACCGCGAAAGGGTTTGCGGCGGGGCCTACAGATAACCGATGCGCAGTGCCGGCAGCACACTCGTAGGCAAGATCATCCTGGCGCTGATTCCGTTCGGCATCCTCATCTTCCTCACACCGAAGGATCGCCCAGTCGAGGAGCGCGAGTTGTCGTCGCGCATGCTGTTTACCGTGGTCCCGCTGACCTGCCTGGCCATCGGTTTCTATGACGGCTTCTTCGGCCCTGGTACCGGCAGCATGTTCATCATCGCCTTCCATTACCTGCTGCGCATGGACCTGGTTTCCAGCTCGGCCAACTCCAAGACCTTCAATTTCGCGTCCAACATCGGTGCGCTGGTGGCCTTTGTTACCGGCGCTTCCGCAGGCTTTGGCCGTGCCATCTGTCGCACCTTGGTCAGCAAGGGCTATCGCGTGGTCGGCGGTGCCCGGCGCATGGACAAGCTGCAGTCGCTGGAAGCGAGCTGGGGGTGCATTTCATTCCGCTGGCGCTGGGCGTAGACCGTGCCCAGGCCAGCAGTGCGGAAAACTGGCAGGGCATGATCGACACCAACATCACCGGCCTAGCCATGGTCACGCACAAGATCCTGCCACAGATGGTCGAAGCCGACAGCGGCATGATCATCAACATCGGCTCCATTGCCGGCACTTATCCCTACCCAGGCGGCAACTTCTATGGCGCCAGCAAGGCTTTTGTCCGCCAGTTCAGCCTCAACCTGCGTGCCGACCTGGCCGGTACCTGGGTACGGGTAAGCAACATCGAGCCGGGGCTGTGCTCGGGCACTGATTTCTCGGTGGTGCGCCTCACTGGTGACCTGGAGGCCGTGCAGGCCCTGTATCGGGATGTGCAGGCCATCCTGCCCGACGACATTGCCGCCACGGTGGCCTGGATTGCCGAGCAGCCGGGGCATGTGAACATCAATACCGTCAAGATCATGCTGGTGGCGCAGAGCAGCGCCGCGCTGAATGTGGTGCGCAACCTGCCGCTTTGCTGACCGGCCGGTGGTGGATGGCACCGGTGTTGCCGGTGTTCGCGGTGTACAACCGGATACATCGTTTACATCGTAAGCCGGGGACATGATTTATATTTGAGGCTTGGACGCGGTTTTGACCGCGCTCAAGCCTCCCCAGGACCTGGACACACAGGAACACATCCCAGACATCATCCTCTACCTCTTTGAGGTCGATCTTTCTCGCCAGCCAACGCCTCGCTGATGAGCAGCAACTTACCCTTCCATTTGATCGAACCATTTTGCCTGACGCTGCGGACAAGCATCGCGGCGTGTCTTTAGCTGAATCATGTCATCGCACCTTCTCCACTAGTACCTACTGCTCGGTCGACTACGGCCTGCTCGACTTTGTCCGCAGCCCAAGCCGCCCCAAGTACCCAGAAATGCGCAAGTCGGGCAGTAACGAGTGGGTGCGTGTCAGCTGGGGGCATGAGCGCATCGTCGACCTGATGAAAAGTACCGCGACACGAACTTGATAGAGAGGAAAGCCCAAGGGCAAACCGTCAAGCGCTGTCCCACCACTGGCTTTCTCGGTCGTCCGCTAATGAAGACGCAATACTTGCCAGAGGGAATTACAAGCTTTAAGGAACGAGTGCAAGTCTGGATGTGGGGTATATCCGTGCAAAGTGAAGGATTAGGATTTGAGCGTGTCAGTAAACACGTAATCCTTAGTAAGTACGGAGTGTTCCTATGTCAAAGAGTACAGCTGCTAAACAAGATCTAGGGCAAGGCCGAGATATACTGGAGACAGATCCTTTCGACGGGCGGGACTTCTTCTGGGAGCAGCATCGGTTCGCTAGAGATGGTTACCTGAAGATTAATCACTTGATCGATCCTGAAGTGCGCAATCAAATTTCCGACGATGTGAAGTACCTGCTGGCGAATTTTTCCAAACGCCGGGATTTTTTGATTGAATCGACTGGTAATACACCGCGCTATTTGAGTAACGTACCCCAGGAAAGCATCGAGGCACATGGGCGATATATTCCGCAGGCCTATAAATCTCGCTACCTGATGAGTTTGATTGGTCATATCGTCAAGGAGGAGATCATTCCAACTCCATGGAAATGGGATAACTTCATCATCAACAGCCAGCACAAGTCAGGCGACACCCATGGTTGGCATTGGGGCGACTACCCCTACACGATCATTTGGATCGTCGAGGCACCGGTACTCGAGGCTGGAGGCTTGCTGGAGTGCGTACCCCATACGAACTGGGATAAACAGAACCCCCGGGTAGAAAACCTGTTGGTGGAAAACAAGATCGACTCCTACTTCCACCTCACTGGTGATGTCTATCTGCTCAAGGCCGACACCACGCTGCATCGGGTTAAACCACTGACACAAGATGTCACCCGTATCATTCTTAATACTACGTGGGAAAGAGCGAGGGACAAGGACCGGCAAGTCGAGCATGAAACCTTTGTCTTCCGGGACTGAAGTTCGAGGGTTTGTGTATGGACAAGGTAAAGTATTCACATACTAACCTGATCGCTACCGACTGGAAAAAGCTAGCCAAGTTTTATATTGATGTATTTGGTTGTGTACCAGTCGGCCCTGTGCGTCGGCTTTCGGGGCAGTCGGTGGCAGATGGCACCGGGTTGATCGAGCCGGAGATCGAAGGCATTCATCTTCGGTTGCCCGGATACGGGGAGGGCGGCGCGACGCTGGAAGTATTCCAGTATCGCTACTTTCGTGACGAACCGGAGAAGTTTTCCAATTCGCGCGGTTTTACCCACATCGCATTTGAAGTTTCTGACCTGGAAGCGGTATGCGCCAAAGTGATCATGGCAGGCGGATGGCTGCTTGGCAAGTTGGCGAGGCAGCCTGTCGAGGGGGTAGGAGTTTGTACATTTGTATACGTCCGTGACCCCGATCGAAACATTATCGAAGTCCAAGGCTGGGAGGTGCCATGAAGCGCAGTCTTGCACAGTTCGACTTGGTGAAACCCAAGTTTCCGAAGTGGGACATCAGAATGGAAGAGTTCTATTCCTCGACCAGATATGTGAACGGCCTGGCGGAACAGCACCCGGGGTTCATCTGGCGTGAAATCGAAGAGGACCAGCCACTTCTGGATCAGTTATGGGGCGAGGGCTATCTCTATACGCTATCGCTGTGGAGGGATGTCGCATCACTCAAAGACTTTCTCTACAACACCCCACACAAGGCGTTCATGCGGCGTGGAGGGGAGTGGTTCAATCCCATCTCATGCCCCCGGGGGGTGTTGTGGTGGGTCGAAGAAGGCCATGTCCCCACTCTGCGCGAAGCACATACCCGCCTCACGCGATTGTACGAGTTTGGACCGTCCCATGATGCTTTTGATCTGCACTCCAGTGAATTGCCGACTGTTCTGTACTGAGGAGGGGAAATGACACAAATGACTCGTGATACGCAACAGCAACTCGCCGACTATTACCGCTGTGTTCTCGGGGATCCGGCACAGCTGGTCGCCGCACGACAGTCAATCAGGTCGTCCCGCAACATCGTGGAGTGCCTGGAAGATAAATGGACCGCCGCCGAGGAGCTCCTGATTGATCTGCGAGAGCTGCCCACCACGCAGGAGGCTTTTCTCACGTGGTACGTGATGTGCGAGAAGAAGATCAATGAAGATATCCGCTTGTTCGTGGACTTCATGCGCCACCAGGCGAGTGCCGAACAAGTCGCTTATTACATCTGCATGGAAGAAATGGTGGATGGTTCATTCGATGACCTTATGGCTGTAGCTCAGTTGGGTATGCCGATTCGTTGCAAGATGGTCGCTGGCGAAAACTATTGGGATGAAATGGGCAATGGCGATTTCGCCTCCGTGCACACCACGATGTTCCGCACCTCGTCCAGCTACATGCGTGATCTGTTGAGCAGGGCGGGTATCAGTGTGGAGGTGCCACCTCTCGAATGCCTCATGAACGGCAATATATTGCTGATGTGGGCCGTACGCCGTGAGTACAACATACGCCTTATCGGAGCGATGGGGTTGGTGGAGGGGTCGGCGCCAGTACGCTTTGGGGCCACCACGGCGGCCATGGAACGTCTGGGCTTGCCAAAAGACGTGATCGCCTATCACAAGGCCCATATAAGCATCGACACACGGCACAGCGCCGCGTGGTACGAAACAGTGCTGCAGCATTACGCGGCGTGTGGCGAGGATGTGGTGCGCGAACTCTCGCTGGGCGTGATGATCCGGTACAACGTCGCGCTGCGTTACTACCACTACATGTACAAGACCATGCGGAGTTTGCGATGAGCACTCAACGAAAGACGGTGGTCGTCATCGATCCGATCAGTTCGGGCCGGGGCTACGGACAGGACATTCGTCACAAGGGGTATTACGCGTTGGCCTTGGTCACCCGCAAGCAATTTCCCGGGCGTTTGCAAAAGCTGCATGGAGTCGAAGGTTTCGACGAGGTGATGCATGTCGAGTGCCTAGCGCAAGCCAAGGTCAGCATAGCGAGAAGGGAGGTGCATGCGGTCATCCCCGGTTCCGATTCAGCATTGCGAATCAGCGACCGGCTGGCGGCTCATCTGGGGCTGGCGGGCAACCCGGTCCCAACCTGTGCGGCCCGGATCAATAAGCTTGAAATGAAGCGTCGGCTGCAGCACGAGGGGGTTCCGGTCATGCCTGCGTTCAGGCTGTCCATGGATGAACTGGCCGAAGGGCATGATCCGGGAATTGCTTTCCCCGTGGTGGTCAAGCCGACCCAGGGCACTGGTGCGAGGAATGTCAAGGTTTGCCATTCCAGAAGTGATATGTACAGAGCGCTGGCGGCTATCGAAAGCGATCTCGAGCCAGGGGAGCAGGCGCATAAGTATGCAATGGTGGAGGCATATGTCGAAGGGCCTGAATACTTCATCGTTACGGCGAATCTGGGGGCGATGGGGCGCCAGATTCTTTGCTTCGCGGAGTATGAAAAGATCCGGGTCGGCGATCACCCCAGCGTCTATCGCAACATTCGATCCATTTCGCCCATAAGCGATCAGGCGCGAAAGGCATTTGCCTACATATCCCAGGTCAATTCGGCCATCGAGGCCAATATCGGAATCAACGATATCGAGTTCAAGATCAACCTGGCGGGGCACTTCATCATTGAACAGAACGGTCGCCTGCCAGGGGCAAATGTGCCTTCATTGATCGAGTTGTGCACCGGGCTGAACTGCTACGACCTCAACATAGATATCTACCTGGGCCGCGCGCCAATCACCTTGGCAGTTCCGCACTACGGCAAGCATTTCTGCATCTGTTGCCTGATTTCTGAACGGGGCGGCACTGTGACGGGCATTGAAGGTATCAAGCTGGTCGAGGAACTCGATTCGTTCCATGAATTTGGCTTTCTCGTGGAGAAAGGAGAGGTCATCGAGGCGACACGGGACTTTCTATCGACCTGGGGTTTTGTCTACCTCATCCATGAGGATCCTGAAGTACTGCGTAGACATGCGGAGACGGTACATGAGCGTCTGAAGCTGACGCTTGCCTAACCATAGTGGTAACGGCGGGTCTTGGGTGAGGGAAAATCCATGTCGAACTGGTTAGTGCTGGTGTGTTTGATCTTGCTTACATGTGCGGTCTGCGGGCGTGTGGCGACGATGTTCGGCCAGAACCGGGTAATCGGGGAAATCGTTGCCGGTATATTGCTGGGCCCCACGTTGCTAGGGGCTTGGTTTCCGCAAGTGTCGGCAGAAGTGCTGACACCCGACTCGATGGAGGTTGTCCGAGCGCTCGGCGAACTGGGGCTTATCTTGCTGATGGTCGAAGTGCCTTGGCATGCCGCAGGTGCCGGTCAGCGGCGGGGAGGGCAGCGTGCCCCGGCCCTGATCGCTAGCCTCGGAATAGTGCTGTCGTTTTCCCTGGGTTGTGTCATCGGCGCCTGGTCGAAGGCATCCATCGCGCCGACGCAGCCATACTGGTCCTACGTGATCTTCTGTGGTGTCGCAATGTCGGTGACTGCACTGCCGGTATTGGTGAGGGTTATCCAGGAACATGGAGGCATCGATGGGCAAGCCGGTCGATTGGCGCTCTCGGCGGCGGTGTACACCGATGTGTTCGCCTGGTTTGCTCTGGCGTTGGTAATGACATTGCAATTCAGTGGAGCAGCCGGCACGTTCGAGAGCGTATTCAGGGTGGGCGGTCTGGCGGCTTATGCCAGCCTGACATTCCTGGTGGTCCGTCCATGGTTGAAAAACCGGGTCGGCGACACTGCGCTAAGTGAGCGTTCCCGTGTCGCGGTTGCCTTGATTTACTGTCTGGCATCAGCGCAGGTTACCGCGATGCTCGGTTTCCACCAGGCCATCGGTGCGGTCATGGCGGCATACGTGTTCCACGACCTGTTCTCGATGGAGCAGGCATGGCGGCGATGGATCGGCAGGTTTGGCCATCTGTTTCTTACCCCGATCTTCTTTGCCTGCTCGGGTATCCAGGTTTCGCTGGGTGCTTTAAACGAGCCTGGTCTCTGGTTGTGGTTGCTGTTTTTTCTGCTGGGTGGAACAGTTGGCAAAGTGCTGGGGTCATATATTGGCGCAAGGGTGTCGGGGCTGGAGCCAATTGTTTCCATCGAAGTTGGCGTGCTGATGAACACGAAAGGACTTGTGGAATTGGTGATACTTGGCGTAGGACTTCAGGAGGGAGTGTTGTCTGAAAGTTCCTACAGTGTTCTTTTGATGCTTGCTCTTGTTTCAACGGCATTAACTAGTCCGTTGATCTCGCTGTTTGGCAAGTGCTCTGGCAAGCGTGCGGTAGGATATAAATCCTCGCCCCATACGGGTGTTTGATTTTTGGCGTGAACCCGATTACTGTCTGAGGCAGTACAGGGTTAACTCATAATAAGGAACACTACTTTGGACGTATTCATGGGGTTGCTGGCAGCGGTGTTTTGGGGGGCGACGGATTTTTTGGTCGGCGTTAATGCGCGAGCGGTTGGGGTAAAGCGGGCGGTATTTTTCGGGCAATTGCTGGGGCTTTTGTTAATGACACTGATTGTTATAATTTCAGCCAGTCAGTGGGAAAAACTCATCTCTGCGCCTTGGCGCGCGATAGGGTCGGGGGTAGTAGCCTCTCTGTGTACCGTGGTGGGGGCATTGGCGCTGTCGAAGGCTTTTGCTATCGGCAAAACTGTAGTTGTGGCGCCCTTAGTCACCTCGTATGGCGTTTTTACCACACTGTTGGCATGGCTGGGCGGTGATGCCCTGTCAGTCTGGCAGGTGGGCGGAATTCTCGTTTGCTTCTTCGGGGTTTTACTGGCCAGTCGCAGTGATCACGGTGGTGACCTCGAGCGCAAGACCACCAGCACGATAGCTGTAGGGTTTGCCTTGCTGGCGGCCATGCTTTACGGCATCAGCTTCTGGATTCAGGGCAAGTTCGCGTTGCCGGCGTTGGGGCCGGTGAACATGTTGGCGCTGGGCTATGCAGTGGGGGTCATGTTTCTAGCTCCAGAGGCCTTCAGGCTGCTGCGGGACTACGCGACAATCAGAATGAAGACCGTTGGCTCACTATGCGGCGCCAGTCTCTTCAACCTGGGCGGGTTCTCTGCGTTTTCCTTGGGTGCGCTCAATGGTTCGATTTCCATCGTCACCGTCATTAGCACACTGTCTGGCGGTATTGCCGCGATCCTCGGGTACTCCTTTTATCGCGAGCGGCTGTCAGTCATTCAGATAGGTGGGGTCAGTCTGGTTTTGTTAGGAGCTGTGCTTCTGCACCTTTATGGGTGACGCTTTTGCAGTAACAAAAACTTTTGCGGTGATTTTTGGGGTGCCTGTACCAAGGGCGTATATATTAGTTGCTGGCCTATAGATATGAGTGATCGTAATAATGGACTATAGAGGCTGTTTTCCAAAAGCTCATGTAGATATGTTGCCTTGCATGGCGGCGTTTGCTGTCGTGGTTGAGACCGGAAGTTTTGTGGATGCGTCGGCCCGGTTGGGCTTGACCGCATCGGCAGTCAGCAAGCAGGTATCAAAACTTGAAAATGCGTTATCGATTCGATTGCTCGAGCGCAGCACTCGGCAGCTGAGAGTCAATGCCGAGGGAGCTCAGATATACTCGCACTGTAAAGAACTGCTTGAGTCGTCGGCAAATGTGTTCAAACTCAAGGAGCGCTTTCTCGAAAGCCCGCAAGGTCTCATCCGCATTGCGGTGCCCCGTTCATTGTATGGTATATGCCATCAGCTTATTCCGGAATTTCTCGAACGCTATCCGGATGTCAATGTGCAACTCATTTCGAATGAAGGTAGTCTGGATTTCATCGCTGAAAGCATCGACATCGGGATCAAGATTACCGATGCTCCGCCGTTAGGGTTGGTAGCGCGCAGGTTGTTCCCTGTCGACTTTATAGTCTGTGCAGCGGAAAGCTACCTGGAAAAGTATGGGCGTCCCGTACATCCTTCAGCGTTAGCGGATCACAGTTGCATACCTTTTTCCGATATCAGCGAGAGCCAGACTTGGGAGTTTTTATCGGCACAGGGTGCTTGTGACGTTAGTTTCTCAGGTCGTTACGTTTCAGACAGTGCCGAAGCTGTATTGAATGCCACTCTCTCGGGACTAGGTATTTCTTGTTTGCCTGTCAAGCTGGCTGGCGAAGCGATTGCCGCCAATGACCTGGTGGAAGTGCTGCCTGAATGGAAGTACGTGGGGGCGTTGCAGGGGATGGCGTGGATCCTCCATCAGCCTGGGCGGCATGTGTCACAGAAGGTCAAGGTGATGGTCGACTATCTGGTCGGTGCATTACGCCGGATAGGGCAAGCCTGAGGTGCCATGGGCAAGGAGATAGGGATGACGACACAGGTCCCCGAGCACTATTGTGAAACCTGCTGGTATGTATACGACCCGGCACGGGGTGACCCGGAACATGGCATCGAGCCGGGTACGGCATTCGAAGATATTCCGCAGCAATGGCGCTGCCCCGACTGCGGCTTGGGCAAGGAGGCTTTCGTTCCCAAGAAGCGGTGAGCGATTGGTAGTCAAACCCGCTGCCCATCCCCTGACCCAGGTCATCACACCTTCCCGATTCTTGGCTAGTCTTACCTGTTGGCAGCCATCAATTGGCCGCCACCGTGACTACCAAGAGGCGCCGGCCATGTTCCGTGCGTCCACCACCTGATCAGGAGTGCACGATGGACCTGAACCGTCGGCAATTCTTCAAGGTCGCCGCCGTCGGCCTTGGAGGCTCGAGCCTTGCGGCGTTGGGCATGGCCCCGACACCGGCATTCGCCGAGCAGGTGCGTCACTTCAAGCTGGCGCATACCAAAGAAACCCGTAACACCTGCCCCTACTGCTCGGTCGGCTGCGGCCTGATCATGTACAGCCAGGGCGATGCGGGCAAGAACGTCAAACAGAACATCATCCATATCGAAGGTGACGCCGACCACCCGGTCAACCGCGGCACCCTGTGCCCAAAAGGCGCCGGCCTGCTGGATTTCATCCACAGCCCGAGCCGCCTGCAATACCCCGAGGTACGCAAGCCGGGCAGCAAGGAGTGGGTGCGGGTCAGCTGGGACGAGGCGCTCGACCGCGTCGCCGAGCTGATGAAGCAGGACCGCGACGCCAACTTCATCGAGAAGAACGCCCAGGGGCAAACGGTAAACCGCTGGCTCACCACCGGTTTTCTCGCTGCTTCCGCCGCCTCCAGCGAGGCCGGCTACCTGACCCACAAGGTCATCCGCGCAACAGGCATGCTGGGGTTCGATAACCAGGCTCGTGTCTGACATGGCCCGACGGTGGCAAGTCTTGCCCCGACGTACGGCCGTGGCGCCATGACCAACCACTGGTCCGATATCGCCAACGCGAATCTGGTCCTGGTGATGGGTGGCAACGCAGCAGAAGCGCATCCATGCGGCTTCAAGTGGGTGACCGAGGCCAAGGCGCACAACAAGGCGCGGCTGATCGTGGTCGACCCGCGGTTCACCCGTACCGCTTCGGTGGCGGACTATTACGCGCCGATCCGCACCGGTACCGACATCGCCTTCATGGGCGGGCTGATCAACTACCTGCTGAGCAACGACAAGATCCAGCACGAATACGTGCGCAACTACACCGACGTGTCGTTCATCGTCAAAGAAAGCTATGGCTTCGAGGACGGGCTGTTCAGCGGCTACGACGAAGGCAAGCGCGTGTATGCCGACAAGTCCGGCTGGGGCTACGAGCTGGGTGAGGACGGTTTTGCCAAGGTCGACCCGACCCTGCAGCACCCGCGTTGCGTGTTCCAGCTGATGAAGCAGCACTACAGCCGCTATACCGCGGAACTGGCCAGCATGACCTGTGGCATGCCGCAGGACGCCATGCTGAAGATCTGGGAAGAGATTGCCACCTGCTCGGTACCGGGCAAGACCATGACGATTCTCTACGCGCTCGGCTGGACGCAGCACTCGATCGGCGCGCAGATCATTCGCAGCGCGGCGATGGTCCAGTTGCTGCTGGGCAACGTCGGCATGCCCGGTGGTGGGGTCAACGCCTTGCGCGGGCACTCCAACATCCAGGGCCTGACCGACCTCGGGCTACTGTCCAACTCGCTGCCGGGTTACCTGACCCTGCCCGGCGATGCCGAACAGGACTACGCCGCCTACATCGACAAGCGTGCCTCCAAGCCATTGCGCCCGGGCCAGCTGTCGTACTGGCAGAACTACGGCAAGTTCCACGTCAGCCTGATGAAGGCCTGGTATGGCGCCAACGCCACGGCAGAGAACAACTGGGGCTACGACTGGCTGCCCAAGCTCGACGTGCCGGCTTACGACGTGCTGCGCATGTTCGAAATGATGGGCCAGGGCAAGGTCAACGGCTATCTGTGCCAGGGTTTCAACCCGATTGCTGCGCTGCCGGACAAGAACCGTGTCACCGCCGCCCTGGGCAAGCTCAAATGGCTGGTGATCATGGACCCGCTGGCCACCGAGACTTCGGAGTTCTGGCGCAATGCCGGGCCATTCAACGACGTTGACACGGCCAATATCCAGACCGAAGTGATCCGCCTGCCCACTACCTGCTTCGCCGAGGAGGACGGTTCGCTGGTCAACAGCAGCCGCTGGCTGCAGTGGCACTGGAAGGGCGCCGACGGCCCGGGCGAGACGCGCACCGACGTGCATATCATGAGCGAGCTGTTCCTGCGCCTGCGCCAACGCTACCAGGCCGAGGGCGGCGCCTACCCGGACGCGCTGATGAACATCAGCTGGCCATACAAGATTCCCGAAGAGCCATCCCCGGAGGAACTGGCCAGGGAAATGAACGGCTGGGCAGTGACCGACGTCACCGACCCGACCGGCGCAGTGATCAAGGCCGGCCAGCAACTCGCGGGCTTCGGCCAACTGAAGGACGACGGCAGCACCGCGTCCGGCTGCTGGATCTTCGCCGGCTGCTGGACCGAGCAGGGCAACCAGATGGCTCGCCGCGACAACAGCGACCCGTACGGCATGCACCAGGTGCAGAACTGGGCCTGGGCCTGGCCGGCCAACCGCCGCATCCTCTACAACCGTGCCTCCAGCGACCCGCAAGGCAAGCCGTGGGACGCTGAGAAAAAGCGCCTGGTATGGTGGAACGGCAAGGCCTGGACTGGCACCGACGTGCCCGACTTCAAGGTCGACTCGCCACCCGAGGCGGGGATGAACCCGTTCATCATGAACCCCGAGGGGGTGGCACGCTTCTTCGCCATCGACAAGATGGCCGAAGGGCCGTTCCCCGAGCACTACGAGCCGTTCGAGACGCCGATTGGTATCAACCCGCTGCATCCACAGAACAAGAAGGCCACCAGCAACCCGGCCGGGCGGATCTTCGATTCGGTGTGGGACACCCTCGGCAAGCACGAGGAGTTCCCCTATGCGGCGACCACCTACCGGTTGACCGAGCACTTCCACTTCTGGAGCAAGCACTGCCGGCTCAATGCCATTGCCCAGCCCGAGCAGTTCGTCGAGATCGGCGAGGTGCTGGCCAACGAGAAGGGCATCAAGGCCGGCGACCGGGTACGGGTGTCGAGCAAGCGCGGGCATATCGAGGCGGTGGCGGTGGTGACCAAGCGGATTCGTCCGCTCAAGGTCAACAACCAGACCGTGCACCAGATCGGCATCCCGCTGCACTGGGGCTTCACCGGGACCACGCGGCACGGCTACCTGACCAACACCCTGGTGCCGTTCCTCGGTGACGGCAACACGCAGACGCCGGAGTCCAAGTCGTTCCTCGTCAAAGTGGAGAAACTCTGATGGCCAGCCAAGACATCATCGCCCGCTCGGCCACCACCACCGTACCGCCTTCGGTACGCCAGCAGCAGGAAGTCGCCAAGCTGATCGACACCACCAAGTGCATCGGCTGCAAGGCCTGCCAGGTGGCGTGTTCGGAGTGGAACGAACTGCGTGACGAGGTCGGCCACAACCACGGCACCTACGACAACCCCCAGGACCTCACCGCCGAGACCTGGACCCTGATGCGCTTCACCGAGCACGAGCGCGACGACGGCAACCTGGAGTGGCTGATCCGCAAGGACGGCTGCATGCATTGCGCCGAGCCGGGTTGCCTGAAGGCCTGCCCGAGCCCCGGCGCAATCATCAAGCACGCCAACGGCATCGTCGATTTCAACCAGGACCATTGCATCGGCTGCGGCTACTGCATCACCGGCTGCCCGTTCAACATCCCGCGGATCTCGCAAAAGGACCACAAGGCGTACAAGTGCACCCTGTGTTCCGACCGGGTGACCGTGGGCCTGGAGCCGGCCTGTGTGAAAACCTGCCCGACCGGGGCGATCGTGTTCGGCAGCAAGGACGAGATGAAGGTGCATGCCGCCGAGCGCATCGTCGACCTCAAGTCACGGGGCTACGACAAGGCCGGGTTGTACGACCCGGACGGCGTCGGCGGTACCCATGTGATGTACGTGCTGCACCATGCCGACACGCCGAAGCTGTACGCCGGCCTGCCGGACCAGCCGGTGATCAGCCCGCTGGTAGGGCTGTGGAAGGGCATTACCAAGCCGCTGGCGCTGCTGGCCATGGGCGCGGCAGTGCTGGCCGGGTTCTTCCACTATGTGCGGGTCGGGCCGCAGCGCGTGGCGGAGGACGAGCACCCGGTACCGCCGGACGAGAGCGTGCATCAGGTGGACCCCTCGGTGCATGTCTATGACCCGACCAGGCCCGCTGGGCAGGAGGAGCAGCGACCATGAACGACAACAAACCCATCCTGCGCTACAACGCCAACGAGCGCAGCAACCACTGGGTCGTCGCGATCCTGTTCGTCCTCGCCGGGCTGTCGGGGCTGGCGCTGTTCCATCCGGCGCTGTTCTGGCTCAGCCATTTGTTCGGCGGCGGGCCGTGGACGCGTATCCTGCACCCGTTCCTGGGCGTGGCCATGTTCGTGTTCTTCCTTGGCCTGGTGCTACGGTTCTGGCGCGCGAACTTCATCACCGCCAACGATCGCCTGTGGCTGCGTCGGATCGATCGGGTGATGTTGAACAGCGAGGAGGGGGTACCGCCGATCGGCAAGTACAACGCGGGCCAGAAACTGCTGTTCTGGACCTTGCTGGTGTGCATGTTGATCCTGTTGCTCAGCGGCGTGGTGATCTGGCGTGCCTGGTTCAGCCAGTACTTCGACATAGGCGCCATTCGCCTGGCCACCTTGCTCCATGCCCTGGCGGCGTTCGTGCTGATCCTCAGCATCATCGTGCACATCTACGCCGGCATCTGGATCAAGGGCTCGATCGGCGCCATGCTGCATGGCTGGGTCAGCCGCGCCTGGGCGCGCAAGCACCATGAGTTGTGGTACCGCGAAGTGACCGGCGACAAGACCCCGGGCAGTCATGGACGGAAAGAAGGATGAGCGCTTGAGCACGATACTCGAACCCGGGCAGATCGAAGCATCGGCGGTGATGCCGCCGTTTCTGCACCTGCCCCCCGCCAACCTGTTCGAGCTGCGCGCCGCGCGCCTGGAGCAGTTGGCCGAGGGCAATGCCCTTGGCGAATACCTGAAGCTGGTGGCCCGCTTGTGCCGTGTCCAGCAGCAGCTTGTGGATAACCAGCCTGCTTGCATGCCGGTGGCCGAGGCGCGTCAGCGCCTGTGCATAAGTCACGGCCTGCCGCCGCTGGCGGCGGACAGCCTGGTGCGTGAAGGGCCATGGCTGGTCTGGTTGACGGCCTTGCTTGAGCACTTCGCTGTGCAGACCAGCGGTCCGTTGGGTGAGGCGCTGCAAGCCCTGCGTGGCAGTGATGACCACCAGCGCAAGGGCTGGGGCATAGCCTTGCTCGCCGGCCAGTACCACGCAGTGCCCGCGGCGCTGGTGCCGTTCATTGGCGCGGCCTTGCAGGCGGCCTGGACCAGCTGGTTGTTGGCGCTGCCCACGCCAGAGCTCAAGCCTGCCGACAGCCTGGCCCAGTGCCCGGCCTGCGGTTCGCCGGCGATGGCAGGGGTGGTGCGCAACCGCGGCAAGCACAATGGCCTGCGCTACCTGGCCTGTTCGCTGTGTGCCTGCGAATGGCATGTGGTGCGGGTCAAGTGTGTGTACTGCGAGTCGAGCAAGGACCTGCGCTACACCAGCCTCGACGATGACCGCCATGCACCGGGCAAGGCGCCGCTGCGCGCCGAGTGCTGCCCGGGGTGCGACAGCTACCTGAAGCAGAACTACCTGGAAAACGATGCGGCGGCCGAGCCGCTGGCCGATGACCTGGCCAGCCTGGCACTGGATATTCGCCTGGACGAGGAGGGCTTCCATCGGTTGGCACCGAACCTGATGCTCGCACCCGGGTAGCGGAGAGTGTCTACACTGTAAGACCGAGTCGCCCTTTTTGCGGGCATGCCCGCTCCCACGTGGACCTGCGCAAAACCTTGTGGGAGCGGGCACGCCCGCGAAGAGGCCAGAACAGACAACGGAATAGTCCAAGGTAGTACCGCATGTCCTCCAGCCTAGCCAGCGACACCCCACGCCTGCCCTCCATCGACACCCTTTTGCGCCACCCGGCCTGCCTCCCGCTGATCGACCGCCATGGCCGCGACACGGTCCTTGCCACCCTGCGCCAACTGCTCGACGACCTGCGCGACCCCGCCCGCAACGGCCAGCTCAGCGCCACCGAACTCGCCGCCGAGGTCCTGCTGGGCCGCGCCGGCGAACGCCTGGCCCATCAGCAGCGCAGCCAGGTCCGCCGCGTCTTCAACCTTACTGGCACCGTGCTGCATACCAACCTTGGCCGCGCCCTGCTGCCGGAGGAAGCCATCGAGGCCATGCAGACCGCCGCCCGCTACCCGCTCAACCTCGAATTCGACCTGGCCACCGGCAAGCGCGGTGACCGCGACGACCTGATCGAAGGCCTGATCCGCGAGCTGACCGGCGCCGAAGCCGTCACCGTGGTCAACAACAATGCCGCCGCCGTGCTGCTGGCGCTCAACAGCCTGGGTGCGCGCAAGGAAGGCATCATCTCCCGCGGTGAACTGATCGAAATCGGCGGCGCTTTCCGTATTCCCGACATCATGGCCCGCGCCGGCGTCAAGCTGCATGAGGTCGGCACCACCAACCGCACCCACGCCCGCGATTACGAGGCCGCCATCAATCCGCGCACCGGCTTGCTGATGCGTGTGCATTGCAGCAACTACAGCATCCAGGGCTTCACCACCCAGGTCGCCACCGCCGAGCTGGCGCGCATCGCCCACCAACATGACTTGCCGCTGCTTGAAGACCTGGGCAGCGGCAGTCTGCTCGACCTGACCCGCTGGGGCCTGCCCGCCGAGCCGACCGTGCGCCAGGCCCTCGCCGATGGCGCCGATATCGTCACCTTCAGTGGTGACAAGCTGCTGGGCGGGCCGCAAGCCGGGATCATCGTCGGTCGCAAGGCGCTGATCGCCAGGATCAAGAAGAACCCGCTCAAGCGCGCGCTGCGTGTCGACAAGATCACCCTCGCAGCGCTCGAAGCGGTGCTGGCGCTGTACCGCAACCCCGACCGCCTGGCCGTCCACCTGCCCAGCCTGCGCCTGCTGACCCGCAGCCAGGCCGATATCCACGCCCAGGCCGAGCGCCTGGCCCCTGAGCTGAAGGCCTGCCTCGGTGAGCAATGGCAGGTCAGCGTGGCGCCGGCACTGGGCATGATCGGCAGCGGCAGCCAACCGGTAGCGCGTCTGCCGAGCGCTGCGCTGTGCCTGCGCCCGCAGGTGTCGAAAAAGCTGCGTGGGCGCAGCCTGCATGTGCTGGAGCGGGCCTTGCGCGACCTGCCGGTGCCGGTGCTCGGCCGTATCGACGACGACGCCCTGTGGCTGGACTTGCGCCAGCTGGATGACGAAGCCCAGTGGCTGGCGCAGTTGCCTGCCCTGCAATTGGGGCCGGTGCAGTGATCGTAGGTACCGCCGGCCACATCGACCACGGCAAGACCGCGTTGCTGCAGGCGCTGACCGGCCAGGCCGGGGACCAGCGCCAGGAAGAGCGCGCCCGTGGCATGACCATCGACCTTGGCTACCGTTATGCGGCGCTGTCCGAGGGAGCCGCGCTGACCGGCTTCATCGATGTGCCGGGCCATGAGCGTTTCATTCACAACATGCTGGCCGGCGCCCACGGCATCGACCTGGTGCTGCTGGTGGTGGCCGCCGACGATGGGGTGATGCCGCAAACCCGCGAACACCTGGCCATCATCGAACTGCTGGGCATTTCCCAGGCCCTGGTGGCAATCAGCAAATGCGACCGGGTTGAGCCCGCGCGCCTGGCCGAAGTGCAGGCGCAGGTCGAGGCCTTGTTGTCGTCGGGGCCCTATGCCGGGGCGCCGCAGTTTCCGTTGTCGAGCGTGACCGGCGAAGGCATTGATGCCCTGCGCCAGGCCCTGCTGGCGGCGCAACAGCAGGTACGCCAGCGCAGCACACGCGGGGGTTTCCGCCTGGCCGTCGACCGCGCTTTCGCCGTTACCGGTGCGGGTGTGGTGGTGACCGGCACCGCGCTGGCCGGGCGGGTCAGCGCAGGCGAGACCTTGCTGCTGGGCAAGGCTGGCAAGCCGGTGCGGGTGCGTGGCCTGCATGCGCAGAACCAGGCCGCACTGGTCGCCGAAGCGGGCCAGCGGGTGGCACTGAACATCGCTGCCGAACGCCTGGCGGTAGAGCAACTGCACCGCGGTGACTGGCTGGTACCCGGGTGGCTGCATGCGCCCAGCGTGCGGGTCGATGTCGAGCTGTACCTGTTGCCGGGCGAAACCCGCACCTTCGAACATTTCAGCGCCGTGCACGTACACCTCGGCACCCAGGATGTCACCGCCCGGGTGGCGTTGCTCGAAGGTGAAACCCTGATGGCGGGCCAGCGCATGTTCGCCCAGCTATTGCTCAACGCGCCGCTGCAAGCGGTACATGGCGACCGCCTGGTGCTGCGCGACCAGCGCGCCCAGCGCACCCTGGGCGGTGGCAAGGTGCTCGACCCGTTCGCGCCAAGCCGTCAGCGCCGCAGCGAACAGCGCTTGCGGCAGCTACAGGTGCTACGTGATGCAGAGGACCTGGAGCAGGCTCTGCCGGCACTGCTCGCCAGCGCCCCGGGTGGTATCGACCCGCAGCGCCTGGAGCGGCAGTTCAATCGCCTGCGCGACACCTGGCAGTTGCCGGACAACGCGCGGGTAGTGGCAACCCGGCAGGGCCAACTGCTATTCGCCAACGACCAGTGGCAGGCGCTCAAGGGCCAGGTGCTTGGGCAGTTGGCGCTGTTCCACGAGCAGGAACCCGACCAACTGGGCCCGGATCGTGACCGTCTGCGCCGTTTCGCAGGGTTGCCGCTGGAGCGGCCCGCTTTCGTCAGCCTGGTGGATGAATTGCTCGATGAGGGGGCCATTGCCAGCAGCGGCCCATGGCTGCACCTGCCCGAGCACAAGGTACAGTTGAGCGAAGCCGACAGTGCGTTATGGGCCCGGCTGCAACCCCGGTTGCTTGCAGGGCAATACGATCCGCCCTGGGTCCGGACGCTGGCGAGCGAGGAAAACTGTGCCGAAGCCGATGTGCGCCTGTTGCTGCGCAAGCTGGCCCGCCTGGGCCTGGTGCACCAGGTGGTACGCGACCTGTTCTACCCCGAGGCGACGCTACGGCGCATGGCAGAGCTGCTGCTGGGGCAGGCCGGGGACACGCCGATAGTGCAGGTTGCCGCGTTTCGCGATATGTTGGGCATCGGTCGCAAACGCAGTGTGCAGATTCTGGAATATTTCGACCGCATTGGCCTGACCCGCAGGGTGGCCGACCAGCGTCACATTCGCGCCGACAGCGCCCTGGCCCAGCAGCAGGCCAGGCACTGAGTTCAAGGAAGGCAATCGCGCCCGGTGGCGCGGCCGGGCTTCAAACCCGGTTGGGGACGGCAGCCGTTCCCGGGCAGGTTCGACTCCCGCTGCCTTCCGCCATTTTCCGTTGCCTGTCAGGGCCCTTTAACGGCTAAGCCCGCATCCACAAAGGCTACATAGCCCTGAGACGGTACCGTCCTGCGGGTTGGGGTTACCCACACCCACAAGGGGCTTCACGGCCATTGAGGCTTGTCCAGCCCCCGTAGGAGCGGATTTATCCGCGAAGCGGCAGCGAAGGAAGAACCCTAAGCCCGCTCCCCACACAGATCCAGCGCGAACCACTGTTCGGCTGCATCCACGTCCAACCCTGCGCCCAGCAGCGCCAGCATCTTGCCCAAGGCTGCCTCGCGGGTCATGCCGCCACCGCTGACCAGCCCGGCCCCGCGCAAGCGGTTACCGGCGGCATAGGTATCGAACACCACCGAGCCCTCTGGGCACTGGCTGATCGCCGCCAGCAACACGCCGCGCTGGCGCGCCGCGCTCAGCACATCGAGCAGTGCCTGGTCGTCCGACGGCCCGGTACCGCTGCCATAGCACTCCAGCAGCAACCCTTGCACGCCACTGCTCAGCACGGCTTGCAGATGGCTGGCCTGCAGGCCTGGGAACACCGGCATTACTGCCAGGTTGACCGCCTGGCGCGGGTGCCGGTAGTCCAATTCGGCGGGAAGCGCCGCCGCCCGCTCGCCGTCGCGCTGGCGCGGCAGCGCGGCGAAGGCGTCGAAGGCCTCGCTGCGCAGCTTCGATGCCCGGCAGCCATGCAACAATTGGCCGTGGAAGTACAACTGCACGCCACCCTGCAGGCCATGTTCGAACTGGCGCAGCGCACCGCACAAGTTGTCCCATGCATCGCTGCCGGGCGCACCTGCCGGCAGCATCGAGCCGGTCAGCAGCACCGGCACCGGCAGGCCGAGCAACAGGAACGACAACGCGGCAGCGCTGTAAGCCAGGCTGTCGGTACCGTGCAGTACCAGCACACCGTCATGGCCAGCGTCCACGGCGGCGACGATGGCATCGCGCATTGCCAGCCAGTTGTGCTGTTGCATGTTGGCGCTGTCGAGCAGCGGGTTCATTTCCTGCAGGGCCCAATGCACCTTCGGCGCATCGGCCATCGAAGCGAAATGTTCGCGCATCCGCGCCTCGAAACCACCTGCCGGCGCCAGGCCTTCGGGGGTTTCGAGCATGCCGATGGTACCCCCGGTATAGAGGACGAGGAGATTGTTTACTGCACGCATGGAAAGCATCCGTAGCGATGAGCGGAAAAAGAAAAGCCGCCCGCAGATGGGGCGGCTTGGCAGGCCAGAATATCAGCGCTGGGTTTGCGCTTGGGCAACTGCCTTGTCAGTGGCGGTTTCCACCTGCGGATTGGCAGGCCAGGCGTTGCGGTCCAGGTCGAGGTCGGCGAACTTGGCCGAATCGAACACCGGCTGGTCGACACCTGCCTTGCGCTGCTCGTCGTAGTCGCGCATGACGCGCAGGCCGACCTTGAACAGCAGGGCCAGGGCAATCAGGTTGACGAACGCCAGGCAGGTCATGGTGATGTCGGCGAAGGCGAACACGGTCGACAGGTCCTGCAGCGAACCCCATACCACCAGCGCCAGCACCAGGCCGCGGAACACCATCAGCACCACACGGTTGCGGCTGAGGAACTGCAGGCTGTTCTCGCCCAGGTAGTAGTTGTAGAGGATGCAGGTGAAGACGAACAGCGACAGCGCAACGCTGACGAACACGCGGCCCCAGTCACCGACCACGGCGGCCAGCGAGTTCTGGGTCAGGACGATACCGTCACCTTCGAAGCCCGGGGTGTAGAAGCCCGACAGCAGGATCAGCAGGGCGGTGCAGGTGCAGATCACGAAGGTGTCGAGGAACACGCTGAAAGCCTGGACCACGCCCTGAGCGCCCGGGTGTTTCACGGCGGCTACGGCGGCGACGTTCGGCGCACTGCCCAGGCCTGCTTCGTTGGCGAACACGCCACGTTTCACGCCCATGACGATGGCGCTGCCGAGCAGGCCGCCAAACGCCGGGTCGAGGCCGAAGGCGCTCTTGAAGATGGTTTCCAGCATGGCTGGCACGTGCTCGATCTGGGTACCGATCACGTACAGGGTCACGCCGATGTAGGCCAGGGTCTTGATCGGTACCAGCAGGTCCGACACTGCGGCAATGCGCTTGATGCCGCCGATGAAGGTGATGGCCAGCAGCACGGCGAGGACGATGCCGGTGTGCTTGGGGTCGAAGGCGAAGGCGTTCTGCAGCGAGTGGGTCACGGTGTACGACTGCAGGCCGATGAAGGCGAAGCCGTAGGTGACCAGCAGCAGGATCGAGAACACGATGGCCATGCTCTTCAGCTTCAGACCGTGCTGGATGTAGTAGGCCGGGCCGCCACGGTACAGGCCGTCGCCGTCGGCGCGCTTGTAGACCTGGGCCAGGGTGCATTCGAAGAAGCTGCTGGACATGCCTACCAGTGCGGTAACCCACATCCAGAACACCGCGCCTGGGCCACCCAGGGTCACGGCAATACCGACACCGGCGATGTTACCGGCGCCAACACGGCCGGCCAGGCTCAGCATCAGGGCCTGGAACGAGCTCAGCTGGCCTGCCTGCCCACGCAGCGATTCTTTGAACACACTGAACATGTGAGCGAAGTGGCGGAACTGGACGAACCGGGAACGGATGGTGAAGTAGCTACCCAGCCCCACGATCAGCACGATGAGCAGTTTCCCCGAGAGGAAATCATTGAGTACTTCGAGCATTGGAAAATGACCTCGATTCTTATTGTTCGTGTGGAATGACCAGCGGATGGCAGGCACACCGCTATTCGTTGGCGCGCATGGTTGGCTATGACAAGAGCGGTTACAATTTCGCTGGTTGCTCCAATTTGGTGCGAATTGCTGCTACACTGGCGTCATTCGCGTCACCTGGGTTCCGTGTCATGAGCGATAATTTCGCTACCAACCTCAAGTTTGCCTGCAGTCATTACCGCTCTATCTCCGAAGTTTGCCGCCAGCTCTCGATCAATCGCGCCCAGTTCAACAAGTACCTGAGCGGGCAGAGCCGTCCGACGGCTTTCAACCTCAAGCGCATCAGCGATTTCTTCGGCGTCGAAGAATACGAGCTGAATTTGCCTCCAGAGCAGTTCAGCCAGTTGATCGGAGCCCGCGTACCCGCTCTGGCCGAGCAGGGTGGCGATCCGATCAGCGAGCTGTTCCGCCCATTGCACGACCACGCCGGCAACCTGTCGCGGTATTGCGGCTATTACCTCGAGTATTCCAACTGCCTGTCGGTGCCGGGCACTGTCCTGGTGTCGCTGGTACACCTGTGGGAAGAGCATGGGCGCTTCCTGTTCGAGCGTGAGGAGCGCCAGGAGCGCTCCAGCACCATCGACCACCATGCCGAGGTGCGTTGCCGTTACCTGGGCGCGGCGTTCCAGCTGCAGGACCGGATGTTCCTGGTCGACTACGAGTCGCTGACCTTCAATGAGATGAGCCACACCATCCTCATCCCCAGTTTCAAAAGCCGCATCACCCGCCTCAACGGCCTCAAGGCTGGCGTATCCAGCGGTGACCGGCGCAACCCGGCCTGCACCCGGGTGGTGTGGGAATACCTCGGTGAGCAGATAAATCGCGCCAGCATCTTCCGCCAGGTGAAACTGTACCAGCCGGATGATCCGCGGATAGATGACGATATACGTGAGCGGTTGAGTGAGCGGCCGTTGCGTAACAGCCTGTTCGAGATTGAATAAAGGTGTTAGCTGTATCAGTCTTCAGCGAAGGTCAAATGCTACGTAGCCATTCTCCCAATGGCTGTCCTTCACCAAGCAGCAACCTGATCGCCATCAGACAGCACACGGTGACCAGTAGCGGTTTGACCAGCCGTGGGCCTAGGTAAAGGGCAAAGCGTGCGCCAGCTTGAGCGCCAATGACGGCACAGGTTGCCATTGCCAAAGCCAAGGGCCAGATGATCGTCCCATCGACCGCGAAGACTGTGAGGGCACCCAGGTTGCAAGAGGCATTCAGCAGTTTACTGCTGCAGATCGCCTGCATGAGGTGCTGTCCTAGCAGAAGGGTGAAAGCAACCAGGAAGAATGATCCAGTGCCTGGGCCAAAAATACCGTCGTAGTAGCCAATCGCTGGGACAACGGTCAGTGTGAAGGCTATGAGCGACATTCGTTGCTTGCGATCGCTGTCGCCAGGCTTCGGGCTGAACGCGAAGTAGCTAGCCACCGCAATCAGCAGAACCGGCACAGTAGATTCCAAAAGTGCTCTGTCGAGCATGCTGACCGACAGGGCGCCTGCCACTCCACCGGCAAAAGACAGTACGGCCGCTCGCCAGTCTGTTCGCCAATGGATCATTTGCTTGCGGGCGAACGCCCAGACGGCTGAGACACTGGCGGAAGACGCCTGAAACTTGTTAGTGGCCATCGCCGCCAGCGGATCAACGCCTGCAATGAAGAGTGCCGGTAACGTGAGCAGGCCTCCGCCGCCTGCTATCGCGTCGAAAAAACCGGCGATCAAGGCCACAATTGCGAGTAGAAAAAATGTCGAGATTTCAATCTCCATTCGTATGACTCCAGATTTAGCCACGCACTACCAAAGGATCTTGTTGGATGACCAGCGGCTGGGCGTCAGGCGAATAGCCAAAGAGTCGAACTAACAAACGTCGGTTATCTTTGATCGTTTCGCGGGCATGTAGGGTCTGGCTGTTATTGATTAATATTGCTGAACCGGAGTGCAGCGGAAACGCGTAAGATTTTGCTTCGCTTAACAGCCGAAGCAGTGAGTGAAACGCTTGCCGCGCTGACGGGCTGGCCCCATCTATCGGGGAATGGCGGTAACTGCTGAAGCGTAGAGTGAATCCACTTTTCGGGTCAAACTGCAATATGGGTTTTTCGACTATTTTTTGGCGTTCGTCCTTGATGAAGCAGTCACTACGCGTAAATGAGAATGAATTTGAAGAAAGTGCCAGAGCTTCCTGGCCGTTGAGTTTCGTAACCACATCGCGTACGGGTATCAATGTGGTTGGCTCATGCAAAGGATTCCATCTGGCGGTCAGGATCAACGCGCTTGGAGCTGGGGAATGGGCACCTTCAGACTTGACCGAACAGTTGTAAGGTGGCTCGGTATGTGGTCCCAGCTTGAGGCCTGAATGGGAGCTGAGTTCGACTCTTTGGTTTGTGGGCTCAGCATGAAGCAAATTGGTTCCGCCACCTTTGAAGTTGCCCACAAGCCTTACTTGCCGACTACCATTGTCAATATCGAAAGCGAATGAACGATAGTCTACAAGGCTCAACAAAATCTGGTTTCGTGACGCCAGGTAAAGAGTGAGCGGGTCGCTAATGAGAGTCTCCATTGTGTCCAGGCATTCTGGCGCCGGGTCTGAGGAAAGCGCTTGCATTGCGACGAATTCGACGGCTGAAGCTTTGCCGCAGTAGAAGCTATGAAGCATATCGATCTGCCGTTCATTCATTGAGCCCTTTAAGATTTTTGCATGACGTGAGGAGATGGCTGCGGCGTCTGCGACATCCGGACCACCGGCTGCGGCAGTTTGTCTTGAACCAAAATCGAGTAATCGAGATTGATGTTCCGTAAATTGAAATTTTAAAATGTGAGGTGCTTTATTCAGTTCAATCCCCGCCATTGTTATTTTCCTTGTATGTAGGGTGAATCCAGGCTTGTCGTTGGATCGGGGACATTGAACCAGATATTGTTTACCCGAGATGTAGGGTGCGGCTCTTATAGGGAGTAGGGAATGTCCCGGGAGATGGTGGGAAACGCCTTACGTATGTACTGGAGCCCCCAGGGTTGGACTTCCCGGGCAGGAAACCGCAAAATGACCCCTTTCCCTTGATCAACCTCTCCGGATCTGCTGACTCTATGCGTATGCGCCTAATGCTGTTGGGTGGTGGCAATGCCCTCGGGCAAGCGCTGATTCGTCTTGGGGCCGAGGAGGACATCGCTTTCCTGGCGCCGCGCCCGCCCGAGAACGGCTGGACCCCGGCCAGCCTTACCCAGTTGCTCGATGACCACCGCCCCGACGCCCTGGTCAACCTGGCCTACTACTTCGACTGGTTCCAGGCCGAGACCGTCAGCGAGCAGCGCCTGGCCCTGCAGGAGCGGGCGGTAGAGCGCCTGGCGGAACTGTGCCAGCATCACCAGATCACCCTGGTGCAGCCTTCCAGCTACCGGGTGTTCGATGGTTCGCGGGCCACGGCCTACAGCGAAAAGGACGAACCGGTGCCGCTGGGCCTGCGCGGGCAGGCGTTGTGGCGCATCGAGCAGAGCGTGCGTGCGGCATGCCCGCAACATGTGCTGCTGCGCTTTGGCTGGTTGCTCGACGAAAGCATCGACGGCGCGCTAGGTCGCTTTCTGACCCGCGCCGAGCAACCGCAGGAACTGTTGCTGGCCGATGACCGGCGCGGCAACCCGACCCCGGTCGACGATGCCGCCCGGGTCATCCTGTCGGTGCTCAAGCAGCTGGATTGCAGTGCGCCGCTGTGGGGCACCTATCATTACGCCGGCAACGAGGCGACCACGCCGCTGGCGCTGGGCCAGGCGATCCTCGCCGAGGCCGGCCATTATCGCCAGCTGGCCGTGCAGGCCCCGACGCCGCAGGCGCATGCTGCGCGGCCGGATGCCAGCGAAGAGCCGCAGCATGCGGTACTGGCCTGCAAGAAAATCCTTCATACCTTTGGTATCAAGCCGCGCGCCTGGCGCGCTGGCTTGCCGCCCCTACTGGACCGGTTCTACCGCCATGGCTGACGCCCCCATCCTGATCACCGGCGGTGCCGGCTTCATTGGCTCCCACCTGTGCGATGCGTTGTTGGACAAAGGCTACGCCGTACGTATTCTCGACGACTTCTCCACTGGCCGGCGCGACAATCTGCAGGTTGGCCACCCGCGCCTGCAGCTGATCGAAGGCGATGTCGCCGATGCCGGGCTGGTCACGCAGGCAGCGGCCGGCTGCAGTGCCGTGGTGCACCTGGCCGCGGTGGCCTCGGTGCAGGCCTCGGTCGAGGACCCGGTGCGCACCCACCAGAGCAATTTCATCGGTACCCTGAACGTCTGCGAAGCCATGCGCGTGCACGGCCTGCGCCGAGTGTTGTTCGCCTCCAGCGCGGCGGTGTATGGCAACAATGGCGAAGGCGAATCGATTGCCGAAGACACCCCCAAGGCGCCGCTGACCCCCTATGCCGTGGACAAGCTGGCCAGTGAACAGTACCTGGACTTCTACCGTCGCCAGCATGGCCTGGAGCCGGTGGTGTTCCGTTTCTTCAATATCTTCGGGCCGCGTCAGGACCCGTCCTCGCCTTACTCCGGAGTGATCAGTATCTTCTCCGAGCGCGCGGTGCAGGGCTTGCCGATAACGGTATTTGGCGACGGTGAGCAGACGCGGGACTTTCTCTATGTGGGCGATCTGGTCCAGGTGATGGTGCAGGCGCTGGAGCAGCCGCAGGTCGAGGAGGGAGCGGTGAACATCGGCCTCAACCAGGCCACCTCGCTGAACCAGTTGCTCGCAGCACTGGAAAAGGTGGTGGGCAGTTTACCGGCGATCAGCTACGCGGCGGCGCGTTCGGGTGACATTCGCCATTCGCGGGCGGATAACCAGCGCTTGCTGGCGCGGTTCGATTTCCCGCAGGCAACGCCGATCGCCGAGGGCTTGGCGCGGCTTCTGGGTAAGGGCTGAATACCCCGGGGGGCGCTGTGCGCCCCTTTCGCGACACAAGGCCGCTCCAATAGCAGCCCCGGTCCTCACGGGTGCTGCACTACCTTGCGCTGGCAATCCTCGGCCGCCAGCACTCGCCCATCGCGGCTTCGTACCTGCAGTGTCTCCAGCGCCTGCCCGGTCACACGTTCGACCAGATCCGAACGCGCTTCACCTGCTTCGAACAGAAATCGCTCGCCCCACTGCCTCAAGCCAACTACCACCGGAAACACCGATCGCCCTTTCTCGGTCAGCACGTACTCCTTGTAGGCGCTGCCATCCGATGCCGGTTGCAGCGTCAGTAGCCCGCTCTCCACCAGCGATTTCAGGCGTGAAGCAAGGATGTTCTTCGCCAACCCCAGGTTCTTCTGAAATTCGCTAAAGCGTCGCAGGCCGTCGAAGGCATCACGCAGAATCATCAGCGCCCAGCGGTCGCCCAGCACCTCCAGTGCCCGTGCCACGGGGCACTGCGCGTTGTTTTCATCGAGCATTACAGCAAACCTGTCTTGAGCATCTGGTTGCAGATTAAAACTACATTTGCTAAATATCCAGCATGTGGTTTCAATTCAAAACCAGATTATCGAGGCCTGATCGATGCGCCCTGTGCTGACACGCTGGACAACGCTGCTACTCGCCATTACCAGCGCCATGGCCGTGGCGACCGTGTATTTCGCCCAGCCTTTGCTTGAATCGATGGCTGTCGACCTGCGTGTGGCGCAGCAGCAGATCGGCTGGGTAGTGGGCGCGACGCAGGCGGGCTATGCGCTGGGGTTGCTGCTGATCGTGCCACTGGGGGACCTGATCGACCGCAAGCGCTTGTTGCTTGGGCAGTTACTCTGCTCGGCCTTGGCATTGGTCGGCGTAAGCCTGGCACCTAACTGGCCGCTGCTGTTGGTGACGCTCGCCATTACCGGGCTGATGGCGGTCATGGTGCAGGTAATGGTGGCGCATGTGGCGAGTCTTGCTGCACCCGGCCAGCAAGGGCGGGCGGTGGGCACGGTCACCAGTGGGGTGGTGCTGGGCATTCTGCTGGCGCGGCTGGTCTCGGGCGGGCTTGCCGACCTGGCCGGTTGGCGCAGCGTATATCTGGTAGCCGCCGGGCTGCTGGTGCTGCTGGCGCTGGTGCTGTGGCGGCGCATGCCGGCGGGGCAGCCGGTGGCGTTGCGGCCTGGCTACCGGGCGCTGATCGTGGCCCAGTTCAGCTTGTATCGGCATGACCGCCTGCTACGCCAGCGCGGGTTGTTCGGCGTGTTGATCTTCGCCGCGTTCAGCGTGCTGTGGAGCGCCATGGTGATGCCCCTGAGTGCCGCGCCCTTGGCATTGAGCCATAGCGAGATCGGCCTGTTCGGCATCGCCGGTGTGGCGGGCGCGTTGGCAGCGGGGCGCGCCGGTCGCCTGGCCGACCAGGGGCAGGGCGAACGCACCACCGGGTTGGCGCTGGCCCTGCTCACGCTGTCATGGCTGCCAACGGCCTTCGTCGGGCATTCTTTACCGGTGTTCGTGTTGGGTGTGCTGATGCTGGATCTTGCCGTGCAGGCAGTCCATGTCACCAACCAGAGCCTGCTGCTGGCCGGGCGCAGCGCCATGGCCAGCCGTTTGGTCGGCGCCTACATGGGGTGCTATTCGCTGGGCAGTGGTTTGGGGGCGGTACTGGCGAGCTGGGTGTTTGCCCACTGGGGCTGGGCTGCGGTGTGTGGCCTGGGCATGGCCATCAGCGCGGTTGCGCTGGGGTATTGGCTGTGGCTACAACGGGCGAGGGCGGCCGAGGCCGCCCTGCAATGTTCAGGTCAGAACTTGTAGCCAAGGCCGACCATATATACCCACGGGTCGACTTCGACGTTGACCTTGGTCTTGCTGTAGCCCAGTGCCGACGGGCCGTCGACGCTGGCTTTGGTGTCGATGTCGACGTACCAGACCGCGGCGTTGACCAGCAGGTTGTCGGTGAGCATGTAGTCCATGCCCAACTGGCCGGCGATACCGACCGAGTCCTGCAGCTTGAGGTTGCTGAAGCCCTGCTGCTTGCGGGCGCTGCTGAGGTCTTCATCGAAGAACAGGGTGTAGTTGATGCCCACGCCGGCGTACGGCTGGAATCTGGAGCTTGGCTCCATCGGGTAGTACTGCAGCGACAGGGTCGGTGGCAGCTGCTTGATGTCCGCCAGCTTGCCATCCAGGCCGCCGCCCAGGCCCTTGACCCCGACGGTGTGCTTGAACGGGGTGGCCGCCAGCAGCTCCAGGCCGACGTGGTCGGTGAGCATGTAGGCGAAGGTCAGGCCCAGCTGGGTGTCGCTGTCCAGGGTTGCCTTGGTGCCGGAAACCTTGTTGCCATCGAACTTGAGGTCGCCGCTGCTTTCATTGGGAGCGGTGGTGATGGCGCCGGCGCGCAGGATCATATCGCCTGCCTGATAAGCGTTGGCGGCAGGTGCGGCGAGCGCAAGGGCCACGAGTGAGGCGCCGAGCAAGGTCTTGTTCATGGAAGCTCCCAAAGGACGTGAGTAATCGAGTAGTCCAATGGTACGGATGCGTTTAAACAGAAAGTTTGACCCAGCTCAAAGAAGCGTCGCCACCAATTCGAAACAGTTCTCACTTCAGCTCATAAGCGTATATTTTTTCGGCTTCCATCTGATAGCCGGCATCTGCCAGTTCGCTGCTGGAGGCTCTGACTTGCAGCTTTCCCTCGATCCAGTAAGGCTGGTAGAGGTCTTCGATGCGCACGCCCATTTCGCTGTAGATGTGCACAATCTGATTCGACGGTGGTGGAGGCACATGGATGCACGCGCCGTAGTAGGGGACCAGCAGAAACTCGGTGGTGCGGCCTTCTTCGCTCACCTCCAGCGGCACGATGTAGCCGGGTAGCTTGATTTGCTGGCCGTCGAGGCTTTTCACCACTGGCGCGTCGGGAGCCTGCTGGCGCGCCGGAGGCGCCGATTCGGCAGACAGGGCGTCGCCGAGCTGCGACATGTCGTGCAGCGGCGCGAGTTGCGGCGGGATGACGGGGGCGCCTTCGGGGATCAGGGAAGGCCAGTCCAGTTCGCGGGGTTCGACGGCCCACAGCGGCATTGCCACTGTCAGCAGCAGGATCAGCAGTGTGTGTCGTGCGGGCCTCTTCGCGGGTTTACCCGCGAAAAAAGCGCTGAGGTTGCGGATCATTACCGGCTCTCAAAGGTGAATGGACAGGCCATCGGCCAGCGACTGCCGATAGGCCCGCCACGCCGGCACGCTGCCCATCAGCAGCGCGGCCCCCAGGATGATAGCCAGCAATGTCCACTCATGAATACTGGGCAGGGCCAGTGGCAGGTACAAGCCATAGTTGGCCTGCACGTACCCCTGTGCCAGGGCGATACCGGCATACAGCAAGCCAAGCCCGGCGATGATCCCGACTGCTGCCAGCGACAATGCTTCGAGTACCAGCAGCCCCGCGATATGCCAGGGCCTGGCGCCAACCGAGCGCAGTATCGCCATCTCCCGCCGACGCTCGTTCAGGCTGGTGAGGATCGCCGTGAGCATGCCGATCAGACCGGTCAGCACCACGAACAGCGAGACCACGAACAGCGCCTGCTCGGCAGTGCCCATCAGGCTCCACAATTCCTGCAGCGCCACCCCGGGCAGGATCGCCAGCAGTGGCTCGTTGCGGTATTCGTTGATTTCCCGCTGCAGGCTGAAGGTGGCAATCTTGTTGTTCAGGCCAAGCATGAAGGCGGTGATGGCGGCAGGTTGCAGGTCCATCGTGCGCGCTTGTTCAGCACTGATGCGCCCGGCACCCCGGGCCGGCACGCCGTTGTGCCAGTCGATGTGGATGGCTTCCATACCGCCCAGGCTGATATGCAGGGTGCGGTCCACCGGCGTGCCGGTGCGCTTGAGCACGCCGACCACGGTGAACGGTTTGTCGTCGTGCTTGACCAGGCTGACCGCGGCCACACCGTGCGCCAGTACCAACTTGTCGCCAAGCTTGTAGTGCAACGCATCAGCCACTTCGGCACCGAGTACCACCTCGAACGGGTCATCGGCGAACGCGCGGCCCTGGCTGAGCTCAAGGTGCTGGCGGCGGCCGTACTGGTAATGGCTGAAGTAGTCGCCGGTAGTGCCCATCACCCGATAGCCGCGGTGCGAGTCGCCCAGCGAGATGGGGATGGCCCACTTTACCCGGGGGTCATTGGCGTAGTGCTGGTAGCTGTCCCAGCGGATGTTGTTGGTGGCGTTGCCGATGCGAAACACCGAGTACAGCAACAGGTTCACCGAGCCGGAGCGGGCACCGACGATCAGGTCGGTGCCGCTGATGGTGCTGGCGAAGCTGGCGCGGGCCTCGGTACGTACCCGCTCCACGGCCAGCAACAGGCACACCGAAAGGGCGATGGCAAAGGCGGTGAGGAACGCGGTGAAGCGGCGGTTGGCCAGGCTGGCCAAGGCAAGGCGAAGCAGGTACATCAGGCCTCCCGGGGCTTGGCGGCACGGTTGAGTTCGGCTAGCGACAGGTGGCGGTCGAACAGCGGCGCCAGGCTCTGGTCATGGCTGACGAACAGCAGGCTGGCGCCAGCGGCGCGGCATTCATCGAACAACAGGCGGATGAAGGCTTCACGGGTGTCGGCGTCCAGCGCCGAGGTCGGTTCGTCGGCAATTACCAACTCGGGTTGGCCGATCAGCGCGCGGGCAGCGGCAACCCGTTGCTGCTGGCCGATCGACAGGCTGTCGGCGCGGCGGGCGAGCAGGGCAGGGTCATGCAGGCCCAGATGCGCCAGCAGCGTACTGGCCGCCTGGTCGACACTGCCATGGCGCTGCTCGGCGCGGGCCTTGCGGTTGTGCGAGAAGCGGCAGGGCAGCTCGACGTTTTCACGTACCGAGAGGAACGGCAGCAGGTTGAACTGCTGGAAGATATAGCCGGTGTGGTCAACCCGGAAGCGGTCACGCGCGCCCTGGCCCAGGCTACCGAGGTCCTGGCCGAGCAACTGGATGCGCCCCTGGCCCGGCACGTTTACCCCGCCCAGCAAGCCCAGCAAGGTGGTCTTGCCGCTGCCGCTGGGGCCCTTGAGGAACAGGGCCTCGCCAGCGTCCAGCTGGAACAGCGGGATGTCCAGTAGCGCGGGCTGGCCTGGCCAGGCGAACACGAGGTCGCGCAATTCGATCAACGGCTGGCGCATTCAGAACGCGACCGCTGCCTTGGCCGGCGTGGTTTCCAGGCCTTTCTGGCCGTTGGGGCCGATCAGTTGCACGTTGATTTTCTGCGTGGCCGGGAAGGCCTTGAACAGCGGTGCGAGGTCCAGTTGCGCCAGTTTATCCGGGCTGGCGCAGGTCAGCTGGTAATGGGCACCGATGTCGCTGTGTGCGTGCTCGTGGTCATGGTCATGATCGTCGTCGTCAGCTTTCGGGGCGTCACCGAACAGCGGGCTTTCCAGCTCCTGCTGGTCTTCCTTGCAGCCGGCGGCAGCCGGCAGGCCGAACAGCTTCAGCGGCTGCTCGAGTTGCTGGCGTACGGCGGCGACCTTGGCCTTGTCGGCATCGCTGCTGGCGGCATGTTCGAAGCCGACCAGGTTCATGGCGGGGCTGTCCAGCTCCAGTTCCAGGGTACTGCCGTCGAGCACGGCGTTGAGCCTGGCCACGCCATGCTCGTGGGCACCCAAGGTACCGTGGGCGTGGTCATGATCATGGTCATCGTCGTGGGCTTGGGCCACGGCCAGGGGCAGCAAGGCGAAGGGCAAGGCGAGCAGCAGGCGACGCATGGACGACTCCGGGCAGGCGGGAAGATTGAGTTATGTTATAACAACTTTTCCGCGCTCCGCCAGTCTGCGTGGCGCAGGTTTCATGTTCGGGTAGCATGGTTGCATTGACCTGGGTTCAAGGAATGCATCATGAGAATTCGTGGACAGATCGGTGACTGGCCGGTGGACCTGACCATCGAGCTGGAGCCGGAAGAGTGGGCGCAACTGCGGCGGCAGGGGGAAGCGCCAGCGCCGATACAGGCGGCCGCAGCGGCAGCAGTGACGGCGCCACGTCAGGATGACGGGCAATGGATTGCGGCGCGCGATGTGTTGCGCCTGGCAGGGCAGATGAGCGGGCCGCAGCTGCTGGATCGGCTGGAAGGGCTGGCGGGGAGTACGGCAGCGGGTAAACGGCTGCTGGTGCGCTTGCGGCACAGCAGCGAGGTGAAGGTCGAAAGTGGCGTGGATGCGCCGGTTTATCACTGGGTGGGGTGAGGTTTCGGCAAATCGGGGCCGCAACGCGGCCCCAACATTGTCAGAACATGGCCGCCGAAAGCTTGCGACGGTACACGCTGACCAGCGGGTGGTCCCCGCCCAGCAACTCGAACACCTGCAGCATCGCCTTCTGTGGCAAGCCGTTTTCATAACCACGGTTGCGCTGGAACAGCTTCAGCAACCCGTCCAGCGCCGCCTCATACTGCTGGCGCGCCAGCTGCTGCACGCTCAGCTGGTAGGCCGCCTCGTCATCCTGCGGGTTCTGCGCCAAGCGGCTTTTCAAGTCAGCTACTTCCGGCAGGCTGGCGGCCTGGCGCAGGAACGTCAGCTGGGCCTTGGCACCGGCCAATGCGGCTTTATGCTCGTCTGTCTTGACCGCGTCCAGCACCACCTGGGCTTCACCCAGCTCACCGCGTTCGGCCAGGCAGCGGGCGTACAGGATCAACGCCTCGGCACTGCTGTTGTCCTCCCCGAGAAGCGCCTGCAGCAGCGCCTCGGCCTCGGCAAAGCGGCTTTCGGCGAACAGCGCCTTGGCCTGCTCCAGCGGCGAGGCGGCAGGAGCGGCAGGCAGTTGCACATGCGGCTCGAGCATGGCGCGGATCGCCGACTCCGGCTGGGCACCGGCGAAACCGTCCACTGGCTGGCCATCCTTGAACAGCACCACGGTTGGCAGGCTGCGGATGCCGAACTGGGCAACCACCTGTTGCTCCACGTCGCAGTTGATCTTGGCCAGCAGCAGCTCGCCCTGGTAGCCCTCGGCGATCTTCGCCAGCAATGGCATCAGCGCCTTGCAGGGCGCGCACCACTCGGCCCAGAAGTCGACCAGTACCGGCTTGTGGAAGGAGTTCTCGATCACCAGTTGCTGGAAGGTGGCATCGGTGGCGTCGAAAATGTACGGCGTGTCTTGGCTCATCGCGACTCTCGCAAACTCATGAATGGCACCACTATAAGGTTTCGCGGCTGGCGTGGTACAGGCTGACACGGCGGAATTCGTGTGGCTCGGCCAGGTCCGGCAGGGTCAGGGCTTCGAGTACCCCCAGCTGCTGGTAGAGCGGGTGGCTGAAGTCGCGGACCCGCGAGTCGGCCACCAGCGCCTGACGGCCGCGGTCGAGAAAGGCGTCCAGCAGCGGCAGGTTGGCGCGGTCATACAGTACATCGGCGACCAGGATCAGGTCGAAGCGGTCGTCTTCGGCGAAGAAGTCGCTGCTGTAACCCAACTCCACGCCGTTCAGCGCAGCATTCGCGCGGCAGGCATTCAGGGCCAGCGGGTCGAGGTCGCAGGCCACCACCTCCAGCGCCCCGGCGCGGGCGGCGGCAATGCCGGCGATACCCGAGCCGGCGCCAAAGTCCAGCACCCGCTTGCCAGCGACCCACTCCGGGCGCTCGGCCAGGTAACGGGCCATGGCCAGGCCGCTGGCCCAGCAGAAGCTCCAGTACGGCGGGTCTTCCAGAATACGCCGGGTCTCCTCGCTGCTGAAGGCGCGGTCCATGTTCTGGTCGTCGATCAGCCACAGCTTCAGGTCGCAGCCGGGCAGTTCGCTGACGACCAGGCGCGCTTCGCCGATCAGGCTGCTGAGCGCCTGTTGCAGGGCAAGCGGCGCCACTTATGGCGCCTTCTCGAAACGCAGCGGGCCGGTGGCCTGGTTCTGGGCCTGGGTAATGCGCACGGGCGGCAGGTGCAGGATCAGCTGGCCGGAGCGGCTGGCGCGGCCGCGCAGCTCGACCCGCGCGCCGGCGGGGAAGGCCTCGGGGTTGAAACGCAGCTGGTAGGGCAGGGCCTGGCCGGTGCCGGTCAGGTTGCTGCTGGCCAGCAGGCGTTGTGGGCGGTCGCGTTCGTCGATGACCAGCAAGGCCAGTTCGACCTCGGCCCCGGCCGGGATCTCCAGCAAGGTGCCGCTCAGCTCGCGCTGGTAGGCCGGCAGTGGGCCCAGTACGTCGGCCTGCTTGGCCACCCGGGCTGGCGTGGCTGCCGCAGGGGTATCGGGCTTCGGCCTGTCGCTGCCACAGGCGGCGAGCAGGGCGGCGCAGCACAGCACGACGAGCGCTCGGTAGTGCATGGGGTAGTCCTTCACGGGCAGATTTCCCATGGATGTTAACCCCTTTGGCTTGTCTTGCCAGTGGGATGCGCTACCATGGCCCTCCCTTTTTTTGTTGCCTGCCACCATGCACTGTCCCTTTTGCGGTGCCAACGACACCAAGGTCATCGACTCTCGCCTCGTCGCCGAGGGCGAGCAGGTGCGCCGCCGCCGCGAATGCGTGGCCTGTGGCGAGCGCTTCACCACCTTCGAAACGGCCGAACTGGTACTGCCCAGGCTGATCAAGCAGGACGGCACGCGCCAGCCCTTCGACGAAGAAAAACTGCGCGCCGGCATGCAACGGGCCCTGGAAAAGCGCCCGGTGAGCGTCGAGCGCCTGGAAGCCGCGCTGGCCCACATCAAGAGCCGTCTGCGCGCCACCGGCGAGCGGGAAGTCAAGTCGCTGGTGGTCGGTGAAATGGTCATGGCCGAACTGCGCAAGCTCGACGAAGTGGCCTATATCCGTTTTGCCTCGGTTTACCGGCGCTTCCAGGACCTGGACGAGTTCCGCGAAGAAATCGACCGTCTGGCACGTGAGCCGGCCAAAGAGTGACCATGCCCAGCCAGACTGCCATCCTCGATGCCCACTACATGGCCCGCGCGCTGCAACTGGCGCGCCAGGGCCTGTACAGCACCCACCCGAACCCGCGTGTCGGCTGCGTGATCGTGCGCGACGGCGAAGTGGTCGGCGAAGGCTGGCACGTGCGCGCCGGCGAGCCGCATGCCGAGGTGCATGCCCTGCGCCAGGCCGGTGAGCGTGCCCGTGGTGCCTGTGCCTACGTCACCCTGGAGCCGTGCAGCCACCATGGCCGCACGCCGCCGTGCGCCGAAGCGCTGGTCAAGGCTGGCGTGGCGCGCGTAGTCGCCGCCATGCAGGATCCTAACCCGCAAGTGGCGGGGCAAGGCCTGCGGCGCCTGGCCGAGGCCGGTATCGAAGTGGCCTGCGGGGTGCTCGAGGGCGAGGCCCGCGCGCTCAACCCGGGCTTCCTCAAACGCATGGAACATGGCCTGCCGTTCGTTCGCGCCAAACTGGCGATGAGCCTGGATGGCCGCACGGCCATGGCCAGCGGCGAAAGCCAGTGGATCACCGGCCCGGCCGCGCGTTCTGCCGTGCAGCGCCTGCGCGCCCGCTCCAGTGTGGTGCTGACCAGCGCCGCCAGCGTGCTGGCCGACAATGCGCGCATGACCGTGCGCGGCGCCGAGCTGGGCCTGGACGCCGAAACCACCGCGCTGGCGCTCAGCCGTGCACCGCTGCGCGTGCTGGTCGATGGCCGCCTGCGCCTGCCGCTGGACGCGCCGTTCTTCCAGGCCGGCCCGGCCCTGGTGGTGAGCGCTGTCGTGGATGACCCGCGCTATGCCGCTGCCGGCCACGAACTGCTCAGCCTGCCGGGCGATAATGGCCAGGTCGACCTGCCTGCGCTGCTGCGGGCCCTGGCCGCTCGTGGCGTCAACGAAATCCTGCTGGAGGCCGGTGCCGGCCTGGTGGGTGCCTTTGCCCGGCAGGGCCTGATCGACGAGTACCAGTTGTTCGTCGCTGGCACCTTCCTCGGCAGCCATGCACGCCCGCTGCTGGACTGGCCACTGGACAGGATGAGCGAAGCGCCACGGCTGAAAATTACCGGAATGCGCGCAGTGGGCGATGACTGGCTGGTCACCGCCGTTCCCCTGCCGGCGCCCGGCGTATAATGCCCGGCTTGCCCAGCGCAAACCGTTTCTGAGGAAGACCCAATGTTCACCGGCATCATCGAATCCATCGGCACCATCCGCAGCCTCACCCCCAAGGGTGGCGACGTGCGCGTCTACGTCGAAACCGGCAAGCTCGACCTGGCTGACGTCAAGCTCGGCGACAGCATCGCCGTCAATGGCGTGTGCCTGACGGCCGTCGAGTTGCCAGGCGACGGCTTCTGGGCCGACGTCAGCGTCGAAACCCTCAAGCGCACCGCCTTCATCGACCTCAAGAGTGGCAGCAAGGTCAACCTGGAAAAGGCCCTGACTCCCACCACCCGCCTGGGCGGGCACCTGGTCAGCGGCCACGTCGACGGGGTTGGCGAAATCATCTCGCGCAGCGATAACGCCCGTGCCATCCAGTTCCGCGTGCGTGCACCGAAGGAGCTGGCCAAGTACATCGCCCACAAGGGCTCGATCACCGTCGACGGCACCAGCCTGACGGTCAATGAGGTCAATGGCGCCGAGTTCGAGCTGACCATTGTCCCGCACACCCTGTCCGAAACCATCATGGCCGACTACCGCGCAGGGCGTCGGGTCAACCTTGAGGTCGACTTGCTGGCCCGTTACCTGGAGCGCTTGCTGCTGAGTGACAAGGCCGCCGAACCGAGCAAGGGCAGTGGCATTACCGAAAGCTTCCTGGCCGCCAACGGCTTCTTGAAATCCTGATTGAGAAGGGGGTGCCGCGTGGCGCTCAACAGCATCGAAGAACTGGTCGAAGACATCCGCCAGGGTAAAATGGTCATCCTCATGGATGACGAAGACCGCGAGAACGAAGGCGACATCATCATGGCCGCCGAGTGCTGCCAGCCCGAGCACATCAACTTCATGGCCAAGCACGCCCGCGGCCTGATCTGCATGCCGATGACCCGCGAGCGTTGCGAAACGCTGAAGTTGCCGCTGATGGCGCCGCGCAACGGCTCGGGCTTCGGCACCAAGTTCACCGTGTCGATCGAAGCCGCCGAAGGCGTTACCACCGGCATTTCCGCCGCCGACCGCGCACGTACCGTGCAGGCCGCCGCGGCCAAGGACGCCAAGGCCGAAGACATCGTCAGCCCTGGCCACATCTTCCCGCTGATGGCCCAGCCCGGCGGCACCCTGGCCCGTGCCGGTCATACCGAGGCGGCCTGCGACCTGGCGCGCATGGCCGGCTTCGAGCCGAGCGGTGTGATCTGCGAAGTGATGAACGACGACGGCACCATGTCGCGCCGCGCCGAGCTGGAAGTGTTCGCCGCCGAACATGGCCTGAAGATCGGCACCATCGCCGACCTGATCCACTACCGCATGATCCACGAGCGCACCGTGCAGCGTGTTTCCGAGCAACTGATCGAGAGCGAGCTGGGCGAATTCAACCTGGTCACCTACCGTGATGCGGTCGAAGGCGACGTGCACATGGCCCTGACCCTGGGCAAGATCTGCGCCGAAGAGCCGACCCTGGTGCGCGTGCACAACATGGACCCGCTGCGCGACCTGCTGCTGGTCAAGCAGCCGGGCCGCTGGAGCCTGCGCGCCGCCATGGCCGCCGTGGCCGAGGCCGGTAGCGGTGTGGTACTGCTGCTGGGCCACCCGCTGGACGGCGACGTGTTGCTGGCGCACATCCGCGAAAGCGCCGGCGAAGCGCCGGTCAAGGCACCGACCACCTACAGCACCGTGGGTGCTGGTTCGCAGATCCTGCGCGACCTGGGTGTGCGCAAGATGCGCCTGATGAGTTCGCCGATGAAGTTCAACGCGATATCCGGATTCGATCTGGAAGTTGTAGAATACGTGCCCTCCGAGTGACTTGAGGCGGCAAATGCGCCGTCCAGCTCGAGTCCATACCCCTGTCGAGGCCGCCAGCAAGCGGCCTCGCTCTTGAAGATGAGAATATCGGAATGACCCTGAAGACCATCGAAGGTACCTTCATCGCCCCCAAAGGTCGCTATGCTTTGGTGGTTGGCCGCTTCAACAGCTTCGTCGTCGAAAGCCTGGTAAGCGGTGCCGTTGATGCCCTGGTACGCCACGGTGTCAGCGAAAGCGACATCACCATCATCCGTGCCCCGGGCGCGTTCGAAATCCCGCTGGTGGCACAGAAAGTCGCCCAGCAAGGTGCCTACGACGCGATCATCGCCCTCGGCGCAGTGATCCGTGGCGGTACCCCGCACTTCGAATACGTGGCGGGCGAATGCACCAAGGGCCTGGCCCAGGTGTCCATGGAGTTCGGTGTTCCGGTGGCCTTCGGCGTGCTGACCGTCGACTCCATCGAGCAAGCCATCGAGCGTTCCGGCACCAAGGCTGGCAACAAAGGTGCTGAAGCTGCCCTGTCCGCTCTGGAAATGGTCAGCCTGCTGGCGCAGTTGGAGGCCAAGTGATTAGCGACGAAAGCGATCGTTTCAACCCGCGCGATCCAAAACCTGCGGATGCCGGCAAGCCGTCGAAGAGCGCCAAGCGTCGCGAAGCCCGCAAGCTCGCGACCCAGGCGCTGTACCAGTGGCACATGGCGCAGCATTCGCTGAACGAGATCGAAGCGCAATTCCGGGTCGATAACGATTTTTCCGATGTCGATGGCGCCTATTTCCGCGAGATCCTGCATGGGGTCCCGGCGATCAAGAGCGACATCGACAACGCCCTGAAGCCCTGCCTGGACCTGCCACTGGACGAGCTCGACCCGGTCGAGCTGGCCGTGCTGCGCCTGTCCACCTGGGAGTTCATCAAGCGCGTCGACGTACCGTACCGCGTGGTGATCAACGAGGGGGTCGAGCTGGCCAAGGTCTTCGGTGCCACCGACGGCCACAAGTTCGTCAACGGTGTGCTGGACAAGCTGGCGCCGAACCTGCGCGAAGCAGAAGTCAAGGCGAACAAGCGCTGATCCTGGCGCAGCTGGCCCATGGGTGAGTTCGAACTGATCAACCATTACTTCGCCGCCGCGCCTTGTGCGCAAGGTGGCGAGGGCGTGGCGCTGGGTATCGGCGACGACTGTGCCCTGCTGGACCTGCCCCCTGGTGAGCAACTGGCGGTGTCCACCGACACCCTGGTTGCCGGCGTGCATTTCCCTGCGGTGTGCGATCCGCTTCTGCTGGGGCAGCGGTCGTTGGCCGTGGCGGCCAGTGACCTGGCGGCCATGGGCGCGACGGCCATAGGCTTCACCCTTGCGCTGACCTTGCCCGATGTCGGCCCCGACTGGCTCGAAGCATACGCCAACGGCCTCAGCCGCATGGCTCATCGTTGCCGCATGAGCCTGATCGGTGGCGACACCACCCGGGGCCCGTTGAGCATAACCGTCACCGTGTTCGGCCGTGTGCCCGTCGGCCAGGCCTTGCGCCGCAGTGGCGCGCGGCCGGGCGACCTGCTGTGCGTGGGCGGTTCGCTGGGCAAGGCTGCCGGTGCGTTGCCGCTGGTGCTGGGTGAGCGACAGGCGCCGGCCGAGCAGGCCAAGCCGCTGCTGCGCCATTATTGGGCGCCGATGCCGCAGTTGACCCTCGGCACGTGGCTGCGAGGCCGCGCTACGGCTGCGCTGGATATCTCCGACGGCCTGCTCGCCGATTGTGGTCATATCGCCAAGGCATCCGCGGTCGCCCTCGAGGTGAACCTGGCCCAGGTACCAGTGTCTGCTGAGGTGGAGGCATTACTGGGTCGCGAGGCCGCAGTGCAGGCCGCGCTTAGCGGAGGCGATGATTACGTGCTGGCCTTTACCCTGCCGCGTGAAGCACTTGCATCCCTGACAGCCCTGAGTTTCATCGAAGTGCATGTCATTGGCCGCGTAGTCGAAGGGCAGGGCGTGACCTTGCGCGACGCGCAAGGCCGGGACATCACCCCCGCGCAACGCGGCTACCAACATTTCAGGGAGACACCGTGACCGATCACCCCAACCAGGTGCCTGCGGAGTTCGTTCCGCCCTCGGTCTGGCGCAACCCGTGGCACTTCATCGCCTTCGGTTTCGGCTCCGGCACCTTGCCCAAGGCCCCGGGTACCTGGGGCTCGCTGGTCGCCATCCCGTTCATCCCGCTGTGGCAGATGCTGCCCGACTGGGGCTACTGGCTGCTGCTGGGCGTGAGCATGCTGTTCGGTTTCTGGCTGTGCGGCAAGGTCGCCACCGACCTGCGTGTGCATGACCATGAAGGCATCGTCTGGGACGAAATCGTCGGCATGTGGATAACCCTCTGGCTGGTGCCGGAAGGCTGGCAATGGCTGCTAGCAGGGTTCCTGATGTTCCGCTTCTTCGACATCCTCAAACCGTGGCCGATCCGCTGGATCGACCGCCATGTGCATGGGGGTGTCGGGATCATGCTCGACGATATCCTGGCCGGTGTGTTCGCCTGGCTGGGCATGCAGGTGTTGGTGTGGGCGTTAGCCTGATTCAGCGGCATTTGAGGACGCTACTGCTGGGCATGCTGCTCAGCCTTGCCCCGTGGGTAGCCGCTGCCGAAGGCGTGCCCAGGCAAATCCACCTGGTCAGCGAGACATGGCTCGACTACACCAACGCCAACGGTACCGGGCTGGCCTGGGATGTCCTGCGCAAGGTGTTCGAGCCAGCCGGCGTCAAGGTGGCGACCCAGGGCGCGCCCTACAGTCGTGCGGTCGGCCTGGTCAAACGTGGCGAAGCGGATGCCTGGGTGGGGTCGTACAAGGAAGAGGACGCCGACAACCTGTATCCGCGCTGGCACTTCGACATGGACCATATCTACGCCTTGGGCCTGGCCAGCAAACCCGTACCTACCCGGGACACAATCGGCCAGTACCGTCTGGTCTGGGTGCGTGGCTACAATTTCGGCCATTACCTGCCGGATGTGCGTGATGCCCGGGAAGTGCAACGCCGCGAAGGTATCCTGCCGATGCTCGAACATGATCGGGTGGACTTCTATATCGATGCGCGGACCGAGGTCGATCACGTGCTCGGCCAGACTTCCCAGCCCGAGCGTTTCCGCCGCACGCATGTCGCCGAACTGCCGTTGTACCTGGCCTTCGCCCGCAACGACCGGGCCAAGGCCCTGCGTGACCTGTTCGACAAGCGCATGGCCGAGCTGGTACGCAGTGGCGAGCTGAAGCCGATTTTTGAACACTGGCAGCAGCCGTATCCGTTCACGCCGGGCAGCAAACCACAATAAGGCTCGCCAAATGGCATGCATGGGTCCCCTGCGGCAGCGCTATCGGGTGCTGATCTCTAAGCATCGAACTTTTCGATCTTACCCCACGGTATTCAGCCAGCGCACAGCCGCCAACCTGCTGATACAATCGGCCCACGAGAAATTTCCCACTTATTCCAGGAGCACAACGTGCCCGTCGTCTTTGTTGCCGCCTCTAAACTCCCGACTCCCTTCGCGACCTTCACCATGCATGGTTTCCTCGACGAAGCCACGGGGCGTGAGCATGTGGTGCTCAGCCTGGGTGACATCGCGGATGGCCAGCCGGTGCTGGGGCGTTTGCACTCCGAGTGCCTGACCGGCGACGCCCTGTTCAGCCAGCGCTGTGACTGTGGCTCGCAACTGGAAGCGGCATTGCAGGCTATCGCCCGCGAGGGCCGCGGCGTGCTGCTGTACCTGCGCCAGGAAGGCCGTGGTATCGGCCTGCTGAACAAGATTCGCGCCTATGAGCTGCAGGATGGTGGCGCCGATACCGTCGAAGCCAACGAGCGCCTGGGCTTCGCCGCCGACCAGCGCGACTACGCCATGTGCCTGCCGATGCTGGAGCACCTGGGCGTGAAGTCCCTGCGCCTGATGACCAACAATCCGCGCAAGGTCAAAGCCCTGACCGACATGAACATCGTCGTCGCCGAGCGCGTGCCGCTGCACACCGGGCACAACCCGCACAACCGCTATTACCTGGCAACCAAGGCCGGCAAGCTCGGTCACATGCTGGGTAACGAGCACCAGGGCGAGGTGCCCCAGGCGTGACCCGCGCCGAGGTCAAGCGGCGCCTGGCGCTGGCCTGGTGGCAATACCTGGCGGTGGGCCTGGTGCCGCTGCCGGTCATGGCCTGGGCTTTTGGCGGTGGTGATGCGCTGGTGCCCGTGCTGGCCATGCCGCTGTTCATTGCCGGGGCGGCGACCATGTTCCTCAGCCTGCCGCGCTTCGCGGCCTACAAGCGCGCGTTGATTGCCACCTCGCAGGTGCTGGGGACTGGCGACGAACCCGCTGCCTGGATCGAGCTGGCACGTGTCCGGCGCCTGGCCATGCTGTATGCCTGCTTCCCGGCCTGGGTCGCTGCGCTGTCGGTGCTGGTCGGCCTCGAGGCGGTGCCGCAGATTCTGCTGGCGTTGTCCACCGTGGTGGTGCTGTACCTCTACCGCATTCCGCGCCAGCTCGGCTGACGCCTGCTGCCTGGCCCGGTGGGCAGGTGGTCGAAGCCACGCTGCGCCGATGTGCGTCGCCAAGGGCCGCACAGCGGCCCGAGTGATTACAAGCCGAGCTTGGCCATCCGAGCCTGCACCGAAGCCCCGATCCCGGCCGCATCCAGCCCACACTCAGCCAGCATCTGCGCCGGCTTGGCATGCTCGACGTAGATGTCCGGCAGCCCCAGATGCAGCAACGGTTTCACGATTGCCTCGTTGGCCAGGAACTCGCCAACCGCCGCACCCGCACCGCCCATGATGGCGTTTTCTTCGATGGTCACCAGCAGTTCATGGCTAGCGGCCAGCTCCAGCACCAGCGTCTCGTCCAGCGGTTTGACGAAGCGCATGTCGACCACGGTAGCGTTGATCTGCTCAGCCACCTGCATGGCCTCGGCCAGTTGCACGCCGAACACCAGCAAGGCGACTTTCTCGCCCTGGCGCCGCACGATGCCCTTGCCGATTTCCAGCGGCTCCAGGTCGCCGGTGATCGGCGCGTTGGGGCCGGTGCCGCGCGGGTAGCGCACTGCCGCCGGGCCGTTGTACAGGTGGCCGGTGCTGAGCATCTTGCGCAGCTCGTTCTCATCGCTCGGGGTCATCACCAGCATCCCCGGGATGCAGCGCAGGTACGACAGGTCGTAGCTGCCCGCGTGGGTCGGGCCGTCTTCGCCGACCAGGCCGGCGCGGTCGATGGCGAACAGGACGTCGAGGTTCTGCACCGCCACATCGTGGATCAGCTGGTCATAGGCGCGCTGCAGGAAGGTGGAATAGATCGCCACCACCGGCTTGCTGCCCTCGCAGGCCATGCCGGCCGCCAGGGTCACGGCATGCTGCTCGGCAATCGCCACGTCGAAGTAGCGCTCCGGGTAACGCTCGCTGAAGGCGACCAGGTCGGAGCCTTCCTTCATCGCCGGGGTAATGCCCACCAGGCGGTTGTCGGCGGCAGCCATGTCGCACAGCCACTGGCCGAACACGGCGGAATACTTGGGGCCGCTGGCTTTTTTCGGCGCAGCGGGCTTGTCTGCCGGCTCCAGCTTGGTGATGGCGTGATAGCCGATCGGGTCGAGCTCGGCGGGGGCGAAGCCCTTGCCCTTCTTGGTCACCACGTGCAGGAACTGCGGGCCCTTGAGGTCACGCATGTTGCGTAGCGTGGCGATCATGGTTGGCAGGTCATGACCGTCGATCGGGCCGATGTAGTTCCAGCCCAGCTCTTCGAACAACGTACCAGGCACCAGCATGCCTTTGGCGTACTCCTCGGTGCGGCGGGCGATTTCCCAGGCGCCCGGCAGGCGCGACAGCACTTTCTTGCTGCCTTCGCGCATGCTCGCGTAGGTGCGGCTGGAGAGGATCTTGGCCAGGTAGTTGGACAGGCCGCCGACATTGCGCGAAATCGACATGTCGTTGTCGTTGAGGATCACCAGCATGTCGGCGTTGACTTCCTGGGCGTGGTTCAACGCCTCGAAGGCCATGCCGGCGGTCAGCGCGCCGTCACCAATCACCGCGATCGACTTGCGCGCGCTGTTCTGCAGACGGGCGGCAATGGCCATGCCCAGCGCGGCGCTGATCGAGGTGCTGGAATGGCCGACACCGAAGGTGTCGTACTCGCTCTCGCTGCGGCGCGGGAAGGCGGCGATGCCGTCTTTCTGGCGCAGGCTGAGCATGCGCTTGCGGCGCCCGGTGAGGATCTTGTGCGGGTAGGCCTGGTGGCCGACGTCCCACACCAGCCGGTCGTCCGGGGTGTCAAAGACGTAGTGCAGGGCGATGGTCAGCTCGATGACGCCCAGGCCGGCACCAAAATGCCCACCAGTCTGGCCCACGGTGTAGAGCAGTTCCTGGCGCAGTTCGTCGGCCAGGGTCTCCAGGTCGGCTTCGGCCAGCCGGCGCAGGCCGGCAGGCGTGTCAGCGCGGTCGAGCAACGGCGTGACCGGGCGTTCGCGGGGGATCTCTTGAAACGTCGTGGGCATCAGGCGAGTCGTTATAGGTGTGTAAGACGCGGCAGTTTACCCCATTGTAGGAAATACTGCCCATTCAGACGGGTGTTGCACGGGCCGCTCGGCGGCCCCAGGCAATCAGTTGCGCCGTTCGACAATGTAACGCGCCAGCGCGCGTAGCGGTTCGGCCTTGTCGTCAAACCCTTGCAGGGCGACCAGCGCCTGGTCGCGCAGTTCGATGGCATAGGCCTTGGCCGCGTCCAGGCCCAGCAGCGCCGGGTAGGTCGGTTTGTCGCGGGCGATGTCGGCACCCTGGCGCTTGCCGAGGGTGGCCGTGTCGCTTTCCACGTCGAGGATATCGTCCTGCACCTGGAACGCCAGGCCAATGGCCTGGGCATAGGCCTGCAAGGCGTCCAGTTGCGCCTGTTCGGCGCGGGCGCTGGCCAGGGCGCCCAGGCGCACGCTGGCTTCGATCAGCGCGCCGGTCTTGTGCCGGTGCATGAGTTCCAACGCCTGCTGGTCCAGCTTCAGGCCGACCGAGCCGAGGTCGATGGCCTGGCCGCCGACCATGCCCGCCGGGCCGGCAGCCTTGGCCAGCGCCTGGACCATGGCCAGGCGGATGCTGTCGGCCTGCGGGCTCAGGCGCGGGTCGAGCAGGGCACTGAAGGCCAGGCTCTGCAAACCGTCGCCGGCGAGAATGGCACAGGCCTCGTCGAAGGCCTTGTGGGTGGTTGGCTGGCCCCGGCGCAGGTCGTCGTCGTCCATCGCCGGCAGGTCATCATGCACCAGCGAATAGGCGTGGATGAGTTCCACCGCACAGGCAGCGCCGTTGGCCTGTTCGGCCGGGGCGCCGAGGGCTTCGCAGGCGGCATAGGCCAGCAGCGGGCGCACGCGCTTGCCGCCGTTCATCACGCTGTAGCGCATGGCCGCGTAGAGGCGTTCGAGTTCCCGGGTCGGGGCGACGAACAACGGCTCGAGTGCAGCGTCGACCCGTGCCTGGCAACTGGCCTGGTAGGTGCCGATCATGCTTCCGGCTCCGCGTCGAAGGGCTGGGCGGCCAGCTCGCCATCGCGTTCCAGGAGGATCTGCACCTTTTGCTCGGCCTGGGCCAGGGCGCCCTGGCAATCACGGGTCAGGGCGATGCCTTGTTCGAAGGCGGCCAGCGACTCTTCCAGCGACAATTCGCCGTTCTCCAGGCGCTCGACCAGGGCTTGCAGGTCTGCGAGGGATTGCTCGAAATCGAGGGAGGCTTTTTTGCGGGCCATGGCGACTGTCTCGGTGGCATTCAGAACGGCGCGACACTAGCAGAGCGGGGCGGGGGGAGCAAACTTCCGGCCAGCCGATCGGTTAACGCGGTCAACGGCAGGAGCGGCCCTGTGTCGCGAAAGGGCCGCTCCTACAGACACTGTGCCAGTTCTGAACCCGGTGCGGGGTCAGGCTGGCTCGGCTTCCAGCGCCAGCATCGCCTCACGGTACTGCGCCAGTTCCTCGATGGTCAGCACCGGCAAATTGTACTGCCGTGCATACACCGCCACCTGCTCGCCGCGCGCCATGCTGCCGTCGGGGTTCATCAGCTCGCACAGCACCGCTGCCGGGCGCAGGCCGGCCAGGCGTGCCAGGTCCACCGAACCTTCGGTGTGGCCACGGCGGGTCAGCACCCCGCCATTGCGCGCACGCAACGGGAATACATGGCCCGGGCTGACGATGTGGCGCTGCCCGGCGCTCGAGCGCAGTGCCGCGGCGATGGTGGTGATGCGGTCCTGGGCGGATACCCCGGTGGTGATCCCTTCGGCCGCCTCGATGGTAACGGTGAAGCCGGTGCCGTGGCGCGCCTGGTTGTTCTGCACCATGGGTGCCAGCTGCAGCTCGTCGACGGTGGCTTCGTCCAGGCACAGGCAGACGATGCCGCTGCAATCGCGAATCATCATGGCCATGGTCTGCAGCGAAATGTTCTCGGCGGCGGCAATGATGTCCGCTTCGTCCTCGCGGTCGTCATCGTCGAGCAGCAGCACTGGGCGCCCGGCCTGGAAGGCGGCGATGGCGGCGCTGACGTTGGGGAATTGCGGGTGGTGCTGGGTGGACATGAAACGCTCCTCGTGAATGATCGATGAACGTCTCGGGGCGAACCAAATGCGCGCACAGGGGCGCCCGGATGGCCCCTGCCTGACGCCTTCTTTCATCCGGACTATGACCGTCGGCCCTGGAATTGCACCAGATCTGCTGACCCCCGGCATGGCCGGGGCGCTCGCGGGCTCATCTTTCGATTTACCGCCGGTGGGGACTTTCACCCCGCCCTGAAGACCGGCCAAGCATACCGCACCTCGCCACCCCGCTGGCAACCCACGGCTCTACGACCTTTGGCGGTATCATGCCGGCATGGCCCTTCAGGAACAGCCCCATGGACATTCTCCAGGTTGCCGGCGGCAAGCCGGTCAAGTTATGGACCGACGGCGTGCCTGTCGAGGACGACGCCCGCCGGCAATTGCTCAATACCGCCAGGATGCCGTTCATCTTCAAGCACCTGGCGGTGATGCCGGACGTGCACCTGGGCAAAGGCTCGACCATCGGCAGCGTGATCCCGACCGTTGGCGCGATCATCCCCGCGGCGGTAGGCGTAGACATCGGCTGCGGCATGATCGCCGCGCGCACCTCGCTGCACGCCCGCGACCTGCCGGACCATCTGCACGGCCTGCGCAGCGCCATCGAGCAGGCGGTGCCGCACGGCAAGACGTTCGGCAAACATGACCAGGGCGCCTGGGCCGATGTGCCGGCCCAGGCCGACCAGGCCTGGGGACGGTTGGCCGGGCGCTTCAAGGCCATTACCGACAAGTACCCGCGCCTGGCGAAGACCAACAACCGCCAGCACCTGGGCACACTGGGGGGTGGCAACCACTTCATCGAGGTGTGCCTGGACGAGGCCGACCGTGTCTGGTTCATGTTGCACAGCGGCTCGCGGGGTGTAGGCAATGCCATTGGCAACCTGTTCATCGAACTGGCCCAGGCCGACATGCGCCAGCACCTGGCCAACCTGCCGGACAAGGAGCTGGCGTACTTCGAAGAAGGCAGCCGCCATTTCGCCGACTACGTGGAAGCGGTGGAATGGGCGCAGGACTATGCCCGGCACAACCGCGAGCTGATGATGCTGGCGGTGGTCGCTGCCGCCCGCAAGGTGCTCGGCAAGCCGTTCGAGGCCAGCCTGGAAGCGGTGAACTGCCACCACAACTATGTGCAGCGCGAGCAGCATTTTGGCCGAGAGGTGCTGGTGACGCGCAAAGGGGCGGTGTCCGCGCAGAAAGGGCAGTTGGGCATCATTCCCGGCTCGATGGGGGCCAGGAGTTTCATCGTGCGCGGGCTGGGCAACGCGGAGTCGTTCTGTTCCTGCAGCCATGGCGCCGGCCGGGTGATGAGCCGGACCAAGGCCAAGAGCCGCTTCACCGTGGAGGACCAGCGACGGGCCACGGCGCATGTGGAATGCCGCAAGGACAAGGAGGTGATCGACGAGATCCCGATGGCCTACAAGGACATCGATGCGGTGATGCGCGCACAGCGGGAACTGGTGGAGGTGGTGCACACCTTGCGCCAGGTGGTGTGTGTGAAGGGCTGACGGGAGTATCGCCTGTGCCGGCCTCTTCGCGGGTAAACCTGCGCAGAGGCCAGTGCAGGGTTATCGGGACATCCCTTCAATCACCTGCTTCAGCGAGGCCGCTAACATCGGCCCATGCCCCAGCCCGTCAAACCGCTCGAACCGTACCTGCAACCCCGGCACCTTGGCCAGCTCTGCCAGCAGCTCCCGCGCCGCCCGTTCGCCATCACCTTGCACCGGCATGCGCGGGTTGGCCGGCTCCTCACTTCCGCGCATCAGCAACAACCGAGGTCGGCTGCTGCCCAAGCGCTGGCCAAGCCCCTGCGCCTCATGCACGATCGCACCGTCATGCCACCATAGCGATGGGCTGGCGGCCACATAGTCACTGAAAGCCCCAGGCCGGGTGAACAGTGCATGCAGCACAGCCAAGCCACCATAGGAATGCCCCCACAACGTCTGCCGCTGCAGGTCGATCGGTGCCACACCCGCCACCAGCGGCCGCATGCGCTCGCTCAGCAGATCGAGGAACGCATCCACGCCACCGCTCGGTTGCCCGGTCAGCGGGTCCGACTGCTCAGCCTGCCCAGGCAACGCCGGGGTGTAGTCATAGGTACGCCCGACCCGCTCGATCCGCTGATCGGTCTGGTACCCCACGGCTACCAGCAATGGCGCCTGGCCGGCGGCAAGCTTGCCCAGCAGCCGGCTGTCCAGCGCCCCCAGCGCGGCGTTGCCATCGAGCATCCACAGCACCGGGTAACCTGCCGCTGGCGTTGGGCCGTCTGGTTTGCCGACCCACAAGCGGTAATGGCGCTGGCCATCGGCCGAGTCCAGGTCGAGCTGGCTGAAGCGGTAGGCCAGGTCCTGTCGCTGCAGCAGCGAGGTATCCATCCTCTGTTGAGGCTCGGGCTGCGCCAGGGCAGCCGGGGCCGCAAGGGCCAGCGCCAAAGCCAGCATCAGGGTCATCTTGCTCATCAGGTGTCTCGTCAGGGCTTTGCAAGGAGCGCAAGGCTGGAACGCCCAGATGATAATCAGTCCTGATTGAGCGTAAAGCGCATTAACTTTCTAAACAGTCCTGGCCGATCGGCAAGGTCATGTGCAGGCACAGGCCCGGGTGACCATTGCTGGCCCACAAGCGACCGCCTTGCAATTCGATGGCGCGGCGGGCGATGGCCAGGCCCAGGCCGAAGCCCGCGCCGCTGTCGGTTAGCCGCTGGTAGGGCTTGAAGATGCGTTCGAGCTCGGCATGCGGCACCCCGGGCCCCTGGTCACTCAGGCGCAGGTGCCAGCAGTCGCCCTCGAGCCAGCCATCCAGACTGACCCGGCCCTCGGCCGGCGAGTGGCGGATGGCATTGCGCATCAGGTTTTCCAGGGCTTGGGCCAGGCTGTCCAGGTGGGCTTGCACCACGCAGTCGGTGCCGAGCGAGCAGGGCAGGCGGGCGCGGTCCCAGCCGCTTTCGAAGCAGACGTCCTGGCACAAGGCTTCCCACACCGAAACCATCAACACCGGTTCGGTCGGCAAGCTGGGCTGTTCGGTGTCCATCCAGGCCAGGTCCAGTGTGTCCTCCAGCAGCTTCTGCATGTCGGTCACCTCGCGGTCCAGGCGCTCGCGCAACTGGGCCGGCGGCAAGCTGCTGTCATGGGCGATGCGCAGCCGCGCCAGCGGCGTGCGCAGTTCGTGAGACAGCGTGCGCAATAACAGGCGCTGCTGCTCCAGGCTCTGGCGCAGGCGCCCGGCCATGTGCTCGAAGGCCTGCGCCAGCTCCCCAAGCTCATCGCGCCGCTTTTGCAGGGGCAGGGCCGGGCCGTCGAGGTCGTCGGCACGCAGAGCGTCGGCGCGGTCGCGCAGGTGGTTCAGTGGCACCACAAGGTGGCGGTACAGCGCCACGACCAGCAGCAGGGCGAGCAGCGTGGGGGCAACGCCATGGGTGATCACATGGGTCCATGGGGTCAGCCCGGTGGGCAACAGGCGCTCGGGCAGTTGCATTACCAGGCGGCCGTGCTCAGGGTGTTGCGGAAACTCGATGCTGACGTAGGGCAGTTCATCCTGCAGGCGCCGGCTCATCGGCCAGTCGAGCTTGCGCATGAAGGTCAGGTGGCTGGCTTCCTCGGCGCTCAGTGGGGTGCTGCCAAGGCTCTGCAGGTGCGGCCCGACCAGCGCCACCCAAGTGCCCTCGGCCTGTTCCAGTTGCCTGCGCCAGGCCTCGGCAGCCTCCGCGCCGCCTTGCGCCCAGGCCTGTTCGGCTTGCTGTGCAAAGCGCGCCAGGTAGTCCTGGTCGGCTTGGGACAGGAAGTAGGTACTGCGCTCCACCGACAGGCCCCAGGTCCAGATCAGCCAAGTCAGCAACAGGCAGAAGCCGACCTGCAGTACGGCCAGTTTCCATAGCAAGGGATGACGGCGCATCAGGCGTGTTCCGTATTGACCAGCATGTACCCCTGGCCGCGTACGGCCTGGATCTGCAGGTGCTGGGCAGCGATGTCGGCCAGCTTGCGGCGCAGGTTGCACACATGTACATCCAGGCCGCGGTCCAGGCGGGTGTAGGCCCGGTGCAGCACGGTCTGGTAGAGAAATGGTTTGCTCAAGGCTTCGCCGGGGTGGGCCCGCAGGGTGGCCAGCAAGCGGAATTCGGATGCGGTGAGGCCGGCAGCCTTGCCGTTGTGGATAACGTCCTGGCGGTCCTGGTCGAGCATCACCCTGCCGACGTCGGCACGCAGCGCCGTACCGCGATCGAACGCCACACGCCGCAGCAATGCATCGACCCGGGCGTCCAGCTCGGCCAGGCTGAAGGGCTTGGGCAGGTAATCGTCCGCGCCACGGGTAAAGCCAGTGATGCGATCCTGCTCGGCCCCCAGTGCCGACATCAGCATGACCGGCACCGCCTGTTGCCGGCGCAATGCGTCGAGCAGACTGAGGCCGTCGATGCCCGGCAGCATGATGTCCAGCAGCACCAGCTCGAACCGTGACTGCTGAATGGCATCCAGGGCCTGGGCGCCAGTGGCGCAGGCGTGCACCGAAAAACCGCGGTTGAGGAAATGCCTTTCCAGGTCCTGACGCAGGCGTTGGTCGTCTTCGGCGAGGAGGAGTGAGGTGGGCACGGCGAGCCTTGAATGAGAATTCGTATCAGTTGCGGATCATCCCATTGCCAGCAGGGCGAGGGCAACGCCTGGATGTGTTAAGAAGGTTAATCCTGCTGCACCCCTGGGTTCCCTTCGGTATCGTTCGCAAAAAGCAACTTGTTTCGTTTGCGAATTACTACCATTTGGGGAAAGGGTGTGTCATGAGCAGTTTCAAAAGGTTGGGGGACCCGCGACGGGTTCGGGGCTGGCTGGTGCTGGGGCTGCTGGCGCCGTTTTCAATGTCGGCACTGGCCGAGACGGTAGCGACTCAGGCGGCTGCCGAGGACAGCGCGCTTGACTTGCCGGCATTGACCATCGAAGGCAACCGCCTGTACGACATGCTGCCGTCGGAAGAAACCGGTGGTTACAGTGTGGATGCCGCCACTGTGGGCACCAAGACCCCCGCAGCGCTCAAGGACATTCCGCAGTCGATCACGGTCTACACCCAGGACTACGTCAAGGACCGTCGGTTCGTGCACCTCGATGACCTGGCCAATTACACCGCCGGCCTGCGTACCCTGACCAACGACAGTGGCCGCTCATCGATCTACGCCCGTGGCTACGAGTACAGCGAGTTCAATATCGACGGCCTGCCGGCGCCCATGGCCAGCATCTTCGGTACAGTACCGTCGCTGGCGGCGTTCGACCGTGTCGAGATCATGCGTGGCCCGGCCGGGCTGTTCAGCAGCACCAGCGAACTGGGCGGCATCGTCAACATGGTGCGCAAGCGCCCGACTGCCGAGTTCCAGGGCCACGTCGAAGGCAGCTATGGCACCTGGGACACCAACCACGAGGAAATCGACCTGAGCGGGCCGCTGGATGATGCCGGCCGCGTGCGCGGGCGCTTCATCGCCTCGCGTGACGACACCAATGGCGAGGTCGACTACAACGCCAACACCAGCAACAGCTACTACGGTGCACTGGACGTCGACCTGGACGACGCCACCACCCTGTCGTTCGGCCTGATTCATGAAGTGAAGAACCTCACCCCGCACAACGGCTATCCGGCAACGCTGTCCGGCGAAGTGCCCGACTTCAGCCACTCGAAGTTCCTGGGGGCCGACTGGAACTACTTCGACGGCAAGACCACTGATTTGGTCGCCGAGCTGACCCACCGCTTCGACAACGGCGGCTATGGCCGTGTCGCTGCCCGTGGCTCGCACCGCGACACCCATTACCTGTATGCCTTCACCGCGACCAACGCCACCACTGGCGCCAACTCCGAGCGCGCCAGCGCTCGCGATTTCACCCAGGACACCTACTCGCTGGACGCCAGCTACAGCCAGCCGTTCGAAACCTTCGGCCAGGTCAGCGAGTTCGTGGTCGGCAGCGACTACAAGAACTACGACACCGAGTACCTCAACGGCACAACCAACCTGGGCGCCATCAACGTCAACACCTACTCGCCGAAGCAGTTCGCCAAGCCAGCGCCGAACTACAGCACCGAGACCGGTACGCAGGAAGAGGAATACGGCCTGTATTCCAAGGTCACCTTCCGCCCGGTCGAGCGCCTGGCGCTGATCGCCGGGGGGCGCTTCAGCTGGTATCGCGGGGATTTCTACACCACCACCCTCAGTAGTGGCGCCACCACCAACGACAGCAAGCGCGTGGATGGCCACTTCACCCCGTATGGCGGCCTGGTCTACGACCTGACCGACAACCATGCGCTGTACGCCAGCTATTCGCAGGTGTTCAAGCCGCAGTCCGACACCGACAGCAATGGCCGGGTGCTCAAGCCGCGTGAGGGCGAGCAGTACGAGTTCGGTCTCAAGAGCAGCTACTTCGGCGGCGACCTGAATACGCGCCTCTCGGTGTTCCGCCTGACCGACAAGAACCGCGCGACTACCGTGTATGACGCCGACGGTGTGGCTACCACTGACTCTGTTGCATCCGGCAAGACCCGTGTGAAGGGCGCCGAAGTGGAAGTGAGCGGCAAGCTGACGCCGAACTGGGAAGTACTGGCCGGCTACACCTGGATGGAAACCGAAACCCTCAAGGGCGATGCCGAAACCACCTTTTTCATCATGCCGCGCAACCAGGCATCGCTGTGGAGCAAGTACACCATCGGCCAAGGGCCACTGAACGGCCTGGCCATTGGTGGCGGCATTTCGGCGATGAGCAACTTCCATTCCGAGAACGGCGGTGTGCGCATCGACGCGCCAGGCTATGCGACCGTGGATGCAATGCTGTCTTATCCGGTTACCTCGAAGCTGACGGCCACCTTCAACATCAACAACCTGTTCGACCGGGACTACCTGTCGCGGGTGGGGTCGACCTCGACGTTCAATTTCTACGGGCCGTCGCGAAGCATGATGGTTGGGGCGCGGTATGACTTCTGATAATCAGATTTTTCCCGTTGCGCGTAGGCCATTTCTGAAATAGCTTCCTACCGCCTTTGCGCCATTGCGGTGGTGTTCTCAGCGGCCTAGTCTGGCCCCGTCGTTGCCAAATCAGCGACCGGGCCTGCAAGCCTGTCCAGAGCAAAATGTCGATCACCGATGCCAATGGCATGCCATTGCGCGCGCTTAATGGTGGCTGCGTACGGGAGGTTTTCGAACCTGCCGGATTTTGCTCTCTGCCGGTCTTGCAGACCCGTACGTGGCTGCCACCCATCGCACTGCAAGTCATGAGTGGCAGCTCTAGCCAACCTTTAGAGAGTGTCACCATGCTTAAGATTGTCCCCGATCCACCCCACGATGTTCATTCCCTTGAAGACACCCTGATCAAGGCCACGGACTATGCGCTGTGCGCTGCGACCGTCGTGCACCAGGCAATGCTGCTGCATCCCAAGTCACCGGCATCGATCCTGATGATGACCTCGATGCATGAGCTGGAGACGCTGCGGGCTTTGCTGGAGACAGCACTGGTTCAGGTCCAGATGCCTACAGAACCCAGGACTTTGCACTAGGCATTAGTGATGTGTTTTCTGGGCTGGCCTCTTCGCGGGCATGCCCGCTCCCACAGGTTCACCACAGGCCTCAAGGCTCGCACAGTATCTGTGGGAGCGGGCAAGCCCGCGAAAGGGCCGGCCCGAAGAGTCGAGAACTATCAGGGAATTCAACAATGACCACCGAAGACACCCAGTTCACCGCCGGCAAGACGACCTTCTACCAAGGCGAAAACGGCACCCACCCACTGTTCCGCATCGAGCCCGGCATCCCTTGCAAGGACGCCCGCGAGCAGGCCTCGGAATTGATGGGCTATGTCCGCGAGCTGACCATCACCGGCCTGATGGATGAAAAACCGATGATGATCTGGGCGGCGCACTACCTGAGTGCGATGGCCAAGGCGCTGATGGATGATGCTGAGCTAGGCATGAAGCACTGAGATGAGAGGCCTGGTCTGGATCGAGCGGTCTTCAGTTTTTATGGACGTGCTCTTTCCCGTCACGGTGCACATGTGTTTTCGGAGCCGTATTCGTTGGTGCCGGATGATGCGCCTCTGAACCGCCGAGGGCAGGGTGGCCCTCGCGCTCAGGCGCGTGGTTGCCATGCTGGCCTTCATGGTTGTGCATTGCGCTTTCGCCACCGCCATGCTGGTGGCCGCTGCTGCTCGCTACCAGCGCGTTGTACTGCTGGGGGTCGAGCTTGGGCAACTGGTCGAGGAAGGCCACGATGCCCCAGATGTATTCATCGCCCATGCTCTTGCCCCAGGCCGGCATGCCGGTGGCCTTGATGCCGTGCTTGATGGTCCAGAACGCTGCGGCAGGGTCGCCGCCGATGCCGCCGGTGGCCAGGTTGGGCGGCGAGGGGTACAGCGCCTGGCTGAGCTCGGTTTTTTCCACGCCCGGGGCCAGGTGGCAACCGATGCACATGGCATTGTAATTACCCGCACCGGTGCGGATCAGCGTTTCGTCCTGCAGGTCAGGTACGTCGATGTCCCTGGCACGTACCGCAATGGAGCGGTCCCGTGCCATGGCCAGGAAGGCATGCACGGCGGGGAAGTGCGGATCGTCGGCCCCGACATTGACCAGGCCGGAGTAGGCGGTACCGAGTACCGCTGCGCTGCTTAGCGCGCCAGCCAGAACAAGCGTTGTTATTGTTCTTTTCATGACAGGTTCTCAAAACCACATGCGGATGCCGGCAACGAAACGCGCTTCATCCACGTCGCCACCTTCATCACGGATGAAATCGGCGGTGTTGCCGTAGGAGCGGTTCCAGGTGACGCCAATATAGGGGGCAAACTGGCGGACCATCTCATAGCGCAGGCGCAGCCCGACCTCGGTATTGGCCAGGCCGGACCCCACGCCACGCGCAGGGTCGTTCTTGCCGTAGAAGTTGGCTTCAGCGGTTGGCTGCAGGATCAGGCGGTTGGTCAGCAGGATGTCGTAGTCGCCTTCCAGGCGCATAGCCGTCTGGCCGTTCTCGCCAATGAATGCGGTGGCTTCGGCTTCGAAATCGTACAGCGCCATGCCCTGGATGCCGAACGCCGCCCAGGTCTGGGGCGATTCGGGCTTGAAGTCCTGGCGTACCCCGGCAACCACATCCCACCAGGGGCTGACCGAGCGGCCATATAGCAGCTGCAGTTCGGCATCTTCGGTCACGCCGTTGGTGCGTTCGCCTTCGGAGCGGACCCACAGCCGGTTGATATCGCCGCCTATCCAGCCGGATGCATCCCAGGCCAGTGTGCTGCCTTCGTCCGCATCCTGGTACTCCAGCTGATCCAGCAGCAGGAAGCTGTTGATTGCGCTGTCGTGCATCTGGTGCCCGCCCAACGGGGGGAAGGCTGCCCGGCGGTCCGCATCTGTCAGTACCGGGATCGGGGTACGGCTGGTCGTCTGTGCCTCTGCCGAGCCATGGTTCATCGTCGAGTGGTCCATGCCCTGCATGCTGCCGTGGTCCATCTTGCTGTGGTCCATGCCTGGCATCGAATCGTGCGAGGAGCCGCTATCCATCGGCATGGCATCGTGCCCCATGGCCGAATGGTCCATGGCCCCGGAGGCGAAGCTGGGCGCAGTGCCCAGCATGCCCAGGGCAACGCCCAATGCCAGCAGCGATGGTCGTGCCAGGCTATTGAGCATCTTTCCCTGCCTTAGCTTTGTCGCTGCCATGCGATTCCATCATCTTGCCGTGGTCCATGCCTTTCATCGCACCATGGTCCATGCCTTTCATGTCGTCATGGTTCATGCCCTTCATGGTGCTGTGGTCCATGCCTTTCATGGCGTCGTGGTTCATGCCCTTCATGTTGCCGTGATCCATGCCTTGTGCGCCCTTGGCGCTTTCAGCGCTGGCCGGCTGTTTGCTGGTGTCGCCGGACCACGCGGATGGGGCATGAACGGCAAACAGGCCTGCCATCGCGGCAGAGAGGAAAAACGCGCTTCGATTCATCGGTTTGCTCATCTCGGATCTCCAGTTCATTCGTCCACACGGACTTCTCGGAACATGCCCATTTCCATATGGAACAGCAGGTGACAGTGATAGGCCCAACGCCCCAAGGCATCTGCGGTGACGCGGTAGCTCCGTTTCGAGCCAGGCGGCATATCGATGGTGTGCTTGCGCACCATGAAATTGCCGTGCTCATCCTCCAGGTCGCTCCACATGCCATGCAGGTGGATGGGGTGAGTCATCATGGTGTCGTTGACCAAAGTGATGCGCAGGCGCTCGCCATACTTCAGGCGCAGTGGCTCGGCGTCGGAAAACTTGATGCCGTCGAAGGACCAGGCGAATTTTTCCATGTGCCCGGTGAGGTGCAGTTCGATGGTGCGGCCTGGTGCGCGGCCGTCCGGGTCAGGGAAGGTGCTGCGCAGGTCGGCATACGTGAGCACGCGGCGGCCATTGTTGCGTAGCCCGATGCCGGGATCGCTCAGCTTTGGCGTCGGTGACATCGTCTGCATGTCGACCAATGGGTTGTCGGTCTCGGAGGCCGGGTGACGCTGCATGGCCCCGTTCGTGCCAGCCATGCTGCCATGGTCCATGCCGGTCATGCTGCCGTGGTCCATGCCGGTCATGCTGCCGTGGTCCATGCCGGCCATGTCGCCATGGTCCATGCCCATATCGTTCATGGAAATGACGGGACGTGGGTCCACGGCCGGAACAGGGGCCTGCAGGCCCTCGCGAACTGCCAAGGTGCCGCGGGCGTACCCGGTACGGTCCATGGACTGGGCAAAAATGGTATAGGCCTGCTCGCTTTCGGGTTCGACGATGACATCGTAGGTTTCGGCAACGGCAATGCGGAACTCGTCGACTGAAACCGGCTCGACGTGTTGCCCGTCTGCCGCGACAACGGTCATTTTCAGGCCAGGAATGCGCACATCGAAATAGCTCATGGCAGAGCCATTGATGAAGCGCAGGCGGATTTTCTCGCCCGGCCTGAACACGCCCGTCCAGTTACCGTCCGGGGCCTGGCCATTCATCAGGTAGGTGTAGGTGTAGCCGCTCACGTCGGCGAGGTCGGTGGGGCTCATCTTCATTTCGGCCCACATCTTCCGGTCGGCCAGCGCGGCAGACCAGCCCATTTCGCTCACGTCGTGGACGAAATCAGCCACCGTGCGCTTGTGGTAGTTGTAGTAGTCCGACTGCTTCTTGAGCTTGGACAGCACCCGGGCAGGGTCTTCATCTGTCCAGTCACTGAGCATCACCACGTAGTCCCGGTCATAGGTGAACGGCTCGGGCTCTTTCGCGTCGATGACCAGGGCGCCGTACACCCCGACCTGCTCCTGGAAACCGGAATGGCTGTGGTACCAGTAGGTGCCATTCTGCTGGACCTTGAACTTGTACTCATACAGGCCGTCGGGGGCGATGCCGTGGAAGCTCAGGCCCGGTACGCCGTCCATGTTGGCCGGCAGGATGATGCCGTGCCAGTGGATGGAGGTGTCCTGCTGCAAACGGTTACGCACACGCAGGGTGACAGTGTCGCCTTCGCGCCAGCGCAGGATGGGCCCGGGCACGGAGCCGTTGATGGCCATCGCCGTGCGCTTCGTGCCGGTAAAATTCACCGGCAGTTCGCCGATGTACAGGTCAAACTCGGTGCCTGTCAGCACATTCGCCTGGCCAGGGCTGGTCACGGCCCAGACCGGCGTGCGCCACATGCCCAACCCGCCCAGCAGTCCGGTGGCGGCCAGGCCTTTGACGAAGGCGCGTCTCGTGGTTTTGCTTTGCATGCCGTTGCGTCCAGTCAGTCGATAAGTCGCTGGTATCAGGCGGTTGAATGCCCCAGCCGGTGGCGCTGAAAAGCACCCACAGCGATCAGGCTAGCCAACCTGCACTGTCAACCGGCTGAGTCGCAGATTACTTTTCTGTCAGCTTCGGGTTGCGATGTGCCTGGCGAAGCGCATGGCCTGGCAGCTATTCACTGCGCAGCGCCAGCACCGGATGCAGGCGCGCCGCCTGCAGTGCCGGAGCCAGGCCGGCGAGGATGCCAAGTAGCGCCGCCAGTAGCAGCGCCAGCAGCAGAAACAGCGGTTGCAGCGCCAAAGGCAGGCTCGGCATGGCCAGGTGCAGCAGGCCGAGCAGCAGGCCCATCAACAGCAGGCCAAGCAGGCCGCCGGCCAGGGACAGCAGCGTGGCTTCGGCGAGAAACAGCCCGAGTACCTGTCGCCGGCTGGCCCCAATCGCCCGTAGCAGGCCGATTTCCGCCGTGCGCTCGCCCACGGTGGTGGTCATGATGGTGAGAATGCCGACGCCGCCGACCAGCAGGGAAATGCCCCCCAAGGCACCGATGGCCAGGCTCAGGGTGCCGAGAACGCGGTTGAAGCTGCGCAGCATGTCGTCCTGGGTGGTCAGGCTGAAATCCTCCACACCGTGCCGTTCGCTGAGCACCTGGCGAATCTGCCGGGCCAACGCCTGTGAGCTGGTGCCGCTGTCGAACACCACATGGGCTTTGACTACCCCGGTGCGGTTGAACAGGCTTTCCGCCCAATCGACCGGGATGTAGGCGATATCGTCGAGGTTGAAACCGAGCAGCTGACCTTTCTTGGCCATCACGCCGATCACGCGGAAACGTACGCCGCCAACGCGGACCAGCTCGCCCAGTGGATTGCGCGCGCCGAACAGTTCGGTACGCAGCTGGTGGCCCAGCACCACATAGGGCGGCGAACGGCCGTCACGGGACGCAGGCAGGAACTCGCCAAGGCTCAGCTGCATGTGCCAGGCCTGCGCCAGCTGGTGACCACTACCCAGTATGTCGCTGCGCCGATCGAGTTGACCGAACTGGATATCCCCGCTGCCCTGAATGATCGGCACTGCCGCCTCGACATGCGGCAAGCGCCGCAGGGCGTCGGCATCAGCGATCGTCAGTGGCCGCACACTGCCAAGCAGGCCGCCGAGGCCGCTGGTCTGGGTCTTGCCTGGGCGCACGGTGATGATCCGTGTGCCGAACTGCGCGAAGTTCTCCAGCACATAGCCGCGCACGCCTTCGCCGATGGCCGTGAGCAGTGCCACGGCGGCTATCCCGATCGCTACGCCGAGCAAGGTCAGCAGGCTGCGCAAGGGGCGGCAGACCAGTGCCGAGCAGGTCAGCCGCAAGCCATCCTGCCAGTGCATCAATGCGCCCCCGGCGGGCGTAGTGCCGCCACCGGTTCCAGTGCCGCGGCCCGAGCGGCGGGTAACCAGGCGAACAGCACTGCCGTGCCGAGTGCCAGCAGCACCGCACCAACCCGCGCCCACCAGGGCGCATAGAGCGGCACAGCGAACGCCAGGCGCCCCAGCCAGAGCACGCTCTCGGCCAGCAGCAATCCTGCCAGGGCCCCGGTCAGGGCGAGCAACGCCGCCTCACCGAGGAACAGCAGGCGCAGTTGCACCGCTGTCACCCCTATGGCCTTGAGCAGGCCGATTTCGGCGCTGCGCTGGCTCACCGCGATCCAGGACACGTTCATGATCAGGATACCAGCCACCAGCAGGCTGATTGCGGCAATCCCGGACACCGCCAGGGTCAGTACCTTGAGTATCTGGTCGAAGGCGCTGAGCAGGCTGTCCTGGCTGACCAGGGTAATGTCCTCCTCACCGTCGTGGCGCTCCTTGAGCGCGGCCAGTATCAGCCGCTTGCTGCGGTCGAGAACACTCGGCCCATGCACTTCGACAAACACCCGCAGCAAGCCCTCGCTATTGAACAGGGCCTGGGCACTGGCAACCGGGATGATCAACATCTCGGCGAAATCCATGCCCAGCGATTCGCCTCGCTCGCCGAGGACGCCGACCACGCGGAAGCGCCGGTCGCCAGCGCGCAACCATTCACCCAGGGCCGGGCGTGTACCGAACAGTTCGCGTCGCAGCTTGCCACCGATCACGCAGACGGCCTCGGCCTGCTCCGGGTCCAGCGTCGGCAACGGCTGGCCCTGAATGACCGCCAGTTGGCGAATGGCGAAGAAGTCGCGGGTGGTGCCCAGGGTCAGCACTTCACGATTGCGGTTGCCGACGCTCACCTCCATCTGCCCGGCCTGCAGCGGCGCTGCCCGGCGGATACCCGGCAAGCGGGTGATGGCCTGGACGTCCTGCAAGGTCAGCGCGTGTGGCGTCAGGCCGGTGAGTGGCGGCATGCGCCCAGTGGTTTCCTTGCGGCCCGGGAACACGATCAGGATGTCGCGCCCGAGCAACGAGAACTCGTTCAGGACGAAGGCCCGCGCCCCGCTACCGAGGCCGGTAAGCAGATTGACCGCAACCACCCCGATAGCGATGGCCAGCAGTAGCATCAGGCTGCGCGAGCGATGCCCGCGCAGGGCGCCGAGCCAGAAGCCCAGGGCATCGGCAGCACGCATCAGGCCGGCGCCTGCTGCTGCGCAGCGTGCTGAACCCGACCGTCACGCATGTGCAGCTGGCGCTGTGCGCGGGCGCCGAGGCTGGCGTCGTGGGTCACCACGATCAGGGTCAGGCCTTCGTCATTGAGCTCTTCCAGCAAGCTGAAGACCTCGGCACCGGCCTGGCTGTCGAGGTTGCCGGTGGGCTCGTCAGCCAACAACAACGCCGGTTGCATGGCCATCGCCCGGGCGATGGCGACGCGCTGGCGCTGACCGCCGGACAGCTCGGCCGGGCGATGGGCTATGCGCTCGCCGAGCCCCAGGCGCGCCACCAACTGGCTGCTGCGCTTGCGCCGTTGCGCCGCACCGATGCCGGCCAGCACCATCGGCAGCTCGATGTTCTCCAGCACCGTCAGCCGGGCGATCAAGTGGTAGGACTGGAACACGAAACCGATCAACTGGCTGCGCAGCTGGGCGCGGCGCGCTTCGCTCAGCGCCGCCGTGGCCTCGCCTTGCAGCCAGTACTCGCCGGCGCTCGGTGCGTCGAGCAGGCCGAGAATGTTGAGCAGGGTCGATTTGCCCGAGCCCGACGGGCCCATCACTGCCAGGTAGTCGCCGGCGGCGATATCCAGGTCCAGGCCATCCAGCCCCATCACCTGTTGGCCGCCCAGCTGGAAGCTGCGGCTGCCACCGCGCAGGCGGATCATTGCCCGGGCTCCTGGGGATCCAGCGGGATGACTGCCGCAGTGTCCTTGAGCCCCTCCTGCTCCAGGCTGGCGACGATGCGCGCATCTTCGTCCAGCCCTGAAAGCACTTCGGTCCAGCGCCAGTTGCTCAACCCGGTGTGCACCTGCACCTCACGCAACACCCGGGCGCTCGGGTCGTAGCGCAGCACCCGCTGCCCCTCCAGCAGGGTCTCGGTGGGGATACGCAAGGCCGCTGCGTGCTGCTCCAGCAGAATCTCGACATCGGCGCTATAGCCAGTGAGCAGGACCAGACCGGCCGGCGGTTGGTCGAAGCGCACCTCGACATCGACGGTGCGCGCCTGCTTTTCCAATTCACGCACATAAGGTGCGATACGGCTGACGCGGCCGGTGAAATGCTCGCCACGGAAGGCATCCAGGCTGATCCGTACGGCCGTTCCGGGGCGCACCCGGGCGGCGTCCACCTCGTCGATCGGCGCTTCGACATACAGGCAACTGTCGTCGATCAGGTCGACCGCCGGCGGTGTCGGGATACCCGGTGGCGAAGGGGTGACGAACTCGCCGAGCTCGCCGTTGATTTCCGCGACGATGCCGGCGAATGGTGCACGCAAGGTGGTCTGTTCCAGCAGTGAGCGCTGCAGCTGCAGGCTGGCATCAGCCTCGCGAATGAGCACGGCACTGGCATTGCACACCAGTTTTGCCAGTTGGGCCTTGGTCTCGGCCTGGTCGAGGCGATCGGCGGCAATCAACTTGCGGTCGGCCAGCTGGCCCAGGCGGTCCAGGTCGCGCCGGTCCAGGTGAGCTTGCTGGCAACGCTGCTCACGGGCGTTGCGTTGGGCCTCCAGCCGCGCCTCGGCTTCCTGCAGGCGGGCCTGTTGCTCGTCCTGCCGCAGGCGCATCAGCACCTGGCCCGGCTGCACCCGCTGGCCTTCCTCGACCAGCAGCTCGGCAACCTGGCCACCGACATTGAAGGAGAGATGCGAGCGTCGACACGATTTGAGGGTCCCCGCGCGGGTGTTGGCCACCAGCGTCTCCACCGGTCCCCGTTCAACCTGCAGCAGCCTGACCGGCAATGGCTGAGGCCGGCTCAACCAGCCGCCCAGTACCACCAGGCAGGCCAGCATCGAGGAGCCAATCAATAATTTGCGCATGGACTACACCTCCTCCCCACATGGCTTGAGCCTAGATCAGGCAGGGCAAAGCTCAACGCAAAACGTCACTTATTCGACGAATTCTATGTATGCATCAGGGTGGCGTCAGATAACCGGCGGGATGGGCAGGTCCCTCTGCAGAGGGAAGTAAGAATCGCTTTGGTCCAGGCATTAAAAGGCCGGCTTGTGGCCGGCTCGTTTTGTTACGTAGCTTTCTGTTAATGTTTTTCTGATAGATTTTTTCATTATTCACCCATTTGTTCCCCCATTTCAGTGTTGCGCAATCCAAAAGGGCGGTGAATGCTTTTCTGCGGCGCTTCGCCCGACGACACCGCAAGGTCTCTATCGTGACGAGGGCGGTGACGTGTTGCCAGGCTATGGGAATTTGCTAAGCTACAGCCCAATCTGTATCCCCTGAAGGGGAGCATTCGCCAACGCGAAATGCCACAGGGCAGTATGCGGAGCTACCCCTTCGGCGAGCGGGATTTTCAGATGGAAGGGCCCAGCATCTATCCCACGGCGCAGCCTCAAAAGGACGTGAGCTTGAATTTGAGCTTCCAGCAACTGGTAGTACTAGATTGCATGATTCTCATCTGCATGCCTGGCAGCAACCCTTCGCCCGCTACCTATCATGCTAGCCTCCACCAGTACACGCCGCATGGCGCTGTGGCTGCGCCTCCGCACCTGCCCCTCAAGAGCTAAGTCAGTGAGCACATGAATCCTTTTTTCGCAGATTTTCGACGGACCTTTTCTTCTCAGATTGGTCAAGATTTGTACATGGAAATGGCGCGAGCCTCTTGGAATGCGATGCCACCTGTGGCGGTCGCTGACCTTTCAGTCGCGGTTGGTACAAGTGTAGGACAGGTTCGCTCACGCAATGAGGATCGTGTAGCGGTAGCCCAAATATCGGCAGCTGACGGTGAGGTCTATTTCGTTGCAATCGTGTGTGACGGTGTGGGTGGTACGGAAAGCGGAGATTTGGCTGCATCGATAGCTATAACTGCTTTTCTGGAGGAGCTGACACTGAATCGCCGGAGTGTCGCTCTCGCTCGGCTACTGCCTGCGCTTGTGAGGAGTGCAGATGAGCGCGTCCGCGAGTGCCTACAGGGGAAGGGGGCTACAACTCTTAGCGTATTAGTGGCGACTGGGAATGGTGATATCGCGGCTACGAATGTCGGCGACAGTCGCATTTATGCTTGGTCTCCTCTCAAAGACCGATTAATCCAGATCAGTAGGGATGACACACTCGAGAATGAGCTGTCTGAGCTCGCGCTCAAAGATCCTTCCGCTTTACGATTCCGCGGCCTGGGCGGCAGCCTATCGCAGGCTATTGGAGAAGACGGAAGAACTCCCAGTGATCTTCGAGTCACTCTCTTAGACAACACGCTGTTGAGTGATGGTGTTGTTTTGGCAACAGATGGAGCATGGAAAGGGGCCGAAGATGGTTTTAACGCGCTCCTACGAAAAGCACCTTCTTCGACTGCCGCTGTTAACAGGGTAATGTCTCTTTCCAACTGGGTTGGCGGAGTTGACAACACTTCTATAGTCGCAATTGAAAGAGTGAGGGATGCTTATCTAAATACTCCGAGATCAGATTCAGGATCTGTGAAGATGGATGTTTGGCTCGGTAATACTAAAGTAGTACTGTCAACCTCGCTGCCGTACTCCTATGCTCCTGAGTCGGAGCGAAAGATAATGAAATCTGATATACGTAAGGCGATAAAGCGTAAATACGCTCGAGCTGTGAGTGATAACTCGAAAAGTCCAAAGCAACTTGATTTTAAAATTGTAGAAGATCCGGTTGCGGGTAGTAAGAAAGAGTCGCGCCCAGAGATTGAGGTCTCGGTTGACCCAAAGCCAAATCAAGACTCCAAAGATTGAATGGAATCAAATGATAAATTTACCCAGTAGATACTCTGCAGTTACCAGTACCTTAATGAGCGGTGGGTTTGGTAGTGTTCAGCCTGTACGTGATAACTTTTTGGGTCGCGATGTTCTCTTCAAGTTCATGCAGTCGGGTAACGACGATGGACAGCTGAGAAACGAAATCCAAATGTTGGCAAAGGCTCGGTCAAAGCACATAGTTGAAATCTACGATGTCATAAAGGATGACTTGGGTTCCGTTCAAGGGATCATCATTGAGCATCTCAAAGGGCGTTCTTTCGAGAATTTCTACTTAGAAGCCTCGAGTGATCCTAGTGCGTATTTGAAGGTCATATATCAAATTGCACAAGCCTTGACTGTTTTGCATGCTGCAAATATCGTTCATCGAGACCTAAAGCTCGATAATATTAAAGCTTCATCATCTGGTGTAGTCAAACTCTTTGACTTTGGTATTTCAGTCGAAGGAGCAGATTATCACACTAAGCTTAATCGTGGTACTCTGGTTTATGCAGCTCCAGAATTGTTTGTGCCGGGCGCACTTATCACAAAGGAAATGGATATATACGCTTTAGGCGTCTGCGCTTGGGCGCTAGCTAGTAATATTACTCCAAAAGTTTTATTTGAAAGACCACCTCAGGGATCTGCAAGCGTCCCATCGATTGATACGGTGATGCCAGGTAAATTGGCAGCAGAAGTAGTGGCTCTTATTGATTCGTGTCTTTCTAAAAAACCAGCATCTCGCCCAAGTGCGGATAGAATTTGCCAGGTTCTCAAAAATCACCTTGTCCGTGATGAGCACCGGGGGACGTTTGTTTACAATAATAACTTATACGAGCTATCTAAAGATAATCGGCGAGTTAGCATCAAATTCAAAGGCTATGGTGGAATTGTCACGGTCTATGATGGGGTTCGCTTCGAGGTAGTCGGTGTTGAGGGAGATGTTTACATCAATAATCGTGTCGCCGTAACTGGGACAGTCTTGCATGACGCTTGTGTGTTGACTTTTGGGCGCGCGGAGCTAAAAAGCAATCGATATTGGGTAACCTTCTCTTCTTCCCATCCTGAGGTGATATTGTGAGTCAACTTCGTTTAGAACCTGGGCAAAAGCTGGTAGACCGTTATGAAATTATAAGGTTTCATGCTGCCGGAGGAATGCAGGAAGTTTACTATGCTTATGATCAAACGCTAGACAGATATGTTGCGGTCAAGACGCCCAAGGCCGGCGCTAAAGACCGACGATTCCGCCGAGGAGCGGAGATGGGAGCGCGTGTTAATCACCCTAATATAGCCGCAACACTTGACTATTTTGAAGATGATAGCATCACCTTTTTGGTCGAGGAGTTTATTTCTGGGCGCGATCTTGGTGAGCGATTAACGAATGAGTTTGTTTTTTTAGACCCATACCTGGCTACTCATGTCTCCCACCATATTGCAAAAGCGCTCTATGAAGCTCATAAAGTTGGTATATGTCATAGGGATCTGAAACCCAGCAATATCATGACCTCAAATGATGCATCATTAGAGTCGATTAAGCTAACGGATTTTGGAATTGCAAAATTAGCTGAGTCTGAAATTGCCGCAGAAATGGAGCTTTTTGCAGAGAATGAAGCAACGCTGCTGACTTCGAATACTTTGCTGGGTGCGGTTCCTTACATGGCTCCTGAATGTTGGGATGATTGGAAGAGCGCCGGGAAGCCTATGGATGTTTGGGCTCTTGGTTGCGTAATATATCACCTATTGGCCGGTGTGCCTCCATTTGGGACGGGCCGCATGGCAATTAAAAACGTGACCCTTTATCAAGTGGGTAAGTATACCGTCACCCAGCCCAGCTGGTTTGGTACTCACGTAGATACTGCTGAGTTAGAGCGGAATCTTTGGAAGCTCATAATGGGCTGTTTAGAAATTGAGCCTGGCGACCGCCCTAGTACAGAGGATGTGATTAAGTACTTTAATACGCTGTCGTATGCTACGGGAGACCGTAGGCTTGGACAAATTACAGTTTATCCGATTACTTATCAAAACGGAGGCAAGGCTACCGCTGGTTTTATTGCTGAAAATGGAACTTCCGAAGATAAGTTTTTCCATCGATCAAATTTCTATGGTGATAGCGCTCCGGCAGTAGGTCAGAAGGTTTGTTTTGTATCGTATCCAGGTGTACCAAATCCACGCTCTTCGCCAATTCTTCTCCTTAAATGAGATAAAGCGCTGATGTTCGGTCGGATCAACACCCTTGGGTGTAAATTGTGATGGTGGAAAGATATTTGGCAAGTTGGCCATAGCTACTACTGCGATGCGTCATCCGTGTTGAATGTAATAAGGCAGCCAGAGGGAATGTCAACTTCGGCTGTCTTTTTTATATTTTATTAGAGGTGAGCAGTTATTGTTAGTTGCTTGGGTGTGACTACCATCTGAATTCCGATGAGCTCCAGAGCCTTCTTGATTCCTTGAGTGATAGAACAATATAGATGACTATGGTCAAAACTGTCAGTGGGTTGGTAGTGTGCAACTATCGCGGTGGTCGAATCGTACTCCATAGCACTTTTTATAATCTGTAGCAAATTTATGCATCTCGTTTTTAGTGGGCCGCTGAATAGGTGCTTTAACCTCGAAGGCGCGATACTCATCGTCAAGAAATATCAATACAAGCGTCTCTCTATCGTGAAATTGGAGTACCGTATTTAAGTAGCTTGTGACGAGCTCCTCATCAGTCGTGCTGGGAAAAAGGGGGCCGGACGAGCCTGCCGATCACGCTTTAGGCCGCAGCCGTGGTGGACTGACAACCAAGATCCATATGCTCTGCGACGCCAACGGGACACCGTTGCGCTTCCTCCTCTCTAGCGGTCAAGCCAGTGACATCAGCTATGCCCAGCCATTGCTGGACGAGGTCAGCATTCCATCAAGCCAACGTGGCCGCCCGCGCAAGCGCTGTAAATGGTTGCTTGCCGACAAGGGCTACGAGGCCGAGGCATTTCGCGGCTACTGCGACCAATACCGAATGCAGCCCGTCATCCCGCTGCGCTCGATGAAGCGCAAGCCCAAGTCAGGCTTACCCAGACTGTTTGATCGGCTCAAATACCGACAGCGCAATATCATCGAGCGAATGTTTGGCTGGCTGAAAGAGAACCGTCGCATCGTGACACGCGTCGACAAGCTCGCGGAAAGCTATTCCGCCATGGTCTCTCTGGCTTGTTCCATGCGGTGTTTGCGACATCTCTTTTCGTACAGAGCCTAGGATTGAGCTTACCCATTGTTTTTTCCCGATTGAGCTTGTCCCCCCATTCGTCCCACCACTTTATCATCGGTATGGGTAGGAGTGCATTGGATGCCACCGGTAAATAAGACGGCTGTAACCCGCGCAGTAACCAGGCTGCGTGGGGCGTACTTGGATGGGGTAGGATTATTTCGGACAATTAAAAAGCCGGCTTGTGGCCGGCTTCTCGGGGACGCTTCCGGCTAATTTATGGTAAGCCGCAATCGCCTTAACTGTGTGGCCACCAAGGGCCTGAAAGGATGGCAGATGCCCGTGTGGGATATCGCCGAGCCCTCTGGACCGCGGCATGCGCCGGTCGGGGCTGAATGTGCGGCGTAGCATACAAGGGCGCGCACGGGATGCCCAGCAAAAAATGGCACAGGTTGTTTCAGCCCGGCCGTTGCTGGCGGAAATGCGACCAATGGAAAACCCAGCCTAGAATTTCCAGCCCCTGCGCCTGGCGCTGTGCGGGGGTATAGCGTTCGACGGCATAGCTGTGTCGGTCATGGCTGTGCAGGTACAGCGTGCCGTGTTGGCCGAGGCTGAGGTTGTTCACCCTGAGCGCGCCGTTATGCAGCAGGGCATAGGTTTCGCCCTCGACCACACGGATCATCCCCAGGTCGACGGCAAGCGTGGCCTGCGCTGGAATCAGCGGGGCCATGTTGTTGCCGGGCATGGCCAGGCAGATGGCGTTGTCGGCCCGCACACCCAGGCTTTTCAGGGCGTTGACGGGCAGGCACAGGTGTTTGCCGGGTTCGGGCGAGAGCAGGCCGTTGCGCACTTGGTAAAAGGGAACCTTCACGGCCCGGCCACCCTGCGCCGACAGTGGCGTGGTCGAGTCGACGGGCAGCGGCAGCGGGGCGTGGCTGCGCGGGATCGGGTTGACATGTTTGGGCCCTTCGCCGGTATGCAGCCAGCGCCGGTGCACGCAGAACAGGTCGGCCAATTCGTCCAGTCGGGCCAGCGGCACGCCGCGGTTGAACCAGTTGTTGACGTGCTGGGGGGTGACGCTGCGCAGGGCGGCGAAATCGGATGGGGTCAGGCCACATTCGTGGAGGAGGGCCTTGAGGCGGTCACCGGATGTGTTCATGGTGGCGAGTGTAGCGGCGGGGTGCCAGCAAGGATATCAACCGGATGTTGACGAGGTTTGTACGAAACCCAAGATTTGTAGGGCGTTGGAGTAGGACGCTGTAGGATTTTTTCACGGTAGCGCACGACAACGGCCAATTGCGATTGCCCATAAAAAACCCCGCCAGGGCGGGGTTCTTCGAACAACCGGTATCAGCCCTTGTAGGCAGCTACCGATTTGGTGATCGCGGCACGGGCGGCGTCGGCGCCTTCCCAGCCTTCGATCTTGACCCACTTGCCCTTCTCGAGATCTTTGTAGTTGGCAAAGAAGTGCTCGATCTGCTGGATCAGCAGGGCTGGCAGGTCGGTGTATTCCTTCACGTCGACGTACAGCTGCGACAGCTTGTCGTGAGGCACAGCGATGACCTTGGCGTCGCCGCCGCCGTCGTCGGTCATGTTCAGTACGCCAACCGGACGGGCGCGGATAACCGAACCTGGGGCTACCGGGTAAGGCGTAACAACCAGCACGTCCAGCGGGTCACCGTCGTCAGCCAGGGTGTTGGGGATGAAACCGTAGTTGGCTGGGTAGAACATCGGGGTAGCCATGAAACGGTCGACGAACAGGGTATCGCTGTCCTTGTCGATCTCGTATTTGATCGGCGCGTGGTTGGCCGGGATCTCGATGGCGACGTAGATGTCGTTCGGCAGGTCTTTGCCCGCCGGAATCTTGCTGTAGCTCATTGGGCAGTGCCCCCGTGTTTGACCAAAAAAGTGGCGGCGATTATAGGCACATTCTGCCAGGGCATGCCACGCCTGGCCTGATGTGCGGCCCCGTCAGGCGTGGCTTTCGCGGTACTCCGGGTGTTCGGCCTGCAGCCGGCACAGGCGCGCCAGCGGGTCCTGGCGGTAGAACTGCGACAACTGGTGGTAGACCTTTGGATAAGCCTGCTGCAGCAGGTCGGGGGCACTAAAGAAGTACTCGCTGGTGACGGCGAAGAACTCGGCCGGGTTTTCCGCCGCATAAGGGTCGATGGCGGTCTCGGCGTCGGGGTCTTTGTCCAGCTGGCGGTTGAGGTCGTCGTAGGCTTCTTGCATGGCGCTTGCCCATTCCTCTACAGGCATGCCGCTGTGCAGTGGCGGCAGGCCGTTGGCATCGCCATTGAGCATGTCGAGCTTGTGCGCCAACTCATGGACGACCAGGTTGTAGGCTTCCCAGCCACCACTGGCCAGCACGCCATTCCAGGCCAGGATGACCGGGCCCTGCTGCCAGGCTTCGCCGCTGTGTTCGCCATCCCAGACATGCTCCACGCCACTGGCATCGCGGTGGCGCTGGGGACTCTTGAAGTCGTCGGGGTAGAGGATGATCTCGTGGAAACCCTGGTACCAGTTCAGCTCGCCCAGATGAAGCAACGGCAATTGCGCCTGGGCGGCCAGCAGCAGGCGCTGCTCGTCGTCCAGTTCGACGCCGGGCAGGCAGGTGAGGTGTTTGTCGAGCAGGAACAGGATGCAGGCTTCACGCAGCCAGCGGTCCTCTTCGTCAGTGATGCCGTCCAGCATCGGCAGGCGTGCGCGCACGGCCTGCCATTGCTCGGGGGCGATGGGGTAGCGCGCCAGGGTGCGCTTGCGCCGCCAGGCGCTGAACGACCACATCGGCCGGCGTCAGTGGGCCTTGGCCGTGCGGCCCAGGCGGCCGCGCAGCAGGCCGAGGATCATCGGCACCAGCGACAGGATGATGATGCCCACCACCATCAGCGACAGGTGTTGCTTGATGAATGGCACGTTGCCGAAGAAGTAACCCAGGGTTACCAGGCCACCGACCCACAGCAGCGAACCGGCAACACTGAAGCCGAGGAACCGCGGGTAATGCATGTGGGCGATGCCGGCGACGAAGGGCGCGAAGGTGCGCAGGATCGGCAGGAAGCGCGCCATGGTCACGGTCTTGCCGCCGTGGCGTTCGTAGAAGTCATGGGTGCGCTGCAGGTAGTCGCGGCGGAAGATCTTCGAGTTGGGCTTGTTGAACAGGCGCTCGCCGACCGTGCGGCCGATCACGTAGTTGGTGCTGTCGCCGAGGATCGCCGCAGCCATCAGCAGGCCGGCCAGCAGCAGCGGGTCCATGCCGCCACCAGCGGCTACGGCACCGGCGATGAACAGCAGCGAATCGCCTGGCAGGAAGGGCATCACCACCAGCCCGGTTTCGCAGAAGATCACGGTGAAGAGGATGGCGTAGATCCAGGGACCATAGTTGGTGACCAGCAGATCGAGGTAGGCATCGAGATGCAGGATAAGGTCCAGCGGGTTGAAATCCATGTACAGCACCTGTGTTCTTGGGGCGTAGGCTCGGTTACCGGGCGATGGGTAAAATTTCACACATGACAGGTGGGCCATTATACGGCGAAGTCGGGAACATGCCCGGGGAGTTTGTAGCGGGGGGTTACGGCAGGGGTAGTCCTGTTCCGGCCTCTTCCCGGGCACGCCCGCTCCCACAGGTACAGCACAGCCTTGGAAAGCGGTGATATCCCCGTGGGAGCGGGCGTGCCCGCGAAAGGGCCAGCACAGTCAATCCTGGTTGATCGGCAGGATGTAGCTCTTGAACTCGTTATCCTCACGAAACCCGATGGACTCGTAAGTCTTGTGCGCTACTTCATTGTCCGCGCTGGTCGATACCCGCATGCGCACCGCGTTGGTGTCCTTGGCCATCTTCTTCGCCTCGCGCATCAGGTGGTCGGCCACCAGCATGCGCCGCGAATCCTCGGCCACATAGATGTCGTTGAGAATCCACACCCGCTTTAGCGACAGTGACGAATAGCTCGGATAGAGCTGGCAGAAACCCAGCAGTTTGCTGTCGTCGTCATCCGGCAAGGCCAGGTAGATTACCGATTCGTCCCGCTTCAGGCGCTTTTCCAGAAAGCTGCGCGAGCTGTCGGGGTAGGGAAGCTGCCCGTAGAACTCACGGTATTTGACGAACATCGGCGTGAGCAGGTCGAGGTGTTCCAGGGTTGCCTTGATGATGCGCATGTGCGGCCCTCAGAGTCCATTAGGGGAAACAGCGGATTGCCAGCAGCTTTCCTGGGCATGCTGCCCAAAGCGCGGCGCAAGTGCAATCCGCCTTCCGTTACAGGTTTCTTACCCTTTGCCGAGCAGGAAGTTGCCCTTCTGGCCGGCGCCATGTTCACTCTCAAGGCTATGGACTTCGGCTTCGTCCTTCAGATTCACTCCGGAAAGCTGGCGCCGGCAGGCTTCGCGCATCAGGTACAGCAGGCGGTGCGCCGCCATGCCGTAGCTCAGCCCCTCCAGGCGGATGTTGGAAATGCAGTTGCGGTAGGCATCGGTCAGGCCGACCTTCGGCGCGTAGGTGAAGTACAGGCCGAGGCTGTCGGGCGAGCTGAGCCCCGGGCGTTCGCCAATCAGCATCACCGTCATGCGTGCACCCAGCAGCTCACCGACCTCGTCGGCCACAGCCACGCGGCCCTGCTGCACCAGCACCACCGGCGCGCTGGTCCAGCCGTCGGCGGCGGCCTGCTCCTCGAAGCGGGCCAGGAACGGCAAGGTGTGGCGGTGCACGGCCAGGGCCGACAGGCCGTCAGCCACGACGATGGCCAGGTCGACCCCGCCGGGGTTGGCCTGGGCGTGCTGGCGCAGCGCCGCTACCGAATCTTCGTTCAGGCGGCGCCCCAGGTCCGGGCGTTGCAGGTATTGGTTGCGGTCGCTGGCAGCGCTGTGCAGCACCAGGCTTTCGCGGCCGCGGTCAGCCAGCTGGGTAGCCAGGCTGGCGTGATCGAAGGCCAGGTGCACGGCGTCGCGCGCCTGGGCGTGGGCGAACTGGAAGTCCAGCTGCGCGCCGGTTGGCAGGCTGGTGCCGGTTCGGCCCAGGGCGATGCGCGCCGGGGTGAGGTTGCGCAGGGCCAGCCAGGGGTTGTCGGGGGTAGGCGTGCGATGGTCCATGGTCATCCCTATGCAAGCTGTGCCAAGGCCTGGCGGAAGGCCGGCGGCAGGTTGTCACCAAAGCGTACCCGGCCATCGGCCTGGGTGAAGATGCCGGTGCGGGCCAGCCAGGCCTCGAATTCCGGCCCGGGTTTCAGGCCCAGGGTCTGGCGCGCGTACAGCGCATCGTGGAACGAGGTGGTCTGGTAGTTGAGCATGATGTCGTCGGAACCGGGGATGCCCATGATGAAGTTGATCCCGGCCACGCCCAGCAAGGTCAGCAGCGTGTCCATGTCGTCCTGGTCGGCTTCGGCGTGGTTGGTGTAGCAGATATCGCAACCCATCGGCACACCCAGCAACTTGCCGCAGAAGTGGTCCTCGAGGCCGGCGCGGATGATCTGCTTGCCGTTGTACAGGTATTCCGGGCCGATGAAGCCGACCACGGTGTTGACCAGGAACGGCTTGAAATGGCGGGCCACGGCATAGGCGCGGGTTTCACAGGTTTGCTGGTCGACGCCGTGGTGGGCGTTGGCCGACAGCGCGCTGCCTTGGCCGGTTTCGAAGTACATCAGGTTTTGCCCGAGTGTGCCGCGCTTCAGCGAAAGGCCCGCTTCGTAGCCTTCCTGCAGCACATTGAGGTTGATGCCGAAGCCGGCGTTGGCCGCTTCGGTGCCGGCGATGGACTGGAACACCAGGTCCAGCGGCACGCCACGGTTGATCGCCTCGATCGATGTGGTCACGTGGGTCAGTACGCAAGCCTGGGTGGGGATGTCGTAGCGCTGGATGATGGCGTCGAGCATTTCCAGCAGCGCGCAGATCGAAGCGATGCTGTCGGTGGCCGGGTTGATGCCGATCATGGCGTCGCCGTTGCCGTACAGCAGGCCGTCGAGAATGCTGGCGGCGATGCCGGCCGGCTCGTCGGTCGGGTGGTTGGGCTGCAGCCGGGTCGACAGCCGCCCGCGCAGGCCCATGGTGCCGCGGAAGCGCGTGACCACGCGGATCTTCTGCGCCACCAGCACCAGGTCCTGCACGCGCATGATCTTCGACACTGCCGCGGCCATTTCCGGCGTCAGCCCGGGCGCCAGGGCGCGCAGGCTGTCCTCGTTGGCTGCATCGCTGAGCAGCCAGTCGCGCAGGCCGCCCACGGTCAGGTGGCTGACTGTGGCAAACGCTTGGGCATCGTGGCTGTCGATGATCAGCCGGGTGACTTCGTCTTCTTCGTAAGGGATCAGGGCTTCATTGAGGAAATGCGTCAGCGGAATATTGGCCAGGGCCATTTGCGCGGCGACCCGTTCGCCGTCGTTGCTGGCGGCGACGCCCGCCAGGTAGTCCCCCGAGCGGGCGGGGCTGGCCTTGGCCATCACTTCCTTGAGGCTGTCGAAGCGGTAGACCAGGTGGCCCACCGTGTGTACGAAACTTGCCATACAGACTCTCCAGAGCCGCGGGTCGCCCCGCGGCGGGTGGCGGCGATCAGTGCAGGGCCTCTTCGGCCTTCTGGATCGCGGCGAATTCCTCTTCCGGTGTGCCCGCTACCAGGTGGTGGCGGCTGTACAAAGCAAAGTAGGCAATTAATACCGCATAGATCACTGCGGCGCCAATCACCACCCGTGGGTCGACCAGGAAACCGGCGACCACGGCGATGCAGGCCAGTACCAGGGCCACGCCCGAGGTGAAGATGCCACCGGGGGTGCGATACGGGCGCTCCATCTTCGGCCGGCGGATACGCAGGGTGATGTGCGCGGCCATCATCAGCACATAGGACAGTGTGGCACCGAACACCGCCACCAGGATCAGCAGGTCGCCCTGGCCGGTCAGCGACAGGGCGAAGCCGATGATGCCAGGGATCACCAGGGCCATGACCGGGGCCTTGCTCTTGTTGGTTTCCGACAGCTTGCGCGGCAGGTAGCCGGCGCGCGACAGGGCGAAGATCTGCCGTGAATAGGCGTAGATGATCGAGAAGAAGCTGGCGATCAGCCCGGCCAGCCCGACCAGGTTGACGAAGCCGCCCATCCAGGTGGAGCCGCCGTAGGCCTTGGACAAGGCTTCCACCAGCGGGTTGCCGGAGGCTTTCAGCGCCTCGGAGCCTGCGCCACCCGGGCCGACCACCAGGATCAGCAGGGCGAAGGCCAGCAGGACCAGCATGGCGCCGATCAGCCCGCGCGGCAGGTCGCGCTTGGGGTTCTTGGTTTCTTCTGCAGCCAGCGGCACACCTTCGACAGCCAGGAAGAACCAGATGGCGTAGGGGATGGCTGCCCACACGCCGACGTAGCCGAACGGCAGGAAGCTGCTGGCGCCCACGGCGTCCGTCTTGGCGATGTCGAACAGGTTGGCTGCATCAAAATGGGGCACCATGCCCACCAAGAACACAGCCAGGGCGATCGCGGCGATGGCGGTGATGATGAACATCAGCTTCAGTGCTTCACCCACGCCGAAGATGTGGATGCCGATGAATACGATGTAGAACGCCAGGTAGATCATCCAGCCGCCGATACCGAACAGCGACTGGCAATAGGCGCCGATGAACACCGCGATGGCAGCAGGGGCGATGGCATATTCGATGAGGATTGCCGTGCCGGTGAGGAAGCCGCCCCACGGGCCGAAGGCGCTGCGGGCAAAGCCGTAGCCGCCGCCTGCGGTGGGGATCATCGACGACAGTTCGGCCAGCGAGAAGCACATGCACAGGTACATGGTCGCCATCAGCAGGGTGGCAAGGAACATCCCGCCCCAGCCGCCCTGGGCCAGGCCGAAGTTCCAGCCGGCGTAGTCGCCGGAGATGACATAGGCCACGCCCAGGCCGACCAGCAGTACCCAGCCGGCGGCGCCTTTTTTCAGTTCACGTTGCTGGAAATAGTCCGAGCCGACCTTTTCGAAGTCGACGGAAGAACCTGCCGGAGAGCCGGCGGAATGATCGCTTGGCATAGATTCACCTGTTGTTTTTCTTGGTGGCCGGAAGGGTTCCGGGCCGATGGTGATAGGTGTTGCAGGAAGCGAGCCAGAGCGGGTGCACGGTTGCCGCTCTGGGTTTGGTATATGCAGGCCTGGCCTCTTCGCGGGCTTGCCCGCTCGCACAGGGACTGCACCAGTTTCAAGACCCGTGCAATACCTGTGGGAGCGGGCGGGCCCGCGAAGGCCGCGACGCGGTTTAGAAGAAACCCAACGGATTGATGTCGTAGCTCACCAGCAGGTTCTTGGTCTGCTGATAGTGATCCAGCATCATCTTGTGGGTTTCACGGCCTACGCCGGATTTCTTGTAGCCACCAAACGCCGCATGCGCCGGGTACAGGTGGTAGCAGTTGGTCCACACACGGCCGGCCTTGATCCCACGGCCCACGCGGTAGGCGCGGTTGATGTCGCGGGTCCACACGCCAGCGCCCAGGCCGAACTCGGTGTCGTTGGCGATCGCCAGCGCTTCGGCTTCGTCCTTGAACGTGGTGACGCTGACCACCGGCCCGAAGATCTCCTCCTGGAACACGCGCATGCGGTTGTTGCCCTTGAGCAGGGTCGGCTGGATGTAGTAACCGCTGGCCAGCGAGCCTTCGAGTTTTTCCACCTTGCCGCCGGTCAGCAGCTCGGCGCCTTCCTCCTGGGCAATGTCGAGGTACGACAGGATCTTCTCGAACTGCTGCTGCGAGGCCTGGGCACCGACCATGGTGTCGGTGTCCAGCGGGTCGCCCCGCTTGATCTGCTTCACCTTCTTCATCACCGCTTCCATGAACTGCGGGTAGATCGACTCCTGGACCAGGGCGCGCGAAGGGCAGGTGCACACTTCACCCTGGTTGAAGAACGCCAGCACCATGCCTTCGGCGGCCTTCTCGATGAAGCTCGGCTCGGCCTGCATGATGTCTTCGAAATAGATGTTCGGCGACTTGCCGCCCAGCTCCACGGTGGATGGAATGATGTTCTCGGCGGCGCATTTCATGATGTGCGAACCCACCGGGGTCGAGCCGGTGAAGGCGATCTTGGCGATGCGCTTGCTGGTGGCCAGGGCCTCACCGGCTTCGCGGCCATAGCCTTGCACCACGTTGAGCACGCCTTTGGGCAGCAGGTCGCCGATCAGTTCCAGCAGCACGGTGATGCCCAGCGGGGTCTGCTCGGCCGGCTTGAGCACCACGCAGTTGCCGGCGGCCAGGGCCGGGGCGAGCTTCCAGGCGGCCATCAGGATCGGGAAGTTCCACGGGATGATCTGCCCGACCACGCCCAGTGGCTCGTGGATGTGGTAGGCCACGGTGCCTTCGTTGATTTCGGCGGCGCCGCCTTCCTGGGCACGGATGCAACCAGCGAAGTAGCGGAAGTGGTCGACCGCCAGCGGGATGTCGGCGTTCAGGGTTTCACGCACCGGCTTGCCGTTGTCCCAGGTTTCGGTGATGGCCAGCAGTTCGAGGTTCTGTTCGATACGGTCGGCGATCTTCAGCAGGACGTTGGAGCGGTCCTGCACCGAGGTACGGCCCCAGGCGTCGGCAGCCGCATGGGCGGCGTCCAGGGCTTTTTCGATGTCTTCGGCAGTGGAACGGGGGAATTCGGCGATCGGCTGGCCGTTCACCGGCGAGGTGTTGGTGAAGTACTCACCCTTTACCGGAGGAACGAACTCACCACCGATGTAGTTGCCGTAGCGGCTCTTGAAGGAAACCTTCGCGCCTTCGGTACCGGGATGTGCGTAACGCATGGTGTGTCTCCTGGCTATTGTGCTTGTTAGGGAGTTGAAAAGCGTAGAGCAAAGGTTGGGCCAGCGTTGCCAGTGCCAGGCAAATCAAGGGCTTGGCCTGCTTTTCAGGGCCTGGGCCAGCGCCGTTGCGCCAGTGCCGGTACGCAGCGGGGTGACACTTTGTGCCATTTGCGACACGTAACCCGGGGATGCATTGCAAAGGCCACCCGGGTGGAGGATGCTGGCGGGACGCTCCATCTGCGGAGAACTACAACAATGCAGAGCAATCACTTCAGTCGTCATGCCCAGCAAGTCCACACCGTCGCCCATGGTGGGGCCGGGGAGGGCAGTGACCCTTCCATCGCCCGCTCCTGGCTGCGCTGCCTGGAGGATTATCACCTCGACCCGGCGGTGATCGAGGCGCCGGTGGTGCTCGAGCATGGGCGCCTGCTGGAAAGCCGCGAGCGCCTGCGCCAGGTGCTGCAGATTGCCGACCATGAGATGAACAGCCTGCACCAGCAGCTTTCCGGGGCGGGCCACGCAGTGCTGCTGACCGATGCGCGCGGGGTCATCCTCAACTGCGTCAGCGCACCGACCGAGCGGCGCAGCTTCGAGCGCGCCGGCCTGTGGCTGGGCGCCGACTGGAGCGAAGCCCGCGAAGGTACCAACGGCATCGGCACGTGCCTGGTCGAGCGCCAGGCGCTGACCATTCACCAGAACGAGCACTTTCGCGGCCGCCACACCGGCCTGACCTGCTCGGCCAGCCCGGTGTTCGACCCGCATGGCGAGTTGCTGGCGGTGCTGGACGTGTCTTCGGCCCGGCCCGATGTTTCCCGGCAAAGCCAGTTCCACACCATGGCCCTGGTCAACCTGTCGGCGAAGATGATCGAGAGCTGTTATTTCCTGCGTCATTTCGAGCAGCAATGGCTGCTGCGTTTTCACCTGCAGGCGGAATCGGTCGGGCTGTTCAGCGAAGGCCTGCTGGCCTTTGATGGCGACGGACGCATCTGCGCGGCCAACCAGAGCGCACTGAACCTGTTGGGCACGGTGCGTGGTGGCGTGCTGGGCAAACCGCTGGAGCGCTTCTTCGCCTGCAGCCACGACGAACTGTTCAGCCGGGCCACGCCCACCGGCAGCACGGCCTGGCCGCTGCATACCCTGGACGGGCGCCAGGTGTTCGCCAGCCTGCGTGGCCAGGCCCGTGCGCCGGTGTGGTCGGTGCCGGCCGCCCAGTCGCGCCCGGCGCGCGAGGTCGAGCCGCTTGTCTGCCTGCTCGACCCGGCCTTGCAGAACGACTTCCGGCGCAGCGTGCGCGTATTCGAGCGCGACGTGCCATTGCTGCTGCGCGGCGAGACCGGTTGCGGCAAGGAGGCCTTCGCCCAGGCCGTGCACCAGGCCAGCGAGCGGCGCGGCAAGCCGTTCGTTGCCATCAACTGCGCGTCGATCCCGGAGAGCCTGATCGAGAGCGAGCTGTTCGGCTATCGCGGCGGCAGTTTTACCGGCGCGCGCAAGGAAGGCATGCGCGGCAAGCTGTTGCAGGCCGACGGTGGCACCTTGCTCCTGGACGAGATCGGCGACATGCCGCTGGCCCTGCAAACCCGCCTGCTGCGGGTACTTGAAGAGCGCCAGGTGGTGCCGATCGGTGGCGAGCCGCAGGCGGTTGACGTGCGCATCGTCAGTGCTACCCACCGCGACCTGCTGGAGCGGGTGGCGCAGGGTAGTTTCCGTGAAGACCTGTATTACCGCCTCAATGGCCTGGAGGTGGCGTTGCCGGCGGTGCGCGAGCGCAGTGACAAGGCGCAGTTGCTGGACTTCCTGCTGCGCCAGGAAGCACAAGGGCAGTTGATCGACATCGAACCCAGGGCGCGGCAGGCGCTACTCGACTTTGCCTGGCCCGGCAACGTGCGGCAAATGCGCAACGTGCTGCGCACGCTGGTGGCGCTGTGTGAAAACGGTTGCATCGAACTCGCGGACCTCCCTGCCATCTTCCGCAGCAGCACAGTCCCTGTGGGAGCGGCCTTGTGTCGCGAAGGGGCGGCAGAGCGGCCCCGGGACCTCAGCACTGCTACCCAGCTTGCAGAGGCTGCGTCGCAGCCTGATCGCGACACAAGGCCGCTTCTGCAAGATGCGGAACGGCAAGCACTTCTGGAAACCCTGGAGGCAAAACACTGGCACCTGACTCGGGTCGCCGAGCACTTGGGCATCAGCCGCAATACCTTATATCGAAAACTGCGCAAGCACGGGATCACCAGGGCCGATTGAGCGAAACATCGTGTGCGATTTTCCTCGCCCTACGCTACCCTGCCTCGATGTTTTGCGAGGTCGACCATGCATATTCACATTCTCGGTATTTGCGGCACTTTCATGGGCTCGCTGGCGGTGCTGGCCAAGGAACTTGGCCACCGTGTCACCGGCTCTGACGCCAACGTCTATCCCCCGATGAGCACCCAGCTCGAAGCCCAGGGCATCGAGCTGACCCAAGGCTATGACCCGGCCCAGCTGGAGCCGGCACCGGACCTGGTGGTGGTCGGTAATGCCATGTCGCGTGGCAACCCGGCGGTGGAGTACGTGCTGAACAAAGGCCTGCCGTATGTGTCCGGCCCGCAGTGGCTGGCCGACCATGTGCTGCAAGGCCGCTGGGTACTGGCTGTTGCCGGTACGCATGGCAAGACCACCACCAGCAGCATGCTGGCCTGGGTACTGGAGCACGCCGGCATGAGCCCGGGGTTCCTGATCGGCGGTGTACCGCAGAACTTCTCGGTGTCGGCGCGCCTGGGCAGTACGCCGTTCTTCGTGGTCGAGGCCGATGAGTACGACAGCGCTTTCTTCGACAAGCGCTCGAAGTTCGTCCACTACCACCCGCGCACCGCGATCCTCAACAACCTCGAATTCGACCACGCGGACATCTTCCCCGACCTGGCGTCCATCGAGCGGCAGTTCCATCACTTGGTACGCACCATCCCCAGCGAAGGCCTGGTGATCCACCCGACCACCGAACAAGCGTTGGAGCGGGTGATCGGCATGGGCTGCTGGACCCCGGTACAGACCACCGGCGAAGGTGGCCAGTGGCAGGCCCGCCTGCTCAGCCCTGACGGCTCGCGCTTCGAAGTGTTGTTCGAGGGTGAAGTGCAGGGTGTGGTGGACTGGGCGCTGACCGGTCAGCACAACGTCGCCAATGCCCTGGCCACCCTGGCAGCGGCCCGCCACGTCGGCGTGGTGCCAGCCATGGGCATCGAAGGCCTGAGCGCGTTCAAGAGCGTCAAGCGGCGCATGGAGAAGGTCGCCGAGGTGCAAGGGGTGACCATCTACGATGATTTCGCCCACCACCCGACCGCCATCGCCACCACCCTCGACGGCCTGCGCAAGCGCGTTGGCGAGGCCCCGGTCATCGCCGTGATCGAGCCGCGCTCCAATTCGATGAAGCTCGGTGCCCACCGTGATGGCTTGCCGGAAAGCGTCAACGACGCCGACCAGGTGATCTGGTACGCCCCGGCCAACCTCGGCTGGGACCTGGCCGCAACTGCCGCGCAGTGCAAGGTGCCGAGCGTGGTGGCCGACAGCCTCGAGGCGATCATCGAGCGGGTCAAGGGCCAGGCGCGCCCGGGCACCCATGTAGTGATCATGAGCAACGGCGGTTTCGGTGGCCTGCACGGCAAGCTGGCCGAGGCCTTGCAGTGAACGGGCCGGAACGCATCACACTGGCGATGACCGGGGCGTCGGGCGTCCAGTATGGCCTGCGCCTGCTCGATTGCCTGGTGCGCGAGGATCGCGAGGTGCACTTTCTGATCTCCAAGGCCGCGCAACTGGTGATGGCCACCGAGACCGACGTGGTGCTGCCGGCCAAACCCCAGGCAATGCAGACGTTCCTTACCGAATACACCGGTGCCGCCGACGGGCAGATCCGGGTATATGGCAAGGAAGACTGGATGTCGCCGGTAGCCTCGGGCTCCGGCGCGCCAGCGGCGATGGTGGTGGTACCCTGTTCCACCGGCACCCTGTCGGCGATTGCCACCGGTGCCTGCAACAACCTGATCGAGCGTGCTGCCGACGTTACCCTCAAGGAGCGTCGTCAGCTGATCCTGGTGCCGCGCGAGGCGCCGTTCTCCACCATTCACCTGGAGAACATGCTCAAGCTGTCGCAGATGGGCGCAATCATCCTGCCGGCCGCGCCAGGCTTCTATCACCAGCCACAGACCATCGACGACCTGGTCGACTTTGTCGTGGCGCGCATTCTCAACCTGCTGGACATTCCCCAGGACATGTTGCCGCGTTGGGGCGAGCACCACTACGGAGTGGATGATTGAAACGCCTGGTGTGCGGCGTGCTGACGCTGGGGTTGCTGAGTGGCTGCGCCACGGTGCGGACGCTGGATGCCAACAAGCCTGGGGCGCCGGTGGTATATGCCGGTACCCGGTTGGATTTATATGTCATGAATGGCGGCTGTTGCCCGCGCGATCATTACGGGGCTGATGCCCCGGCGTATCCGGGGCTGGACCTGCCCGGGAGCATGCTGCTCGATACCCTGCTGCTGCCGTTGTCGTTGCTGACCGCGGCAGGGGTGGGCTTTCAGGCCACCGGCGGGCTCTAGGCAACACCGGCCCCTGTGGGAGCGGCCTTGTGTCGCGATGGGCCGCGAAGCGGCCCCAGCAATTTGTGCATCTGCGCTGGAACCTCAGGGCTGCTTTGCAGCCCATCGCGACACAAGGCCGCTCCCACAATGGTACCGCGCAGCTGCAGGGTGATTATTTGCCCAGCCTGCGCAGTTCATCCGACTCCACAATCCGCACCCCGTCCTCTTCTTCCAGGGCCAGGCGCCACAACGCCCGCGCCAGGGTGCAGGCCTCGATACCCCGATACTTCCCGGGTATCAGCCTGGAGAACGGCGAAATCAACTGCTCGCCCAGCCGCGGCTCGATCCGCTCGCCCAGCAGCAATGATGGCCGCACGATGGTCAGCTGCGGCCAGTCCTGGGCCTTGAGCGCCTCTTCCATCTCGCCTTTGACCCGGTTGTAGAAAATCGACGATTTCGGGTCGGCCCCCAGCGCACTGACTACCAGCAGGTGCCGCGCGCCCATCTCCCGGGCACGCTTGCTGAAGGCCAGCACCATGTCCAGGTCGACCGCACGGAAGGCCGATTCGGAGCCGGCCTGCTTCAACGTGGTGCCCAGGCAGCAGAAAGCGATATCCACGCGCCCGGCCAGCTGCGGAAGAAACATCGCCGGGTCGCCTACCGGGTTTTCCAGGTGCGGGTGCTCGGCCAGTGGCCGGCGGGTTGGTGCCAGTACGCGGGTGATGGTGGGCTCGTTGAGCAGGCGGTCGAGCAGGTGCTCACCTGTCAGACCCGTGGCACCGGCAAGCAGGACATGCTGAGGCGTCAAATACATGATGTCTCTCCCTTGTTACACACAAGCTTAGTGGCTGCCAGGCGTTTCTGCCTGTTCCCCCACGTTGGCCTGGGCGGCGTTACGCAATGCTTCTTCGGCCTGTTGCCGACGCAGCTGCTGCCAGCGTGCGAGTACCGCCGGCGGTGCCCACAGCTGCGGTTCGGAGGCCTCGAAACCTTCCCTTTGTTCTCTTTCGGCAACACTGTTGCGGGCCAGTTCAAACGCCTGTTTCAGGTCGTCGGTCTGGTTCAGCGCCTCGGCGAACAACGCGTCGCCAAAGTAGGTGAAATCCGCTTCTTCCGAGCAGCCGAAGGACACCCGGTCGGCTCGCGCGGCCGTCATGATGAGGGTGCGTTCATCCTTGAGCGGGGCGATGTAGCCCCCTGAATAGCAGGCGGATATGACAATCACTTTGTCGCGGTTCTTCAGCGGTGCCAGGGCGCTGGCCAGCTCGTCGGCGGACAGGTCGGCCAGTTGCAGGCGTGGCTGGTCGAGCACCAGTTGGTGGTCCTGGCTGCCGTGGCTGGTGAGGTAGATGAACACCAGGTCCTCGGGGCCGCTGCGCTCGGCCAGGGTGCGGGCGGCACGGGTGAGGTTCTCGCGGGTGGCCATGGGGCGGCTGGCCATCTGGTCGCGGTGGTTGACCAGGGTGACCTGGCCCGAAGCCCCGAAACGTACCTTGAGCATGTTGCTGACGTAGTCGGCTTCACGCAGGAACACGCTCTGCTGGCCATCGCCGGCCACTACCAGGCTGTACAGCTGGACAGACGGCGCCGAGGGTGGCACACGGGCCAGCGCCTGTTCCAGCAGCCGACCCTGGTTGAGCAAGGCCAGGTCCAGCGGGTCGGGCAGCAGCTTGCCATTCTGGTCGCGCACACGTACCCCGTTGGCCCAGGTGCCGCTCAGCACCTTGCCGCTGGGCAGGATCAGCCGACCCTGCCCATGGTAGGCATCGTCGAGGAAGCCGCCGATGTACTTGCTGCCATCGGCCAGTTGCAGGCTGCCCTGGCCTGACAGGCGCCACTCGCTGAAAGTGCCCTTGTAGTGGCTGCCATCGCTGCCCAGCAGTTCGCCTTCGCCGACCAGTACGCCATCCTTGAACTGGCCGATCCACACATCGCCATCGGCATTTTCGTAGCGGCCACGGCCTTCCAGGCGGTTGTCCTTGAATTCGCCGATGTATTGCTCGCCGTCGACGCTGTCGTAGGTGCCGGCGCCTTGCAGCAGGCCGTTGACGAAGCGGCCGCTGAACTGGTTGCCGCTGGCATCGCTGCGCACCCCCGCGCCATTGGGCTTGCCTTTGGCGAACAGGCCCTGGTAGCGGCTGCCGTCGGCCAGTTCCAGTTCGCCGGCGCCGTCGTACAGGTCGTCCTTGAACTGGCCGCGGTAGGTCTGGTCGGCCTGCTTGAGCGTGCCTTCGCCGTCGCGCCGGCCCTGGCGGAAGGTGCCGGAATAGTGGCTGCCCGGGGTAGTCAGCTCGCCCAGCCCCTGGAACAGCCCGGCGGCGAACTGGCCACGGTAGACCTCGCCATTCTGGCCGTGCCATTCGCCCTGGCCATGCCATTGGCCGTCCTTGAAGCCGCCGGCGTACCAGCTGCCGTTGGGGTAGTCGATACGGCCCTCGCCTTGCAGCAGGCCATCGACTACCTGCCCCCGGTAGCGTCCGCCGTCAGGCAAGCGCGCGTCGGGGGGTAGCAGCGATTCGCCATCGCCACAGGCGGCGAGTAGCAGGACCAGGGAGAGGGGGAGCAGTAGACGCATGGCGAAGACCGGGCAATAGGTCTGCCGAGTATGCCGCAGAATGGGATCCTGAAACAGCGAGCGCATGAGCTGGGGCATTCCTCCGTGGGGCCAACGGCACTGTATTGCCTGTCATGGCCCCAGCGCCGGTCGACTCGGCTCAATGCCAGGTGATATCGCCGGTCTGTCGATGTAACAGCAACTCGGCCAGTGCCTTGGTCATCTGCACGTGATGGGCCGCATTGACCAGCATGTTGATGCCTGGCTCACCGACATTGGCGCAGATGTACTCATCCAGGGTGTCTTCGATGCCAGTCATCAATTGCAGCGCGTGGATCACAGCGTCGAGCGAGGGCATGTCGTGGTTTATGGTGTAGAAGGGGCGGGAAGTCAGGATTCTGGGTGGATCGGGGACGATTTTTTTCATGATCAGGTCTCGTGTGGTTTGCTGTAAGCAACCACCTCATCCTTTCTCACGGGATAAAGGCGCCAGCCGTACGAGGGTGAGAAATCCGAGGCACGAGCACTCGGCCTGACCGAAGCCTGCCTGCGTATGGCTGCCATAACGTACTGCCGTAAGTCGTGTTTTCGGGTTTCTCACACCCGGCCACCAAATATGGCGACCCCGAGACGGTATCCCTGAGATGTTTCCCCGACAATGGAGCGACTTCCGACAGGCTCGTAGGATAATTCGCGAGATGGTCCAGGCTGAAGCATTTGGTTTCAGGTTCGGAAATGTATTACATCCCTTGAGCCTTGCACGTTATCTGTGGGAGCGGGCGCGCCCGCGAACACCGGCGAAGCCGGTGCCATCCACCGAGTCGCCTACTTCGCGGGCACGCCCGCTCCCACAGTTTTCGTGTTGCCTTTGATGTGCAATCAGCGCAGGCCCGGCGAAACGATGATCTTCACGTTCTCCTCCTTGTTGTTCACCAACTCCTCGAAGCCCAGCTCGACGATCTGCTCCAGCCCGATCCGCCCGGTTACCAGCGGGCGGATGTCCAGCCTGCCGTCGGCGATGAAGGCAATCACATCAGCGAATTCGCCGTTGTAGGCCAGCGCCCCCAGCACCTGCTTCTCGGTGGACACCAGCTCGAAGAAGTTGAACTCGCTGGGCTCTTCGAAGATGCCCACCATCACGCATTTGCCGGCCTTGCGGATGGTGTCGATGGCCAGCTTGGCGGTGTGCTTGTTGCCGATGCACTCGAAACTCACATCCGCACCCAGCCCGGCGGTCAGTGCGCGGATCTCCGCCAGGGCGTCGCACTGGCTGGGGTCGAGCACCACGCTGGCACCGACTTCCTTGGCCTTGGCCTTGCGCGCCGAAGACATTTCCAGGGCGATCACCTGCGCTGCACCGGCCGCCCTGGCGCACATGATGGTGCACAGGCCGATGGTGCCGGCGCCGACCACCACCACCGTCTGGCCCAGCAGGCTGCCGGCCTTTTTCACCGCATGCATGCCCACCGCCAGCGGCTCGATCAGCGCCCCGGCTTCGGCCGGGAAACCCTGCGGTAGCCGGTACAGCAAGTTGGCCGGGACGTTGACCCGCTCGGCAAAGGCGCCGTTGTTCATCAGGCCGGTGAAGGCCAGGCGTTCGCAGATGTTGTACAGGCCATGGGTGCAGTAGTAGCAGGTACCGCAATGCTGGCAGGCGTCCGCCGCCACTGGGTCACCGACGGCGAAGCCTTGCACGCCTTCGCCCAGCTTGGCGATCTGGCCGCAGAACTCGTGGCCGAGGATGCACTGGCCCTGGATGCCGGTGAGTGGGTGCGGTGCCTCGACCGGGATGAACACCGGGCCGGCGACGTACTCGTGCAGGTCGGAGCCGCAGATGCCGCACCAGTCCACCTTGATCTGCACCCAACCGGGTGCCGGGTCGGCCGGCAGGGGTACCTGTTCGACGCGGATATCGTTGCGGCCATGCCAGACGGCCGCGCGCATGTGGGTGTGGCTCAGGTCGTTCATTGTGTCTGTCTCCAGGCTCACGGAAAGGGCTCAGTGCTTGCGCAGGAACGCGAGCAGTTGCTGGTTGACCTGTTCGGCCGCCTCCATCTGCACCATGTGGCCGGCTTCCGGCAGCACCAGCACTTCGGCTTCCAGCCCTTCGGCATGGCTGGCCGGGATGATCGCGTCCTTGCCGCCCCACACCACCAGGGCCGGATGCTGCCCCAGCACCCCGCGCAGGTCGTGGCGCTGGCGGTCGCCGTCAGCGAGCGCCGCCGCCAGCTGCTGCAGGGCCTGGTCCACCCCTTCCAGGCGCTTGAACTTGAGCATGTCGTCGAGCATCTGGCGGGTGACCAGCGCCGGGTCGGCAAACAGCTGCACCATCTGCGGCTTCAGCGCGTTGCGGTTGGCGGCGGCGACGAAGCCTTGCAGGTACTGGCCGTTGATCGCTTCGCCCAGGCCGGCACTGGCCAGCAGGCTCAGGCTGGCGACCCGCTGCGGTGCCAGGCGCGCGACGTTCAGGCTGACCGCGCCACCCATGGAGTGGCCGGCCAGGTGGGCCTTGGCGATGTCCAGGTGGTCGAGCAGGGCCAGCACGGTTTCGCTCAGCTCATCCAGGTCGCCGCGTTGCAGCGCCTTGGCCGACTCGCCATGCCCTGGCAGGTCGAGGGCGATTACCCGGCGCTCGGCAGCCAGCGCCGGGTGGTTGAACAGCCAGTTGTTGAGGTCGCCACCGAAGCCATGCACCAGCACCAGCGGTGTGCCGCCTTCACCCAGCTCGAACCAGCGCAGTTGCCGGCCAGCCACTTCTGCCTTCTGCGGAGCCGGGCCCTGGGCTTGCTCGGCGCCACCGTCGGCGACGAACTCGGCCTGGAAGCGTTGCACCACCGCATCGATCTCGGCTTCCTCGGCTTCGCCTTCCACCACCACCGCCAGCAGCGCACCGACCGGCAGGGTTTCATCGGGCCTGGCCACCTGGCGGCGCAGCACGCCGCTGAACGGGGCCTCGACGCTGCTGCTGATCTTGTCGGTCTCGACGTCCAGCACCTCGTCACCCTTGTTGATCGCGTCACCTTCCTGCTTGAGCCAGGCGTCCACCCGGCCTTCGGTCATCGACAGGCCCCACTTGGGCATGGTCAGGGTATGGATCTGGCTCATGCGGCACTCCTTGCAGCTTCGATCACTTTGCGCACGGCGGCCTCGATCTTCGCCGCGTCAGGGATGTACAGGTCTTCCAGGGCGTCGGAGAACGGCACGGGGGTGTGCGGCGCGGTGACCATTTCGATCGGCCCCTTGAGCGCGGCGAAGGCCTTCTGCGCGACCAGGGCGCTGATGTCGGTGGCCATGGAGCAGCGCGGGTTGGCTTCGTCGATCACCACCAGGCGGCCGGTCTTTTCCACGCTTTCCAGAATGCTGTCTTCGTCCAGCGGGCTGGTGGTGCGCAGGTCCAGCACCTCGCAGTCGATGCCCTGGCGGGCCAGGTTGTTGGCGGCTTCCAGCGCCACGTGCACCATGCGGCCATAGGTGACCAGGGTCACGTCGTCGCCATCGCGCAGGAAGTTGGCCTCACCGAACGGCACGGTATACACCTCTTCGGGCACCTCGCCCTGCATGCCGTAGAGCAGCTTGTGCTCGCAGAAGATCACCGGGTCGTTGTCGCGGATCGCCTGGATCAGCAGGCCCTTGGCATCGTATGGCGAGGACGGGCACACCACCTTCAGGCCAGGGATGTGGGTCCACAGCGAGGTGAGCATCTGCGAGTGCTGGGCCGCCGCGCGCAGGCCGGCACCGTACATGGTGCGCATCACCAACGGGGTGACTGCCTTGCCGCCGAACATGTAGCGGAACTTGGCCGCCTGGTTGAGGATCTGGTCCAGGCAGCAGCCGGCGAAGTCGACGAACATCAGTTCGCACACCGGGCGCAGGCCCTGGGTGGCGGCGCCGACGGCGGCACCGACGTAGCCGATTTCCGACAGCGGGGCGTCGAGCACGCGCCCCGGGAACTGGTGATACAGGCCCTTGGTCACGCCCAGCACGCCACCCCAGGCGTCGTCCTCGCCCGGTGCGCCGGCACCGCCGGCCACGTCTTCGCCAATGATGAACACGCTGTCATCGCGGCGCATTTCCTGGGCCAGGGCTTCGTTGATGGCCTGCTGGTAGCTGATCTTTCTTGCCATGGTGGTTCTCCTGTTGTTCTTGTAATCCGCAGCTCAGGGGTAGGCGACGTAGACGTCGCTGAGCAGGTCGGCGGGCTGTGGCTTGGGATCGGACTTGGCGCGGCGCACGGCGTCTTCGATCAGGTCCTCGACGCGGGCGTCGATGGCGTCCAGTTGCGCGGCCGTGAGCAGGCCGGCACGGGTGGTCTTGTTGCGGAACTGCATGAGGCAGTCGCGGGTTTCGCGCAGGTTTTTCACCTCATCGGGGGCGCGATAGGTTTGCGCATCGCCCTCGAAGTGGCCGTAGTAACGGCTGAGCTTGACCTCGATCAACGACGGGCCTTGCCCGGAACGGGCGCGCTCCACGGCAGCACCGGCGGCCTCGTACACGGCGAAGAAGTCAAAACCGTCGATGGTGACACCGGGCATGCCGAAGCCGGCGGCGCGGTCGGCAATATGGTCGCAGGCCACCGACCAGTTGGAGGCGGTGGCTTCGGCGTAGCCGTTGTTCTCGGCCACGAAGATGCATGGCAGGTTCATGATCGACGCCATGTTCATGGCCTCGAACACCGCACCTTCGTTGGAAGCGCCATCACCGAAGAAGGCCACCGAGACATCGTCGCGGCCCTTGATCTTGGCCGCCAGCGCCGCCCCGGCCACCAGCGGTGCGCCGGCACCGACGATGCCGTTGGCGCCAAGCATGCCTTTTTCCAGGTCGGCGATGTGCATCGAGCCGCCCTTGCCGCCGCACACGCCGGTCTTCTTGCCGTAGATCTCGGCCATCATGCCGTACACGTCCACGCCCTTGGCGATGCAGTGGCCGTGGCCGCGGTGGGTCGAGGCGATGCAATCGCTGTCGCGCAGGTGGGCCATGACCCCGGCGGCGGACGCCTCTTCGCCGGCATACAGGTGCACGAAGCCAGGGATTTCGCCGGTGGCGAACTCGACGTGCAGGCGTTCTTCGAAGGCACGGATGGTGCGCATCACTTCATAGGCATGCAGCAGTTGTTCGGTACTGAGTTGATTGGACATCTTGTTGTTCTCCGGGGTTGTCTCAACACGGGTTTGCAGGGTGCAGCCGGTGGCCACGGGGCACCGCCAGCAGGTGATGGCGGGCGGCGTGCGCCAGTACCGCCTCGACGTCCACGCTCAATGGGCCTTGGTGGTCGAGGGTGATGGTGGGGCTGTCGTGCTCGGCGAATTCGATCTCGCGCTCGCCGTCCAGGGCCAGGGTGCCGCTGGCCAGGCTCAGGCGGTGGGCAACACCGGGCGTCAGGGTGCCGCTGGCGGTGATGCCACAGCCTTGCAGCAGGCCGGGCGCCAACGGTGCCAGCAGGGCCTGGTCGGCACCGGGGTTCAGGCGGACCCAGGCGCCGTGCGGGTCCCGGCGGGAAACCGGGCACCACAGGCCACACAGCGCCGAGAGGCCGATGGCATGCGGCTCGGCGAAACAGGCGAACACTTCGCTCAGGTCTTCGCTGCGGCTGAGCGCGCGCGCGCCGATGAAACGCTGGGGCGATACCGCCACCTCCACCAGGGCCCATTCGGCAAGCTGTTGTTCGGGTACTTTCACCAGCAGGCGCTTGTTGCGGCGCAGGCCGATGCTGGCGGGCACCCGGCCGCTGGCGAGCAGGCCGCCGGCCAGGCCGGCACTGGTGGCTTCGCGCAGCTCGGGGAAGGCATTGTTGGTGCCGGTGGACAGGGTCAGCAGCGGCACGTCGCCGGCTTCGGCAGCGACCGCCTTGTGCGTGCCATCGCCGCCGAGCACGGCGATCATCGCTACGCCGCGGTCGACCATGTGTCGGGTGGCCAGACGGGTATCGGCAACGGTCTGGGTCAGCGGCAGGTCGAGGATCTCGAGGGTGGGCCAGTGCTGGTCAAGGGCGACCGGGCCCTGGCTGGCCTTGAGCACGGCAGCGGCGATGCCGGTCATGTCGCTGGGCAGCAGCACCTGGCCGATACCGGTGGCACCGAAGGCGGCGAGCAGGCGCTGGATCGCCGAGGCCTTGTCGGTACTCGAATAGAGCCCGGCATTGGCAGTCAGGCGGCGCAGGTCGCGGCCAGAGGCAGGGTTGGCAATGATCCCGACAGTCGGGGCGGGTAGCGGCATGGCGCACCTCGTTTCTTGTTTGCCAGTGCCGGAGCAAGCGCGGTGCCAGTTTTCTTGAGCTTGCCTGGAATGGCCGGACCAGAGCGGTTTCGTCGCGCCAAGGCCGGCGTGCATGGCCGCGCCGGCGAGACGCCGGGTGCCAGCCGCGCAATGGCCCGGCCGAGACGCTGAGACGCTGCGTCTCAGGCCGGCCGGTAATCACTCAGTGCTTGTCGGGGCATGCCCGGAGGCGCTTAATGGCCGGACAACGATAAAAACAGCAACGAGAACCGGAGGGCCTGAATGCTTGCCGCGAACTCCCGAGCCCATGTCGATTGCGTCAGCAGGGTACTGAAGAATGCCGATCGCCTGCCGCAGGCGCCGGTGCCACCGCTGATCCTCGATTCATGGCGCCGTTCCATGGAGCTGTACCGTCTCGACCCCGCTTCCCAGCAGGGGCCGCGTATTCTTTCCCAGAGCCTGCTCAACGAGTGCCGCGAACGGGCCGAGCTGTTCCTGCGCATCGCCAGCGATGCCGTTGCGCGCCTGCATGAGCGGGTGCGTGGGGCCGATTACTGCGTACTGCTCACCGACGCCCAGGGGCGCACCATCGACTACCGGGTCGAGTCGGCCATCCGCAACGACTGCCGCAAGGCCGGGTTGTACCTGGGCACTTGCTGGTCCGAGGGCGAGGAGGGCACCTGCGGGGTGGCGGCGGTGCTCACCAGCAAGGCGCCGGTCACGGTGCACAAGCGTGACCATTTCCGCGCTGCGTTCATCGGCCTCACCTGCACCGCGGCGCCGGTATTCGACCCGCTGGGCGAGCTGCTGGGCGTGGTCGATGTGTCGGCCTTGCAGTCACCGGACGACCGCCGCAGCCAGCACCTGATCCGCCAGTTGGTCGAGCAGACCGCGCGCGAGATCGAAAACGCCTTCTTCATGCACAGTGCCCAGGGCCATTGGGTGATGCGCGCCCATGGCACGCCGGGCTATGTGGAAAGCCAGCCCGACTACCTGCTGGCCTGGGATGCCGATGGCCGCCTGCAGGCCATCAACAGCCTGGCGCGGCAACGCCTGGTGCAGCGCCTGGGGCGGTTGCCCGAGCACATTGGCGAGTTGTTCGACATCGACCAGTTGCGCCGGGTCCATGGCGCATCGGCCCAGCGCCTGCCGGGGCTGGGTGGGCTGTATGGTCGGGTCAGCGCGCCACAGCAGCGCCCACGCCCGCAGCCCTTGCGCCAGGCCCAGGACGCCCGCATCGAGCAGCACCTGCGCCTGGCCACACGGGTCAAGGACTGCAACCTGGCGGTGCTGGTGCAGGGCGAGACCGGGGCCGGCAAGGAGGTGTTCGCCCGCCAGTTGCACCAGCAGAGCCTGCGCCGTGACGGCCCGTTCGTCACCCTCAACTGCGCGGCCATTCCGGAAAGCCTGATCGAGAGCGAACTGTTCGGGTATGTCGCCGGGGCGTTCACCGGGGCTTCCAGCAAGGGCATGCAAGGGCTGTTGCAGCAGGCCGACGGTGGCACGTTGTTCCTCGACGAGATTGGCGACATGCCAGTGAACCTGCAGACCCGCCTGTTGCGCGTACTGGCCGAAGGCGAAGTGGCACCGCTGGGCGCTGCGCGGCGGGAGCGGGTGGACATCCAGGTGATCTGCGCGACCCATCGTGACCTGGCAGCGATGGTCAAGGAGGGGCGTTTCCGTGAGGACCTCTACTTCCGCCTGGCCAATGCCCGCTTCGAGCTGCCACCGTTGCGAGAGCGCGAGGACCGGCTGGGGTTGATCCACCAGCTGCTGGCTGAGGAAGCTGCGGCGTGCGGGGTCGAGGTGGTACTGGCGGATGATGCCCTGCAGGCGCTGTTGCTGTACCGCTGGCCGGGTAACCTGCGCCAGCTGCGGCAGGTGCTGCGTTATGCCTGTGCAGTGAGCGAAGGCGGGCAGGTGCAACTGCAGGACTTGCCGCAAGAGGTGCGCGGCGATGCGGTCGCTTGCGCTGACAGCGTGGTGTCCTGCCCGGCCCGGCAGCTGTTGCTGGATGCGCTGATCCGCCATCGCTGGAAGCCGGCCGATGCGGCGCGGGCACTGGGAATTTCGCGGGCGACCTTGTACCGGCGGGTGCATGAACATCGCATCGATATGCCGCGGATGAAGGGCCAGGGCCTCAGCGACGAAGGCCCTGGCGGGCAATAAAAAACCCCGGAACAAGTCCGGGGTTTCGCTGCATCACACTACACGATCACTCCTGGTTGGCCAGTTTGTGCTCGAGGTAGTGAATGTTGACGCCGCCTTTGCAGAAACCTTCATCACGCACCAGGTCGCGGTGCAGCGGGATGTTGGTCTTGATGCCGTCGACGACGATCTCGTCCAGGGCATTGCGCATGCGCGCCATGGCTTCGTCGCGGTCCTTGCCGTAGGTGATCAGCTTGCCGATCAGCGAGTCGTAGTTCGGCGGAACCGAGTAACCGCTGTACAGGTGCGAATCGACGCGTACGCCGTTGCCACCCGGGGCGTGGAAGTGCTTCACCTTGCCAGGGCTCGGGATGAACTTCTTCGGGTCTTCGGCGTTGATACGGCATTCCAGCGCGTGGCCACGAATAACCACGTCTTCCTGGCGGAACGACAGCTTGTTGCCAGCGGCGATGCTGAGCATCTCCTTGACGATGTCGATACCGGTCACCATCTCCGACACCGGGTGCTCAACCTGCACACGGGTGTTCATCTCGATGAAGTAGAAGCGGCCGTTCTCGTACAGGAACTCGAAGGTACCGGCACCACGGTAGCCGATCTCGATGCACGCATCGACACAGCGCTTGAACACTTCCTGACGGGCTTTTTCATCGATGCCCGGGGCTGGCGCTTCTTCCAGTACCTTCTGGTGACGGCGCTGCAGCGAGCAGTCACGGTCGCCCAGGTGCACGGCGTTGCCCTGGCCGTCGGACAGGACCTGCACTTCCACGTGGCGTGGGTTGGTCAGGAACTTCTCCAGGTAGACCATCGGGTTGCCGAAGGCAGCGCCGGCTTCGGTACGGGTGAGCTTGGCCGAGGCGATCAGGTCCTCTTCCTTGTGCACCACGCGCATGCCGCGACCACCGCCGCCACCGGCGGCCTTGATGATCACCGGGTAGCCGACGTCACGGGCAATCGCCAGGGCGACTTCTTCGTCTTCCGGCAGCGGGCCATCGGAGCCCGGTACGGTCGGTACGCCCGACTTGATCATCGCGTCCTTGGCCGAAACCTTGTCGCCCATCAGGCGAATGGTGTCGGCTTTCGGGCCGATGAAGGCAAAACCGGATTTTTCCACCTGCTCGGCGAAGTCGGCGTTTTCCGCCAGGAAGCCGTAGCCCGGGTGGATCGCGGTGGCGCCGGTGACTTCGGCGGCAGCGATGATCGCCGGGATATGCAGGTAGGAATCCTTGGACGATGCAGGGCCGATGCAGACCGACTCGTCTGCCAGGCCCAGGTGCATCAGTTCACGGTCGGCAGTGGAGTGCACGGCGACGGTCTTGATACCCAGCTCTTTGCAGGCACGCAGGATCCGCAGGGCAATTTCCCCGCGGTTGGCGATCAGGACTTTTTCGAGCTTCCCAGACATCGTTGGCTCTCCGCGATTCAAACGATGGTGAACAGCGGCTGGTCGAACTCAACCGGCTGGCCGTCTTCTACCAGGATGGCGTCGATGACACCGCCAACATCGGCTTCGATGTGGTTCATCATCTTCATGGCTTCGACGATGCACAGGGTGTCGCCTTTCTTCACGCTCTGGCCCACTTCAGCGAAGTTTGGCGAGGTTGGCGAAGGCTTGCGGTAGAAGGTACCGACCATCGGCGAGCGGATCACGGTGCCTTTCAGGGCTGGCGCAGCGGCAGCGGCTTCGGCGGCCGGGGCAGCAGCAGCGGCAACCGGGGCAGCGGCAGGCGCAGCGGCTACCGGGGCCGGTGCGAAGTACTGCTGAGCGGCTGGGGTCTTGCTGTGGCGGCTGATACGGACTGACTCTTCGCCTTCCTTGATCTCCAGCTCGTCGATGCCAGACTCTTCCAGCAGCTCGATCAGTTTCTTGACTTTACGGATATCCATTAATCATCAACTCCCAAAGGTTCGGTCAGGGGGCGAAATACAAAAAAACGTATCTGAAACGTTTCTCTCGAACCCTGGCCCCTCGAGGCCAGGGTTTTCATCATTTGGGCTGTGCGTTGGCAGCCAGTTGTTCCAGTGCAGACTCCAGGGCCAGGCGATAACCGCTGGCGCCCAGGCCGCAGATCACCCCTACGGCAACATCGGAAAAGTAGGAGTGGTGGCGGAACGGTTCGCGTTTGTGCACGTTGGACAGGTGCACTTCGATGAATGGGATGCTCACCGCAAGCAACGCGTCACGTAATGCAACGCTTGTGTGCGTGAAAGCAGCCGGATTGATCAGGATGAAGTCCACACCCTCGTTGCGTGCGGCGTGAATACGGTCGATCAGCTCGTACTCGGCATTGCTCTGCAGGTATTGCAGATGATGGCCGGCGGCGCGGGCACGTTGCTCCAGGTCCTGGTTGATCTGGGCCAGGGTCACGGCGCCGTAGTGGCCAGGCTCGCGGGTTCCGAGCAGGTTGAGGTTGGGGCCGTGGAGCACCAGTAGCGTTGCCATCTGCGATTCCTTGGATTTGTAGGGCAATTCGACACAGCGCGGCGAGTGTGCCGTAAAGCGACCGCAAGTGTCCAGTTCCCGGCAATAGGCAGCACGATGTCCGAGGTTCGCGCGAAGTATGTGACCGGATAGCTGGATCCGGTCACTGTCTTGGGATTTTTTAACCGCGCGCGGGAAGTTATAGACCGACTTTGCTGCGTACGCGTGTAAGAATTTGCGCAAATTCACCGGTGTTTATCTCACCGATCACCCGATCAGCGGTGATTTCGCTGCCGTTCGCAGCAAAAAACAATAGGGCCGGGGGGCCGAACAGCTGGTAGCGGTCGAGCAGGGTACGTTGCTCGGTATTGCTCTCAGTGATATCGAAACGCAGCAGCTTGAAACCGGCCAGTTGGGCCTGCACCTGCGCGGCCGTCAGCACTTCGCGCTCGATCACCTTGCAACTGATGCACCAGTCGGCATACCAGTCCAGCAATACCGGTTGGCCGGCTGACCTGGCCTGGGCCAGGGCTGCGTCCAGGGCGGCAGGGGTGGTGACGGTCTGCCAGGCCTGCGCCGCTGTTGCCGAGGTATTGCCGGTATTTACCACGGCGGACGGTGGCAACGGACGCAGTGGGTCGCCCTGGCCTCTGAGGGCGCCGTACCAGCACGCCAGCGCGTACACCAGCAAAGCCAGGCCGAGCAGTTGTGCCAGGCGCTGGCGCGTGGTCTTGACCACGAACTCCAGGGCACCGAGGAACAGTGCCACCCCCGCCGCCAGGAAACCCACCAGCAGCAAGGTCAACGGGCCCGGCAGCACACGGCTGAGCAGGCCGATGGCCAGGCCCAGCAGCAGCACGCCGATCGCATTTTTCACGGTGTTCAGCCACGGCCCGCTTTTCGGCAGCCAGGCCGCGCCGCCGGTGGCCACCAGCAGCAGCGGTGCGCCCATGCCCAGGCCCAGGGCGAACAGCTTGAGGGCGCCGCCCAGGGCGTCGCCGCTGGCGCTGATATACAACAACGCACCAGCAAGGGGCGCTGAAACGCACGGCGAAACCAGCAGGCTGGAGAGCACGCCAAGAATCGCTGCGCCCAGCAGCGAGCCACCGCGGGTGTGGTCGGCGACATTGTTCAGGCGCTGGTTGAGGGCCTGCGGCAACTTCAGCTCGAACAGGCCGAACATGGCCAGGGCGAATACCACGAAAAACAGTGCGAAGGGCACCAGCACCCAGGCCGATTGCAGGCGTGCCTGCAGGTTCAGGCCGGCGCCGAACAGGCCCATCAGGGCACCGAGTACCGCGAAGCTGGCCGCCATCGGCAGCACGTAGGCCAGCGACAGGGCCAGCCCGCGCAGGCCGCCGGCCTGGCCGCGCAGCACCACGCCGGAGAGGATAGGCAGCATGGGCAGTACGCAAGGCGTGAAGGTGAGGCCGACCCCGGCAAGGAAGAACAGCAGCAGCGACTTCCAGTTCCAGCCGTGTTCGGAGGTGGCCGGTGTACTCGCGCCGGCTTCGCCATCGATGCTCAGGCGTGCGGTTTCCGGTGGGTAGCAAAGGCCTTTGTCGGCACAACCCTGGTAGCCCACCAGCAAGGTAAAGGCGCGTGGGTCGTTGCGCGGCAGTTCGATGTCGAGCACGCCGTGGTATACCTCGACATCGCCGAAGAATTCATCGTGCTTGGCTTCACCCTTGGGAATGTTCGGTGTGCCCAGGGCGACGTCGGCCGGTTCCGTACGGAACTGGAAGCGGTGGCGGTACAGGTAATAGCCATCGGTGGCAACGAAGCGCAGCTTGATGGTCTGCCCATCGGCCTGGACCAGGTTGAGCTTGAACGCTTCGTGCACCGGCAGGAAGTCGGCGTTGTTGGACAACGAAGCGGCGCCGAGGGTGGCGCTGGGGCGGTTGTCGAGCAGGCCCGTGGCGAAGGCGGGGCTGGCCAGCAGCAGGAACAGCAGGAAAAACAGGCGGCGCATGGCGGACTCGCGAGGTCGAACGTGCCGGGCATGATAGCGGAGTTGCTGCAGGTTGGGGCCATGCTGACGGCGGGGGCGACACATGGCCGCTGGCTGATTTGCTGCCTGTGCCGGCCTCTTCGCGGGTAAACCCGCTCCCACCTCGAGCGCATGGACCTCAAGCCATACGCTATCCCTGTGGGAGCGGGTTTACCCGCGAACAGGCCAGTACAGGCCAACCTAGACGCTGAAGGCCCGCACCGCCCGGTTCAGTTCACCACCAAGACTCAGCAGCTGCTCGCCTTGCTCGCGCCCCTCGCCAATGCGCTGCAGGTTGTCCTCACCCAGCTCATGAATCCGCTCGCTGTGGTCGCGAATCTCGCTCACGGCACCACTCTGCTGCGCCGTGACATCGGCAATCCGCACCGCTGTGTCCGAAATGGTGCGAATGGCGCAGACGATCTCGTCCAGCGCGCCGTCCGCGGCCTGGGCCTGGCTGGCGGTGGCCTCGGCGTGTTCGAGCTGCGCACGCATCCCGGCCACCGAACTTCTGGCGGCCTGCTGCAGGCGGTCGATCAGCGCCTGGATCTCGCCGGTTGCGCCGGTGGTGCGCTGCGCCAGCGAACGCACCTCGTCGGCCACCACGGCAAAACCGCGGCCCATCTCGCCGGCGCGCGCCGCCTCGATTGCGGCGTTCAGCGCCAGCAGGTTGGTCTGCTCGGCAATCGAGCGAATCACCGTCAGCACGCCACCGATCGTGGCCGACTCTTCCGCCAGTTGCTCGATCAGGCGGGCATTGCCCTGCACTTCATCGACCAGTTCGCGCAAGCCCGAAAGGCTCTGGCCAATCACCGCCTGCCCCTGTTCCACCGCGCGGCCGGCATCGCGACTGGCGTCGGCGGCGGCGCTGGCATCACCGGCCACCTGCTGGATGGTCGCTTCCAGCTCACCCAGGGCATCGCGGATCTGCCCGGTGTCGCCCGCCTGGCGTTCGGCGCCGTCGTGCAGAGCGGCGCTCATGCCGGCAAGGGCGTGGCTGCTGCCAGCCACCTGTTCGGCGTTGTGGCGGATGGTGCCGACCAGTTCAACCAGATACTGGCGTAGGCGGTTGAGCGAATCCTGGATGTCGTGCAGTTCGCGGTTGGTCCTGCCTAGGGCGATGGCCTTGGCGAAGTCGCCTTCGGCCCAGCGCGACAGGGCCGGGGCCAGGCCGGTCAGGGTACGCGCCAGGCGCCGTTGCAGGGTGTCGATCAGCAGGGCGATCAGCAGGATCAGGGCAATCATCAGGCTCTGGATGATGCGCACTTCGGCGGCGATCGTCGCGTGCTGGCTGCGTACCTCCGGCTCCAGCGCCGCAATGGCCTGCTGCACCCCCTGCAGCCGCTGCCCGGTGCTGGCGGCCAGGGCGGCTCGGCGCTCGATCTGGTCGCGGGTGCGTTGCAGTTCGGCCGGGTAGCGGCTGAGCAGGCTTTGCAACTCACGCTTCAGGCCAATGGCGACGTCTTCCTGCTGGGCGCTGGCTTGGGTCTCCAGGCCCATCATGGAGGCGAAGTCGTCGGCGCCGGATTCGGCAGCACGGGTTACCCCAAGCAGCGGCAGGCTGTCGATGATCTGGGCCTGGGTGCGAATAAGCTGCAGTTCACGTTCAACTTCATCGGCCAGTTCCGGGCGGCTGCTGCTGACCAGCTTGCCCCGTGCCAATGACAGGCGACCGAGGTGCACGGTGGCGTCCAGCAGGGGCAGCAGGTAGCGGTTGGCGTCGGCGCTGCCGCTGTCGCGAGCATAGCCGGCCAGCTGTTCGAAGTTGGCCCCCAGCTCCCGCTCGGCTTGCAGCAGCAACGCCTGTGGGTCGCCTGCCAGCTTGCCGGCGGCCAGCAGTTCCTCGGTGGTGAAGGCTTGCAGGCTGTCCAGGCTGGGGCGCAGTTTGCCGGCCAGTTCGTCGGGCCATTCGGCCAGCGCCGCTTGCAGTTGCTGGTTGGCTTCCATGGCCGCCGCGTGGCGCAGGGCATCGCCGCTGGCCAGGTAGGCCTGGATGTTGCCGGCTGCCTGGTGCTGGAACTGCTGGGACAGGCCCAGGTAGTGCTCCATCAATTGATAGGGGCGCTCCAGGGCCCGTTGCGACCACCACAGGGTCGCGCCCAGGGCGATACACACGGTTACCAGCAACAGGGTGTTGAAATTGGTCAGCCACTTCAGGCGCATAGCCGCGAGCTTCCTGCGGGAGGGGAGAGTCGGTGGCTGAAGTTATGGCGGTTGTGTGACGGAGTGATGACGAAAGGGGCTGGTGCCAGAGAAAAAAGTGGCACTGTGCCTGTATCTGTATTGCCTGTACTGGCCTCTTCCCGGGCTCGCCCGCTCCCACAAGATATCTACCAGACCTGAATGCAGCGTAATCCCTGTGGGAGCGGGCCAGCCCGCGAAGAGGCCGGTACAGGCGATGAACAACTCAGGGCTCTACCCGCACCACGCAATTACGCCCGGCATGCTTGGCCCGGTACAGCGCCTCGTCTGCCGCGCTGGCCATGGTCAGTGCATCCAGCCCCTCGTCCAGCTGGACCACCCCGGCACTGAAGGTGCACCGTAGATCCTGCGGCTGGGCCGGGTAGAGAATCTCGGCAAAGCGCCGGCGAATTTCGTCCAGTACCTTGTGCGCCGCGTCCAGCGCGGTATTGGGCATGACGATGGCAAACTCTTCACCACCATAGCGACCAATGAAGTCGGTCTTGCGCAGGCGCTGCTTGAGGAACAAGGCCAGGCTCTTGATCACCCGGTCGCCCATCGGGTGGCCGTGGCGGTCGTTGATCTTCTTGAAATGGTCGATGTCGAGCATGGCGAAGCTCAACGGTTGTTGCTCACGGCGGGCGCGGAAGCTGCAATCTTCCAGCAGTTGCAGGATGTGCGTGTGGTTGTACAGCCCGGTCAGGCTGTCGCGCACCATGCGCGATTTCAGGTGCCGGGCACGGGCGGCCCGGTTGCGCACGGTGGTGATCAGCTGGCGTGAGCGAAACGGCTTGGTCAGGAAATCATCGCCGCCTTCACTCATGGCATCCAGCTGCTTGTCCAGGTCGTCCTCGGCAGACAGGTAGATGATCGGCACGCTCACATAGCGGTCGCTGTGGCGGATGACCTTGGCCAGCTCGGGGCCGGTGCAGGCGGGCATGTACAGGTCGAGGATGATCAGGTCGGGCTGGAAGTCGGCCAGCTCGGCCATGGTACGGATTGGATCGGTCAGGCTGCGGGTGAGCATGCCGGCGCCGGCCAGCACGCGCTCGGTATACAGGGCCTGGGTGCGCGAGTCGTCGATGATCAGCACGCGCAAAGGGTCGTGCGGGGCGGCATTGGTCAGCCGCTCGACCTTTTCCAGCAGGCTGGAGGCTTCCAGGGTGCCGGTGAGAAAGTCCTGGGCGCCGGCGCGCACGGCGGCCAGGCGGGTCGGGGTGTCGGTTTCGTGGTGGCTGAAGAACAGCAGCGGAATGTGCCGGGCCAGCCCTTGCTGCACCTGGGCCGCCAGCAGCAGCCCCTGCCCGGCGCCGGTGAAATCGACATCCATGATGATGGCCGAGGGTGGGTATTCCTCGATCGAGGCGTGAAAGGCCGCAGCGCTGTCCAGCGCCTGTACCACCAGGCCAAAGAACTCCAGTTGCTGGGCCAGGCGCTGGGCACGTTCGTGGTCCTGCAGCAGGATGTACACCGGCTTGCGCAGCGGCGGGCGCAGCAGTTGGCCAAGCGGGTCATCCTTGCGCAGGCCGCTACGCGTCAGCTGTTGGACGGGGCACTGCGGGCTCGGCTCGACTGCTTGGCTCATGACCTGGCTACTTTGTAGGGTGGGAGGTGCAGGGGCGATGATGGCTCTATGCTAGCAGTTCTTTCCCGGTGCGCGAGTGCTGTGCATCAACAAAGCGGGCAGAACGAATATTCAGTTGCCGACCGACTGGTCGCTTATGCGTAAGGCGGTGTCTGCTTTATAGTGCTGCGACGCGGGCTTGCCGTGGCACCCTGGCACAGGCCTGTGGTCCAAGCCCCTGAACCGTCGTGACTGATTAAGGACAAAGCCATGCTGGACTGGAAAAACCGCGAGGCCCAAGCCGAGCCCCGTGAGCGTGTCGACGGCCGTGGCGCCGCCGCTCGTAGCTACCTTGGCGGCCTCTGGAGCCGTGCACTGGGGACCCTCATCGGGTTGTACCTGTTGGTGTGCATCGGCCTGGGCTGGTACTGGAGCCAGGAGCCGGCGCTGTTCCCGGTGCAGCAGAACGCCCAGGCCGCCGCCGAGCGTACCGGCCAGCAGATGGTGGTGGGCTACACCACCCTCGAAACCCTCAAGACCGTGGCCGGTACCCTGCTGAACAAGCCAGGTGGCTACATCTCCAACGACCGCTTCCCGCCAGGGTTGTGGATGGACAACATGCCCAGCTGGGAGTACGGCGTGCTGGTTCAGGTGCGCGACCTGTCCCGTGCCCTGCGCAAGGACTTCGCCCGCTCGCAGTCGCAGTCCACCGAAGACGCCGACCTGGCCAAGGCCGAGCCGCGCTTCAACTTCGACAACAAGAGCTGGATCCTGCCCTCGAGCGAATCGGAGTTCGAAGAAGGCATCAAGTCGCTGAGCCGCTACCAGACCCGTCTGGCGGCTGGCGACAAGGGCGCGATCTTCTATACCCGTGCCGACAACCTGAACAACTGGCTGGGTGACGTGGCCACTCGCCTGGGCTCGCTGTCGCAGCGCCTGTCGGCGAGTGTCGGCCGGGTCAAGCTCAACAGCACGCTGAAGACCGAGTCGGTGGTCGCCGGCCAGGCGCCGCAGGTCGACGAGGAACTGGTGGAAACCCCGTGGCTGCAGATCGACAACGTGTTCTACGAGGCCCGTGGCCAGGCCTGGGCGCTGTCGCACCTGCTGCGCGCGATCGAGGTGGACTTCGCCGACGTGCTGGCGAAGAAGAACGCCACGGTCAGCGTGCGGCAGATCATCCGTGAGCTGGAAGCCTCGCAGGAAGCCCTGTGGAGCCCGATGGTGCTCAATGGCAGCGGCTTCGGCATGTGGGCCAACCACTCGCTGGTCATGGCCAACTACATTTCCCGGGCCAACGCCGCAGTGATCGACCTGCGTCAGCTGCTGTCGCAGGGTTGATGATGGCTATCAGCCTTGACGAGGCCGCCCACCGGGCGGCTTCCGACCGTGAGCTGGTCACCTGGGTAGATGAAGCCGACCAGGTGCTGGGCGCCTTGCCGCGTGCCGAGCTGCGCGAGCGCGGCCTGATCGGGCGGTGTACCTTCATTCTGCTGTTCAATAGCGCCGGCGAGCTGTGCGTGCACCGGCGCACCCTGAGCAAGGCGCTGTACCCGGGCTACTGGGATGTGGCGGCAGGCGGCATGGTCACGGCCGGGGAGGCCTACGCCGATTCGGCGGCGCGTGAGCTGGCCGAAGAGCTGGGGATCGCCGGCGTCGAGTTGCGCTTTCATGAGCGGTTCTATTTTGACCAGCCGGATAACCGCTTGTGGTGTGCGGTGTATTCGGCAGTGTCGGATGCGCCGTTGCGGCTGCAGCCGGAGGAAGTGAGCGAGGCGCGCTTCATCGGCCTGGAGCAGGTCGAACAGGAGCGCCGGGCAAAGCCGTATTGCCCGGACTCGCTGGCGGCGTTGCAGCGCTATAAATCCAGCCTCAAATAGATGCGTGGCCGATGCCGGCCCCTTCGCGGGTAAACCCGCTCCCACAGGGATTTCACAGGTCGGGAAACCTGCGCGGTACCTGTGGGAGCGGGTTTACCCGCGAAGGGGTCGCAAAACTTTCGCAAAATGGCGCAATCCGGTACTTAGCAACGGCCGCATTTATCGTTACACTGCGCGCCCTTTTCGGGCTGCCGCAGGTCTTGCGGCAGTAGCGCCGCCCCTGCCAGAGTGGGGCTTCGCGGTCGGGCTCAACCCCCTGGGGCCGACCAGTTTTTGTCCTCAGCACAGAGGAACAAAAGTGGCCAAGAAAGCTTCTTCCTTCGCCGCCCTTGGCGGTCTTGTTTACTCCACCGACGCCGGTCGGCATTGCCCCGACTGCAGCCAGCCGGTGGATGCCTGTATCTGCAAGCAGCAGGCTGTCCCCGAAGGGGATGGCATTGCCCGTGTGCGCCGTGAAAGCAAAGGCCGCGGCGGCAAGACCGTGACCACCATCAGCGGCGTGCCGCTGCCGCTCGAACAGCTCAAGGAGCTAGCCTCTACCCTCAAGCGCCGCTGCGGTACCGGTGGCGCCCTGAAGGATGGGGTCATCGAAATCCAGGGCGACCATGTCGAACTGTTGATCGGCGAACTGATCAAGCAGGGTTTCAAGGCGAAAAAGTCCGGCGGCTGATGCGGCCACGCGCTTTTTTGCCCAGTGCTTTCTAAACTCGTTGCCGTGGCCAGGGTCTACCTTGGGCACGGATGAATCGTCATTTTTGGCTTTTACACTGCGCCCGCCTCCTTGCGGGGCAGTGTCTTCGACTTATCTATAGGGGACTTGAATGTCCGTACGACGCACACGCAAAGACGATGGTAGCCAATGGACCGTGGCCGACAGCCGCAGTGTTTATGGCATCCGCCATTGGGGCGCTGGTTATTTCGCCATCAATGAAGCCGGGCGCGTCGAAGTGCGCCCCAACGGCCCGCAAAGCGCACCGATCGACTTGTTCGAACAGGTCGACGAACTGCGCCAAAGTGGCCTGTCGCTGCCATTGCTGGTGCGCTTCCCCGACATTCTGCAAGACCGCGTGCGCCAACTGACCGGCGCCTTCGATGCCAACATCGCGCGCCTGGAATACCAGAGCCAGTACACCGCGCTGTACCCGATCAAGGTCAACCAGCAGGAAGCGGTGGTGGAAAACATCATCGCCACGCAAAACGTTTCCATCGGCCTGGAAGCCGGCTCCAAGCCCGAGCTGCTGGCGGTGCTGGCGCTGGCGCCGAAGGGCGGCACCATCGTCTGCAACGGTTACAAGGACCGCGAGTTCATCCGCCTGGCGCTGATGGGCCAGAAGCTTGGCCACAACGTGTTCATCGTCATCGAGAAAGAGTCGGAAGTGGCCCTGGTGATCGACGAGGCCGCCGAGCTCAAGGTCAAGCCACAGGTCGGCTTGCGTGTACGCCTGTCGTCGCTGGCCTCGAGCAAGTGGGCCGACACCGGTGGCGAGAAGTCCAAGTTCGGTTTGTCCGCCGCCCAGCTGATCTCGGTGGTGCAGCGCTTCCGCGATGCCGGCCTGGACCAGGGCATTCGCCTGCTGCACTTCCACATGGGTTCGCAGATCGCCAACCTGGCCGACTACCAGCACGGTTTCAAGGAAGCCATCCGTTACTACGGTGAGCTGCGTGCACTGGGCCTGCCGGTGGACCATATCGACGTCGGCGGTGGCCTGGGCGTGGACTACGACGGTACCCACTCGCGCAATGCCAGCTCGATCAACTACGACATGGACGACTATGCCGGCGTGGTGGTGGGCATGCTCAAGGAGTTCTGCGACGCGCAAGGCCTGCCGCACCCGCACATCTTCTCCGAGAGTGGCCGCTCGCTGACCGCGCACCACGCAATGCTGGTGATCCAGGTAACCGATGTCGAGAAACACAACGACGACGTGCCGACCATCGAAAACAAGGAATCCCTGCCCGAGACCGTGCAGTGGCTGGCCGACCTGCTTGGCCCGACCGACATCGAGATGGTGACCGAAACCTACTGGCGCGCAACCCATTACATGGGTGACGTGGCCGCGCAGTATGCCGATGGCAAGATCAGCCTGGCCGAAAAGGCCCTGGCCGAGCAATGCTACTTCGCCGTGTGCCGCCGCCTGCACAACTCGCTGAAGGCCCGCCAGCGCTCGCACCGCCAGGTGCTGGACGAACTCAACGACAAGCTGGCCGACAAGTACATCTGCAACTTCTCGGTGTTCCAGAGCCTGCCGGACACCTGGGCCATCGGCCAGGTACTGCCGATCATCCCGCTGCACCGCCTGGACGAAGAGCCGATGCGCCGCGCCGTGCTGCAAGACCTTACCTGCGACTCCGACGGCAAGATCAACCAGTACGTCGACGAACAGAGCATCGAGACCAGCATGCCGGTGCATGCGGTGAAGGAGGGTGAGGACTACCTGCTGGGCGTGTTCCTGGTCGGCGCCTACCAGGAAATCCTCGGTGACATGCACAACCTGTTTGGTGACACCGACTCGGTGAACATCTACCAGAACGCCGACGGCAGCGTGTACCACGCCGGTATCGAGACCCACGACACCATCGAGGACATGCTGCGCTATGTGCACCTGTCGCCGGAGGAGTTGATGACTCACTACCGCGACAAGGTGGCCAGTGCCAGGATCACAGCGCGTGAGCGGACACAGTATCTGGATGCGTTGCGTCTTGGCCTGACGCGTTCCTCCTATCTGTCTTCCTGACTGTAAGAGGGGCCGCTATGCGGCCCTTTTTTTCTACTTTGAGCGAGCGTTTGCCGTGAGCTCGATAATGATTGGCACCACAGCACCATCCTCTTTGAGAATCGATGTGCTCGAATAGCTGTACACCGTATCCTGAGTTCGGGCGGCTATTTTCAAACCCTCCACGTGCTCTATCGCGCCAGATTGCCGTGTCACCAGAAAAGGTTCAAGTCTCTTCAGATTCTGCAGTACCTGCTCATCTCGCTGGGCTTGTTCAGCCACAAAGTACAAATAAACCAGCGGCACCGTCGCCCCGCCGTCATTGCTTAGCACTTCATAGACTGCACTGTGTTTGCCAATAGGCGTGACAGAAACAACCTTGGTCAATACAGGTTTGGAGCCTGAGGTGAAAATCCATAGGGCTTGTCCGAAGGCGAGCAGAAGCAGGGCGGCTATCAGCCATTTAGTAGCCGAACGTTTTCGCATATCTGATAGCTGCCTTGATCCATTGCTGATCTTCGGGATCATATTGTGGTTCCCTGCTCCGCCACCCACTTGCCTTGCAGATTCAATCTCCACCCAAACCACCCCAGCGTCACCGCCCGCAACGCCATGAATCCGAGAAAGGCCAACCACAACCCATGGTTGCCAAGCCCGCTCATGCCCACCCCAAAGGGCAGCGCAATCAGCACCGACAGCAACATCGCATTACGCATCTCCCGCGCCCGGGTCGCACCAATGAACAACCCGTCCAGCAGATAACTCCACACCGCAATCAACGGCAGCAATGCCAGGTACGGCAGGTACGGATAAGCCGCCGCCCGCACGCTGTCGATGTCGGTCTGCAAGTCGATGAACAGGTGCCCGCCGAGCAGGAACACACCGGCAAACCCCAGGCTGATGATCAGCGACCAACCGCAGGCCACCACCAGCGAGCGGCGCAAGGTATCCCGGTCCCGCGCACCGATGGCATGCCCGCACAACGCCTCCACGGCGTGGGCCAGGCCATCGAGAGCGTAGGCAGTGAGCAGCAAGCCGTTGAGCAGCAGCGCATTGGCCGCCACCGTGGCCTCACCCAGGCGCGCACCCTGCACGGTGATCAGCAGGAACACCAGCTGCAGCGCCAGGCTGCGCAGGAAGATGTCGCGGTTCACCGCCAGCAATGGCCGCCAGGCCTGCCAGCGCTTGAGTGCTGCCCAGGCGATCTGCCCCGGATAGGCACGCAGGGCCGGACGGGTCAGGGCAAGGCCGAGCAACGCGGCGCTCCATTCGGCGATCACCGAGGCCCGTGCCGAGCCCAGCACGCCCCAGTTCAGGCCCAGCACGAACCACAGGTTGAGAGCGATGTTCAGCAGGTTGGTGGTCAGCAGAATCGCCAGCGGCGCCCGCGCGTTCTGTGTGCCGAGGAACCAGCCGACCAGCGCATAACTGGCCAGCGCTGCCGGCAGGCCGAGCAAGCGGGTGTGGAAGAAGTCTTCGGTGGATTGCTGCAACGCCTCGCTTGGCTGCATGGCGTGCAGCGCCAGCTGGCTGAAGGGCAGGGCGAACAGGCCGATCAGCAGGGCAAAGGCCACCGCCAGCAGCAGGCCCTGCACCAGCACCTGGCGCAGCGCCGCGCCGTCGGCACGCCCGGCCGCCTGGGCGGCGAAGCCGGTGGAACCCATGCGCAGGAAACCCATCAGGCCGACCATGAAGGTGAACAGCGTGGCGCCCACGGCCACGGCGCCAAGCTGATGGGCATGGGGCAGGTGGCCGATGACGGTGCTGTCGACCAGGGCGACCAGCGGCACGGAAATATTCGACAGGATCATCGGCGCAGCCAGCGCCCAGACCTTGTTGTGGGTGGGACGATGCTGCCAGTCGGTGGCCAGTTGCGACATTGGAATCCTTGCTCGATCAGGGTCCGCTTCAACGATGGCCACAGTGTAACGGCCGTGCCACCCATTCGCGCGCCCCGTCACACCTCGCGTGCAACATAGGGTACTGCGCCTGCGTTTGCGCTATAGTTGCTGCCCTCACGTACACCCTGCCAAAGAGTTTCTACTCCATGTTCAACAAAGGATTGTTGCTGGCCTGTGCGCTGGCTTTGCTCAGTGCCTGTGACTCTTCGACATCGGACAAACCCGCACCGGCCGAAAAACCGGCGGCCAGCGCGCCCGTCGCAGCCCCCGCAGCCCAACGCGAAGACCCGGCCGTACTCGCCAAGCGCTACGAAGGTCGCGAGCTTACCGTGCTGGATGTCTCCGAAGTGCAGCTCGATGGCGCTGCCACGCTGTCGATCAGTTTCTCCGCGCCGCTGGATGCCAAGCAGGACCTGGCTACCAAGGTGCACCTGGTCGACACCGTCAAAGGCAAGCTCGACGGCGCCTGGGAACTCTCCGACAACCAGATGGAGCTGCGCCTGCGCCACCTGGAGCCGCAGCGCAAGCTGGTGCTGACCGTCGACAAGGGCCTGCTGGCCGTCAACGGCAAGCAGCTGGAAGAAGAGTCGATCACCCGCCTGGAAACCCGCGACATGCAGCCGACCATCGGCTTCGCCAGCCGCGGTTCGCTGTTGCCCACGCGTCTGGCCGAGGGCCTGCCGGTGATTGCCCTGAACGTGGACAAGGTCGATGTCGAGTTCTTCCGGGTCAAGCCGGAAATGCTCTCGACCTTCCTGGCCAACTGGGGGCGTAACAGCAGCCTGTACTACTACCAGTCCAAGGAAACCCTGGACATGGCCGCGCTGGTCTACAGCGGCCGCTTCGACCTCAACCCCGCGCGCAACACCCGCGAGACCGTGCTGCTGCCGATCGCCGGCATCAAGCCGTTGCAGGAGCCAGGCGTATACCTGGCGGTGATGCGGGCCTCGGGCACCTATGACTACTCGCAGCCGGCGACGCTGTTCACCCTGAGCGACATCGGCGTGTCCGCGCACCGTTACCGCGACCGCCTCGATGTGTTCGCCCAGGCCCTGGAAGGCGGCAAGGCGATGAGCGGCGTCAACCTGGAAATCCATGACGACAAGGGCAAGCTGCTGGCCCAGGCCAGCACCGATGGCGATGGCCATGCCCAGCTGCCGATCACGCCCAAGGCCGACACCCTGATCGCCACCCAGGGCGTGCACACCACCCTGTTGCGCCTGAATACCGCGGCGCTGGACCTGGCCGAGTTCGATATCACCGGGCCCCAGGCCAACCCGCTGCAGTTCTTCATCTTCGGCCCGCGCGACCTGTACCGCCCGGGCGAAACCGTGCTGCTCAATGGCCTGCTGCGTGACCAGGACGGCAAGCCGGTCAAGGCTCAGCCGGTGAGCGTGGAAGTGCGCCGGCCGGATGAGCAGGTCAGCCGCAAGTTCGTCTGGGAGGCCGACAGCAATGGCCTTTACCAGTACCAGCTACAACTGGCTACCGAGGCCCCGACCGGCCGCTGGCAACTGTTGCTGGACCTCGGCGGCGGGCGCAAGCAGGTGTATGAATTCCTTGTCGAAGACTTCCTGCCCGAGCGCCTGGCGCTGGAACTCAAGGGTAGCAGCACACCGCTGTCGCCTGACGAGAATGCGCGTATCCGGGTCAATGGGCGTTACCTCTACGGCGCCCCGGCAGCCGGCAATCGCCTGAGCGGCCAGGCCTATGTCCGCCCGCTGCGCGAGGCGGTACCTGCGTTGCCTGGCTACCAGTTCGGTTCGGTCACCGAAACCGAGCTGAACCAGGACCTGGAGCTGGACGAAGTGACCCTCGACCAGGCCGGCAAGGCCGTGGTCGAAATCGAAAGCCGTTGGGCTGAAGCCCGCTCGCCGCTGCAACTGACCGTACAGGCCAGCCTGCAGGAGTCGGGTGGCCGGCCGATTACCCGGCGCCTGGAACAACCCATCTGGCCGGCCGAGCGCCTGCCAGGCCTGCGTGGCCTGTTCGACGGTGAGGAAACCGACAGTGACGCACCGGTGGAATTCGAGTTCCTGGTGGCCGACCGCGACGGCAACAAGCTGGCCGCCGAAGCCCTCAAGGTGCGCTTGATCCGCGAGCGCCGCGACTATTACTGGAACTACTCGCAGAGCGATGGCTGGAGCTATGCCTACAACGAGAAGTTCCTCACCCAGAGCGAAGAGACCGTCAGCGTCAAGGCCGGCTCCACCGCCAAGCTGAGCTTCCCGGTTGAATGGGGCCCGTACCGCGTCGAGGTGGAAGACCCGCAGACCGGCCTGGTGTCCAGCGAGCGCTTCTGGGCTGGCTACCGTGCCCAGGACAACGCCGAAGGCGGCGCGGTGCGCCCGGACCAGGTCAAGCTGGCACTGGACAAACCATCCTATGCCGACGGCGCCACCGCCAAGGTCACCGTTACCCCGCCGGCAGCCGGCAGTGGCTACCTGATGATCGAGTCCAGCGACGGCCCGCTGTGGTGGCAGGAGATCGACGTGCCCGCCGAAGGCAAGACCTTCGACGTGGAGCTGGACGAGAAGTGGGCCCGCCATGACCTGTACATCAGCGCACTGGTGATTCGCCCCGGTGAGCGCAAGGCCAATGCCACGCCGAAACGCGCGGTGGGCGTGCTGCACCTGCCGCTGGACCGTGCCGAGCGCAAGCTGGCGGTGAGCCTGCAGGCACCGGAAAAGATGCGCCCGAAACAGCCGCTGACGGTCAAGGTCAAGGCCGCCAACGCCGATGGCAGTATCCCCAAGCAGGTGCATGTGCTGTTGTCGGCGGTGGACGTGGGCATCCTCAACATCACCGACTTCAAGACCCCCGACCCGTTCGCCAGCCTGTTCGGGCGCAAGGCCTATGGTGCCGACCAGCTGGATATCTACGGCCAGTTGATCGAAGCCGGCCAGGGCCGCCTGGCCAGCCTGGCATTTGGCGGTGACGCGGCGATGGCCAAGGGTGGCAAGCGCCCCAATACCACCGTGACCATCGTTGCCCAGCAGAGCCTGCCGGTGACCCTGGACGACAAGGGCGAGGGCCAGGCCACGGTCGATATCCCCGATTTCAACGGCGAGCTGCGGCTGATGGCCCAGGCCTGGACCGAGGAGCACTTCGGCATGGCCGAAGGCAAGACGGTGGTCGCCGCGCCACTGATTGCCGAGCTTTCGGCGCCGCGCTTCCTCGCCGGTGGCGACCGCACCAGCCTGGCGCTGGACCTGGCCAACCTGTCCGGCCGCGCCCAGCAGTTGAACGTTGAAATCACTACCGAAGGCCAGCTGAGCCTGGCGGCCAGTGCCCAGCAGAACATCACCCTGGCCGAGGGCCAGCGCTCGACGCTGATGATCCCGGTACAGGCCCAGGGTGGCCTGGGCCAGGGCAAGGTGCATGTGCGGGTCACTGGCCTGCAACTGCCGAACGAGTCGACCGGCGCGTTCGAGCGTGAGTGGACGCTGGGCGTGCGCCCGGCCTACCCGGCGATGCTCAAGCATTACCGGGTGGCCTTGAAAGACCAGCCGTGGAGCCTGCCTGAAGCAGACCTGGCCGCCTTCGAGCCTGCCGGCCTGGAAGCCACCCTGGCCTTGTCGAGCCGGCCACCGCTGAACCTGGGCGAGCAGATCCGTGCCCTCGAAGCCTACCCCTACGGCTGCCTGGAGCAGACCACCAGTGGCCTGTACCCGTCGCTGTACGCGGATGCCGACAGTCTCAAGCGCCTGGGCATCAAGGGCGAACCGGCAGATGTGCGCAAGCGCAAGATCGAGATGGGCATCGAGCACCTGCTGGGCATGCAGCGCTACAACGGCAGCTTCGGCCTGTGGAGCTCGGACAGCGAAGAAGAGTACTGGCTGACCGCTTACGTCACCGATTTCCTGCTGCGTGCCCGTGACCAGGGCTACGGGGTGCCGGCCGAAGCACTGAAGAAGGCCAGCGAACGTCTGCTGCGTTATGTGCAGGAGCGCAACCTGATCGAAGTCGACTACAGCGACGACGCCGAGCACACCCGCTTTGCCGTGCAAGCCTATGCCGCACTGGTATTGGCGCGCAGCCAGCAGGCGCCGTTGGGCGCCCTGCGCGGCCTGTTCGAACGCCGCGCCGACGCCCGCTCCGGCCTGCCCCTGGTGCAGCTGGCGGTGGCACTGGAGAAGATGGGCGACAAGCCACGTGCCAACCAGGCCTTGCAGGCTGGCCTGGCCATCAGCCGCAGCAAGGGCTGGATGGCCGATTACGGCAGTTCGTTGCGTGACCAGGCGCTGATCCTGGCACTGCTGCAGGAGAACGACATGGCCAGCAGCAAGGTCGACCAGCGCCTGTTCGCCTTGTCGGACGAGCTGGCAGCCAACCGCTGGTTGTCCACCCAGGAACGCAATGCACTGTTCCTGGCTGGCCGTGGTCTGCTGGGCAAGCCGGAAGGCCAGTGGCAGGCACGCCTGGACAGCGCCGGTGAGGTGCGTGAGTTCAACAACGCCGAGTCCGGCATGAAACTGGAAGGCCCGTTGCTGGCCTCGCCGCTGACCGTGCAGAACCAGGGCAGCGAGACCCTGTACCAGCAGTTGACCTTGTCGGGTTACCCACGCCAGGCACAGCCAGCGGGTGGCAACGGCATGCAGGTCCGCCGTGAGTACCTGGGCATGAACGGCCAGCCGCTGGACCTGCACAGCCTGCGCAGCGGCGACCTGGTGCTGGTGCACCTGGCGCTCAAGGCCGACAACCCGGTGCCGGATGCGCTGGTAGTGGATTTGCTGCCGGCTGGCCTGGAGCTGGAAAACCAGAACCTGGCCCAGAGCGCCGCGAGCCTGGATAACGCCAGCAGCGCGGTGAAGGAATGGCGCGATTCGATGCAGAACGCCAGCCTGGTGCATCAGGAGTACCGTGATGACCGCTATGTCGCCGCGCTCAAGCTCGATGGCTACGGCACTACCCACCTGCTGTACCTGGCGCGCGCGGTCACTCCGGGTACCTACCGCGTACCACCGCCGCAGGTCGAGTCGATGTACCGGCCTAACCTGCAGGCCGTGGGCGATGGGCAAGGGGAAATGACCGTCAGAGCCCGCTAGGGCGAGGCGGTCTGCTGTACGAGCAGCCTCCTGTCGCGAAAGGGCCGCAACGCGGCCCGATTGCCTGTGTACGCGGAACGGCAGGTAGGCCGCGTCGCCAGGTTTTGCGGCCGCTGCGCGGCCGATCGCGACGCAAGGCCGTTCCTACACGATCGCTGCATCAGTCAATGAATCACCCAGCTCATCACCCATAGCCCCAATACCAGCCAGATGATCCCGAGGATGATCGAGGCACGCATGAACGCACGGATGGCCGAGTACAGCAGCATCAGCCCGATGATCAGGGCGAGAATGCTGAGCAACGAGGTGTCCATGCCCAAGGTGCGCGCCAGGCCATCGATGAAATTGCCACCGGCATTGGCCAGCAGATTGAACAAGCCGCTGAATATGTCGACGATGAAGCGGATCAACGAGCCCAGTGCCTGGCCCAGCCACTCGAAAAAACCTTCTACATGCATAGTTGCTTCCTGATGAACGAATCGGCGAGGTTACCGTTCCCCAGCCTTTGGCCATCACCTGGCCAGGTCGGTTCCCGATGCCAAGCTTAACGCGGCCGCGTAGCCGTGCGCGCAGGCTGTTGCGCATTGCCGTGCCTGGCATGCTGATGGTGCTCGGTCTGTTGTGGCTGGCCGACCGCCTGTGGCCGCTGCCCATGCCAGGCGATGACCTGGCCCGGGTGGTGCTGGCCGAGGACGGCACGCCGTTGTGGCGCTTTGCCGATGCCGACGGCGTGTGGCGTTACCCGGTCAGCCCCGACGAGGTTTCGCCGTTGTACCTGCAGGCGCTGCTGACCTACGAGGACCGCTGGTTCTATAGCCACCCGGGGGTCAACCCGCTGGCCCTGGCCCGCGCCGCCTGGCTCAACCTGCGCGGCGGGCGGGTGGTGTCGGGCGGCAGCACACTGTCGATGCAGGTGGCACGCCTGCTCGACCCGCATGACCGCACCCTGGCCGGCAAGCTGCGCCAGTTGTGGCGTACCGCGCAGCTGGAGTGGCATCTGTCGAAACGCGAGATCCTGCAGATCTACCTCGACCGCGCGCCCTTCGGTGGCACCCTGCAGGGCGTTGCCGCGGCCAGCTGGGCCTATCTGGGCAAGTCGCCCATGCACCTGACCCCGGCCGAAGCGGCGCTGCTGGCCGTGCTGCCGCAGGCACCCAGCCGCCTGCGCCCGGACCGCCACCCCGAACGCGCCCAGCGCGCCCGTGACAAGGTGCTGCAACGCCTGGCCGAATACCAGGTATGGCCGGAGCGGCAAATCCGCGAAGCAACCGAAGAGCCGCTGGTGCTGGCGCCACGCCAGGAGCCGGCCCTGGCGCCGCTGCTGGCGCGGCGCCTGAACAGCGCCGACAGCCCGCCGCTGATCCGCACCACGCTCGACGCCGCGTTGCAGCGGCGCCTCGAAGACCTGCTGCTGGGCTGGCGCGCACGGCTGCCGGAGCGGACCTCCGCCGCCATCCTGGTGGTCGAGGCACAGACCATGGCGGTACGCGCCTACCTGGGCTCGATCGACCTCGCCGACGAGCGCCGTTTCGGGCATGTCGACATGGTGCGCTCGCTGCGCTCGCCAGGCTCCACGCTCAAGCCATTTCTCTATGGCATGGCGCTGGATGAAGGCCTGATCCATTCCGAGTCGCTGCTGCAGGATGTGCCGCGGCGCTATGGCGACTACCGCCCCGGCAACTTCTCCATGGGCTTCAGCGGGCCGGTCTCGGCCAGTTCGGCATTGGCGCTTTCGCTCAACCTGCCGGCTGTGCAGTTGCTCGAGGCCTACGGCCCGAAACGCTTCGCCGCGCAGTTGCGCATGGCGGGCATGCCGCTGACCTTGCCGCCCCTGGCCGAGCCCAACCTGTCGTTGATCCTCGGCGGTGCCGGCAGCCGCCTGGAAGACCTGGTGGGTGGCTATGCCGCGTTGGCACGGGGTGGCAACAGTGCGCGGGTGCGCCTGCAACCGCAGGACCCGTTGCTGGAACGGCGCCTGCTGTCACCCGGGGCGGCCTGGATCATCCGGCGGATCCTCAGCGGGCAGGCGCGCCCCGACCGCGACCCGCATGCCGAGCTGGTGCAACGCCCGCAACTGGCCTGGAAGACCGGCACCAGTTACGGCTTTCGCGATGCCTGGTCGATCGGCGTGGGCCCACGCTACCTGATCGGTGTGTGGATCGGCCGCCCCGACGGCACGCCTGTGCCCGGGCAGTTCGGCCTGGCCTCGGCGGCACCGCTGATGCTGCAGGTGCACGACTTGCTGAGCAACCGCGACAGCCAGCGCGGCATCAATGTACCGGTCGAGCGGGTACCGGCGAATGTCGGCGTGGCGGCGATCTGCTGGCCGCTGGGCCAGCCATTGAACAAACAGGACCCGAATTGCCGACGTCAGCGCTTTGCCTGGACGCTGAACGGCACTACACCGCCCACCCTGCAGGCGGCCGACCAGCCGCTCGGCCTGGGCCTGCGTGAAAGCGTCTGGGTCAATGACCAGGGGCTACGTGTCGATGCTAGCTGCCCGGGCGCCCAAGCCCGCGACATCGCTTTATGGCCGGCCCCGCTGGAACCTTGGCTGCCTCGTGCCGAGCGGCGTGCGGCGCGCCTGCCGGCCATCGACCCGGCCTGCCCGCCGCAGGTGCCGGCCAGTGCGCCACCGCTGTCGATCGTGGGCGTACGTCCAGGCGACAACCTGCGTCGTCCGGCGACCAGCAGCGAGCCGTTGCAGCTGCATGTGTCGGCGCTGGGGGGCGGCGGCCGGCGCTGGTGGTTCCTCAACGGCCAGCCATTGGGCGAGACCCAGGGCCAGGACAGCTTGCTGGTCCGCTTCCAGCAGGTCGGCCAGGCCGAAATCAGCGCGCTGGATGAAAGCGGCGAGACGGCGCGGGTGGCGTTCCAGGTCAGCGAGTAGCGCTGGCCTCAATGGGCGGTGAAGCGCTGGTGTATCGGTGATGAACTGGGCGTCAGCGCCAGCGCCAGCTGCGTGCGGTTGTGCATGTGGGTCAGGCGCAGCACCTGTGACACATACAGTTTCACGGTATTTTCGGTAATGCCCAGTTCGCAGGCGATCTGGTAATTGGTCTTGCCGGTGCTCACCAGCCGCGCCACTTCCAGCTGGCGCGGTGACAGCTTCTCGAACGCCGCTGGCAGCTCGCCTTCGCTTTCTTCGACATCGTTGGCGCGCCGGTGCACACCCTGGCCTCGGGCCTTTTCCAGGTCCCGGTACAACTCGTCCACCGATTCGGCCAGCTCTTGCAGGCGTTGGTTCAACCCGCCCAGGTTACGGAAGTTGCGTTGGCGCTCCAGCACGATCTCTTCCTGCCGGCGCACCCCCTCCAGCAATTCATCGAAGTCCATGGGCTTCTGGTAGTAGTCGGCAAAACCTTCGCGCAGCGCACGGATGATGTCCTGCTTTTCGGCACGGCCGGTGAGCATGATGGCTTCGAAAATACGTTGCTCGCCCAATGCCTTCAAGGCACGGACCAGGTCGACACCGTCTCGCCCAGGCATGTGCAGGTCACAGATGACCAGGCCTATGGCCGCGTCGGCCTGATAGCGTTCGATGGCTTCATCAGCGCAATGGGCTGGCAGGCAGTGATAACCCTGGGTTTCGAGAAACTCACACAGTTGCTCGACGATCACGGGCTGGTCATCGACCACCAATATTTTCACTTCGCTGAATGCTCTGGACACAATCGACTCCCTGTTCTTGTACGGTCCTGCTCCCGGGCCAGACGCTGCGGCAAGGTAAAAATAGACGTCGGGAGCGAATTTGTACAACTTGTGTACAGGTATCGGACCAAGAGATTGCTCATTGGATCCATACAGCAGTCAGAAGAAAACCGCTGAGCACATAGGGGACGAACGCCTGTTTGTCGCCCATTTCCTCGGTCAGGGCCTGCAGACGCTTTTTCACCTTGGGGTTGAGCAAGGTCCACAGGCGCCGGCGGGTGAGCAACCACACCAGCACACTGACGCCGGCACCGATGAAAGTGCCGAGCACGTAGTGCGGGCTGGTGGCCAGGGCCAGGGCACCCATCAACTTGACGTCATCGGCGCCGAAACGGCCGAGCATGTAGCCGGGCAGGGTCAGCAACATGACGATGGCCAGGGCCCAGCCGGCATCGCTGGCCTCGGCGCCGATCCAGCTGTGGCCAGTGGCGAACAGCCAGACCAGGGCGCAGGTTGCCACGCCCAAGGTCAGCAGGTTGGAGATCTGGCGTTGACGCACATCCTGTTCGGAGCACAAGGCAAGCCACAGCAGGAGAACAATGCTTTGCATTGGCAGGTCGCCTTTCCCAATGTTGAACACAGCTACCCGGTCAGTCAGGTTTCCTTAAGTGAAGATAGACCTGCAGGCGCTTGCTTGCCCGCTCCGGTCATGCATCACTTCCTGCTGCCGGGTGGATAGTTGCCCAGCACCTTGGCCACCGTGCTCTGGATGGCGCTGTTACGTTCCTCCGGGCTTGGCGGGTAGTTGTTCATGATCTGCTCGGCACTGCCGCGCCACACCAGCTTGCCGTCACGCCCGTCGAACAGGTCGATCTGGATAGTGGCGACCTTGTAGTCGACGCTGCGGGTTTCGTTGTACATCGGCCCGCCCCAATAGCCACCCCAGTAGCCGCCCCAGCCACCGCCGTAGTTGGTGGTGATCTGTTGCTGGCGCTGTTCGACGATCAGGTAGGCGCGCACGCCCAGGTCGGGCCGCGCGCCAGCTTGAACCGGGCGCAGGCCGCGCTGGTCCAGCTGGTCGGCGACCGCCTGGCGGATCCGCTGCTCGGTCAGGTCGCTCTTGATGCGTGGGTCGTCAGGGCGATACTGCAGGCCCGGTTCCTGCCAGGCCCAGCTGCGGTAGGCGGCAAAATCGCGGCTGGCGTCGAAATCCTGCTGGACGTTATTGCTGGAGCAGGCGGCCAGCAGCAACGCGAATGACAGTAGAACGAGACGGCGCAACATGATGGTTCTCCGTTAGGCATTAACTGGGAGGATAGCCGCTGAGCGCCTTGTACACTGAGTTGCGCAAGGCACTTTCGCGTTCTCGCGGCGAGTCCTTGTCGCTGCCGCTTTCGGCGCTGGCGCTCCATACCGGCTGGCCGTTGCGGGCGTCGTACAGGTCGATGCGTACCACCATCACCTGCACTTCGTAGGTCCGTACGATGGGCACGCTGGCATAGGCACCATAACCATTGCGGTAACCACCATAGCCGACACCGCCGTAGGGGTACGGGCCGTAGTAAGGGTCGTAGGCATCGTAGTCCCGTACCTGGCGCACGCGTTTTTCCAGGCGTATGTCAGCACTCACCAGCAAGTCGCCGGGGCCACCCCGGGCAGGGCGCAGGCCGTGCTGGTCGAGCGCGCCGCTGACGGCATCGGCCAGTTGCGCCGGGTCGGTATCCGCCGAGCCACTGGGCAACTGGCCGTTGCGCCAGCTCCAACTGCGGTAATGCCCATAGTCCCGCGCAGGTGCCGGGTAGGCACTGGCATCGAAGGTGGTGGCCGCCTGGGCAGGGGCAGGGGGTAACGGGCGGCTGCTGGCCACGTACGGGTTGCTGCCCTGGCAGCCAGCCAGGGCAAGCGGCAGCAGCGCCAGGCACAACAGACGGTACGGCATGTAGTCCTCCGACGGGGCAGTCAGCGCGGGCGGCAAACCCAGTGCAGGTAGCGGCCAAGCCCGGCGAAGCTGGGGTGGCGACGATAGGCCAGTTCCATTTCCAGCAGGTCGAGCAACTCGGCCTTGCCCTGGAACTCCCTGGGCATGTAGTCGTGGAACACCCGCACGCCGCTTTCGCTTTGCACCTGCCACTGAGGATCAAGTTGCGCCCTGAGCTGGCGCGGATCAAGTGGTTTTTGTGGCGTAAGGCTCTGCTTTTCACCTTCCAGGCGGTTGCTGCGCAACTTGCGGAAATGGCCCTTGAGCAGGTTCCGATAGACCAGCGCGTCACGGTTGTAGAAAGCCAGCGACAGCCACCCGCAAGGGGCCGTGAGCTGGTGCAGCACGGGCAGGATGCTTTCCGGCTCGGCCAGCCATTCGAGCACGGCATGGCACAGTACCAGGTCGTAGGGTTCGGTGAGCTGGCCAAGCAGGTCTTGCCAAGGGGCCTGGATGAAGGTGGCCGCCTGGCCTGCTTCGGCAAAGCGTGCCCGGGCGCCATCGAGCATTGGCGCGGCGGGTTCGGCCAGGGTCAGCTGGTGGCCGCGCTGTGCCAGCCACAAGGCCATGTGGCCCAGCCCGGCGCCAATGTCGAGGATGCGCAGGGGGCGGTCGGGCAAGGCCTCGGCCAGGTCGGCCTGGAGCACGGCCAGGCGGATGGCGCCCTTGGCGCCGCCATAGATCTTTTCGGCAAAACGGGTGGCCAGCTCATCGAAGTGACGGTCGTTCATCGGGCGAAGCGCCTCTCGCTGTCGGCCAGCTTGGCCCGCACCACCTGGTCCATGTCCAGGCCAAGCTCACTGCACAGCAGCAACAGGTAGAGCACCACGTCACCGATTTCCTGGCCGGCATGGGCCAGCTTGTCGGCGGGCAGCTGGCGCGACTGGTCTTCGCTCAGCCACTGGAAGATTTCCACCAGCTCGGCCATTTCGACGCTGGCGGCCATGGCCAGGTTCTTCGGGCTGTGGAAGCCGCGCCAGTCGTTATTGTCGCGAATGTGGTGCAGGCGTTGGGTGAGTTCTTGCAAGTTCATCGGGGTCTCCTAATGCCGCATAGCTTCAGCGCAGGCCCGATGCAAAGCAAGCGTGTTCCACCAAGGCCGGCCGCGCCTACAAGGGCTCCCAGCGCCCGACCATATGCAGCACGCCGCCATGCCCGTCCAGCCGCAGCGTACCCTGCGGCCCCGCCTCACTGGCACTGAGCACCACCTCGGACGGCAACCGCACCGGCTTGCGGAACCCCACCTCGAAGGCATAGCCGCTGTACGGCAGGTGGCCGCGCAAGGCTGCCATGGCCATGGCTTTGCTCCACATGCCATGGGCAATGGCCGTGGGAAAGCCGAACAGCCGTGCACTGGCGGCGCTGAGGTGGATCGGGTTGTAATCCCCGCAGACCTTGGCATAACGCCGGCCGATATCCCGGTCGGCGTACCAGCGGGTCGCTTCCGGCAGCGCAGCCGGTTGGTCCTCGACAGGTTCATTTGCCTCGCTTTCGAGCTTGAGCCCACGCACCAGCATGCGGCTGCTCTCGCGCCAGAGCAGGCCGATGCCGTCTTCGGCTTCGCTGACCAGGTCGAAGGTGGCGCCCTTGGCGTGGGGTTGCAGGTTGTCCGTATACACCGCAAAGCGCAGCGCTTCGACAGCGCCGAGCGGGCGCAGTACTTCGATGCGGTTGTGCAGGTGCACCAGGCCTAGCAGCGGGAAGGGGAAGTCGTCGGCGGTCATCAACTGCAGCTGCAAGGTGAACGCCATCACGTGCGGGTAGCTCGCCGGCAGCCGGCCATCGTCGGCGAAATGGCACAGCCGGCGGTAGGCCGCCAGGTTGCCCGGCTGGACACCGATGAGGCAGCGCAGGCCATCGCCCGGCAGGCGCTCACCGCTGATCTTGCGCTTGCTGGCGGCGCGCAGGTACAGGCTGGCGCGCGAAGCCGGGCTGTGCAGGTCATGCCAGTGTCGGCTCATGTTCAGGCCCCCATCAAGGCCTGGCCGCAAACGCGCAGTACCTGGCCGTTGATTGCCCCGGAGCCGGGCTGGCTGAGCCAGGCGATGGCCTCGGCGACGTCCTGCGGGCGGCCACCCTGGCCCAGCGAACTCAAACGTCGCCCGGCTTCGCGCAGGCCCATGGGCATGGCGGCGGTCATGTGGGTTTCGATGAACCCGGGGGCCACCGCATTGATACTGCCGCCACGCTCGGCAAGGCGCGGCGCCCAGGCCTGGGCCAGGCCGATCAACCCAGCCTTGCTGGCGGCATAGTTGGCCTGACCGCGGTTGCCGGCGATGCCGCTGACCGAAGCCAGCAGGGTGACGCGCGCGTTTTCACCCAGGGCGCCGTGCTCATGCAGCGCCTGGGTCAGTACCTGCGGCGCCTTCAGGTTCACCGCCAGCACTGCATCCCAGTATTCCGGGGTCATGTTGGCCAGGGTCTTGTCGCGGGTGATGCCGGCATTGTGCACTACGATGTCGATGCCGTCCGGCAGGGCTGCGAGCAAGCGGCTCGCCGCGTCGCCCGCGCAGATATCCAGCGCCAGCGCCTTGCCACCCAGGCGCGCAGCCAGGGCGTCGAGGTCCTGGCTGGCCTGCGGTACATCCAGCAACAGCACGTCGGCGCCGTCCCGCGCCAAGGTTTCGGCAATGGCAGCGCCGATGCCGCGTGCGGCGCCGGTCACCAGTGCACGGCGGCCCGCCAGCGGCCGGGTCCAGTCCTCGACCTGGCTGGCGCAGGCTTCCAGGCGCAGCACCTGGCCGGATACGAAGGCGCTTTTCGGCGAGAGGAAGAAACGCAATGCGCCTTCCAGCTGGTGGTCTGCGCCGGGGGCGACGTACAGCAGCTGGGCGGTCGCACCATTGCGCAGTTCTTTGGCCAGCGAGCGGCTGAAGCCTTCCAGGGCCCGTTGCGCGATGCTGGCCAGCGGGTCATCAAGGCTCTCCGGGGCGCGCCCCAGCAGCACCACGTGGGCACAAGGCGCCAGGCTGCGCAGCAGTGGCTGGAAAAACTCGCGCAACTGCTTCAATGCGTCGCTGTCGGACAAATGCGTGGCATCGAACACCACCGCCTTGATTTTCGGCCCCAGGCCGGCCACCCAGGGCTCGGCCTGGAGGGCGTCGGTGTTGAAGCGGTAAAACGTGTCGGTCAGGCGCGGCGCAAGCGTTTCGACCTGGCTCGCCAGGGGCCCGCCACCCAGGACCAGGGCACCCTCCACCGGGCGCAGGCGGCCGGCCTGCCAGCGCTCCAGCGGAGCCGGGTGTGGCAGGCCAAGGGCATCCACAAGACGGCGGCCAAGGTTGGAATTGGCAAAGCCGAGGTAGCGATCGCTCATGAGTGGTCTCCCGTAAGGCAAGCTTGAAAGTGTGGACCAAGTTTGTGCCAAGGTCGTTCGAATGCGGTAAAAACACCTAGGCTGTACGGATCAAATTGTTTCAGGAGGAACCAGCGCATGCGTTCACCTCGCCGGGTCGCGATCCTGGGCGGCAACCGAATTCCCTTCGCCCGCTCCAATGGTGCCTACGCCACGGCCAGCAACCAGGCAATGCTGACTGCCACGCTCGAGGGGCTGATCGAGCGCTACCGCCTGCATGGGTTGCGCATGGGCGAAGTCGTCGCCGGTACGGTGCTCAAGCACTCGCGCGACATGAACCTGACCCGTGAATGCGTGCTGGGTTCGCGCCTGTCACCGCATACCCCGGCCTATGACATTCAGCAAGCCTGTGGTACCGGGCTGGAGGCGGCGCTGCTGGTGGCCAACAAGATTGCCCTGGGGCAGATCGACTGCGGCATTGCCGGTGGCGTGGACACCACCTCCGATGCACCGATTGCAGTCAACGAAGGCTTGCGCCACATCCTGCTGCAGGCCAACCGTGGCAAAAGCCTGGGCGAACGGCTCAAGCCGCTGCTCAAGCTGCGCCCCCGGCATCTGAAACCCGAGTTGCCGCGCAATGGCGAGCCGCGTACCGGCTTGTCGATGGGCGAGCACTGCGAACGCATGGCCCAGGCCTGGCACATCGACCGTGCCGAGCAGGACCAGCTGGCGTTGCTTAGCCACCAGCGGTTGGCCGCTGCCTACGCCGAAGGCTGGCAGGATGACCTGCTGACCCCGTTCCTGGCGTTGACCCGCGACAACAACCTGCGCCACGACCTGAGCCTTGAACAACTGGCCAGGCTCAAGCCGGCCTTCGACCGCAGCGGCCAGGGCACGCTGACGGCCGGTAACTCCACACCACTCACAGATGGCGCTTCGCTGGTGCTGCTGGGCAGTGAAGAGTGGGCGGCGCAACAAGGGCTGCCGGTGCTGGCGTATCTGGTCGATGGCGAAACGGCTGCGGTGGACTTCGTCACTGGCCGCGAGGGGCTGCTGATGGCGCCGGTGCATGCGGTACCGCGGCTGCTGGCGCGTAACGGGTTGAGCTTGCAGGACTTTGACTACTACGAAATCCACGAAGCCTTTGCAGCCCAGGTGCTGTGTACGCTGAAAGCCTGGGAGGATGCCGATTACTGCCGCCAGCGCTTGGGGCTGGATGCGCCGCTCGGGGCAATCGACCGCAGCAAACTCAACGTCAAGGGCAGTTCGTTGGCGGCCGGGCACCCGTTCGCCGCGACCGGGGGGCGGATATTGGCCAACCTGGCCAAGTTGCTGGCGCAGGCGGGCCAAGGGCGAGGGCTGATTTCCATCTGTGCCGCGGGCGGGCAGGGTGTGACGGTCATCGTCGAGCGATGAACGAGCTGTTAGGCTTGTCTGCTCAGAACTACAAGAAACCGCCATGCCGACCATCGGACAACCCCGCGCCATTCCGGCGCTGGACCGCCTGCCCAGGCCTTTGTATGCCCGTGCCGAAAGCCTTGGCGCCGGCTCCTGGACTACTCGCCACCAGCACGACTGGGTGCAATTTTCCTACGCCATCAGCGGTGTACTCGGCGTCTATACCCAGGAAGGCAGCTACTTCGCCCCGCCGCAGTGGGGGGTGTGGATACCCGCCGATGCCGAACATGAAGTGGTCACCTCGGTGCAGGCCGAAATGCGCAGCCTGTACGTGCGCCGTGACGCCTGCGCGTGGGCGCCGGAGCGATGCCGGGTGCTGGAGGTGACACCGTTGGCGCGCGAACTGATCAAGCAGTTCTGCCTGTTCCCGGCAGATTACCCGGAAGGCGACAGCGCCGAAGCGCGGCTGGTGGCGGTGCTGCTCGACCAGTTGCGCACGCTGCCCGAGGTCGGCTTCTCGCTGCCATTACCGCGCCATCCGGGATTGCTGGCATTGTGCAACGGCTTGATCGCTGCCCCGGAACAGCCGCAGACCTTGCAGCAATGGGCGCGCCAGCTGGGCTGTTCGGAAAAGACCCTGATGCGGCTGTTTCAGCGGGAAACGGGCTTGAGCTTTCGTAACTGGCGCCAGCGCATGCGGCTGTTGTCATCGCTGGCGTTGCTGGAGGCGGGGGAGAATGTCACCGAGGCGGCGTTGGGCTGTGGCTATGATTCCACTTCAGCCTACATCGCGGCGTTCAAGCAGCTGTTCGGTGCGACGCCGGGTGAGTTGAAACTCTGATCGTGGTCGCCGGTACTGGCTGCCTCGCGGCTGGTCCCGCGAAGCAGCCAGTACCGGCAACGCGTCAGGTACGGAACCTGCGCACCAGCGCATCCAGTTCGTTGGACAGCCCGGCCAGGCTCTCCGAATCCACCCGTGCCGCCTGGGCCAGTTCGGCGACCAGCTGCGCGTCCCCGTGAATCTGGCTGATGTGCCGGTTGATGTCCTCGGCGACCTGATGCTGCTCCTCGGCCGCCGTGGCGATCTGGGTGTTCATGTCACGGATCACGTCCACCGATTCGCGAATCTGCCCGAAGCTGTCACGGGCCATGCCGATGCGGCTGACCGATTGCTGCGACACTTCCAGGCTGGCGTGCATCTGCGCAGCCACTTCGGCGGTGCGGCTGGCCAGGTTGCCGAGCAGGCCGTCGATCTCGGCGGTGGAGTCGGCGGTGCGCTTGGCCAGCGCCCGCACTTCGTCGGCGACCACGGCGAAGCCACGGCCTTGCTCTCCGGCGCGGGCCGCTTCGATGGCGGCGTTGAGGGCCAGCAGGTTGGTCTGCTCGGCAATCGAGCGGATGGTGCCCAGGATCGACTGGATGGCGTTGCTGTCACGCTCCAGCTGCTGGATCGACTGCGCCGATTGCTCGATCTCCTGGCTCAGGCGGTCGACGCTGTGCACCGCTGCGTCGATCTGCTGCTGGCCTTCACGGGCCTGCTGCTGGCCGCTGTCGGCCGATTGCGCCGCCTGGCTGCAGGAGCGCGCCACTTCGTTGGCAGTGGCGACCATTTCGTGGAAAGCGGTCGAGACCATGTCCACGGCTTCGCGCTGGCGCCCTGCCGCTTCGGCCATGTCGCTGGATACACGGGTCGAACTGGTCGATGTACTGAGGATCTTGCCGGCTGCGGCGCCGATGTGCTGGATAAGGCTGCGAATGGCGCCGAGGAACTGGTTGAACCAGCTGGCCAGTTGTGCGGTTTCGTCGCGGCCACGAATTTCCAGGTTGCGGGTCAGGTCACCGTCACCTTGGGCAATGTCCTCCAGGCCGCTGGTGACGCTGTTGATCGGCCGTACGATCAGCTTGGCGAAGGCTGCACCCACCACGGCGAACAGCGCCGCCAGTACCACGGCGACGATGCCGATCAGCCAGGTCAGGCGGGTGGTGGTCTGCATCACTTCGCTTTGCTCGATCAGGCCGATCAAGGTCCAGCCCAGCTGTTCATCGGGGTAGATGTTGGCCATGTAGCGCACGCCACCCAGCTCCACTTCGGCCAGCCCCTTGCCATGCTTGGCCAGCTCGGCGTAGCCGTCGCCAAAACTCGCCAGCTGCTTGAAGTTGTGCTTGGCGTCACGCGGGTCGACCAGCACGTTGCCGTTGTTTTCCACCAGCAGCACGTAGCCGCTGTCGCCCAGCTTGATCTGCTGCACGATCTCGGTAAGGCCTTTGAGCGAGACGTCGACGTTGACCACGCCGCCGGGGTTGCCCAGCTGGTTGGCCACGGTACGCACGGTGCTGACCAGCACGGCGTCGTCAGGTGCCCAGTAGTAAGCTTCGGTGCGCAGGGTCTTGCCAGGGTTGGCCATGGCCAGCTGGTACCAGGGGCGGGTCCGTGGGTCGTAATTGACGAACTTCTGCCCGGCCGGCCAGCCGACGTAACCGCCGTCATTCACCCCATAGGACAGGTAGGCATAGGCGGGGTGCGAGGTAGCCAGGCGGGTCATGAACTCAAGCAGCTTGCTGGCCTGGTCGCCCAGTTCATAGGATGGGGTCGCGCTCATGTACTTGTTCAGTTCGCTACCGGTGGCGGCGACCAGTGGCTGCGATGCCATGTACTCGACGTTCTGGTTGATCCCCTGGAAGAAGATGTTCATCGCGTTGCCGACCTGGCGGATTTCCCGGCTGCTGCCGTCCAGGAACCCGTCGCGTGCCTCGCCACGCAGGTTGAGGACCACCAAGGTGGCCACCAGGACGATGGGCAAGCCGGCAATGACCGCGAATGCCCAGGTCAGTTTCTGTTTGATGCTCATCGACGCCCCCGGTTTTTATTGTTGCTACTCGAAGCAGGTAATAACTGCATCGGCAGCGTCCGGGTTTAATGTAGGAAAAATGCCCGTATTTATGGGACTTCGTCGCGATTGGTGACTATTCGGTCGTGTCTGACGTATATGGCATACCAAAAGCGTCGGTAGTCAGTGGCAACAGCTGCCTGCAGCGCCATTTGCCAGGTCTTTGAGGATCGGACAATCCGGGCGGTCGTCGCCCTGGCAGTGCGAAACCAGCTCGCCAAGGGTGTCACGCAGGCTCACCAGCTCCTCGATACGCCGGTTCAGCTCATCGATGTGTTGCAGGGCCAGCGCTTTCACATCGGCGCTGGCGCGCTGGCGGTCCTGCCACAAGGTCAGCAGCTTGCCAACCTCCTCGAGCGAAAAACCCAGGTCGCGGGAGCGCTTGATGAATGCCAGGCTGTGCAGGTCTTCCGCCTGGTACAGGCGGTAGCCGCTGTCGCTGCGCGCGGCGGGCTTGAGCAGGCCGATGGACTCGTAGTAACGGATCATCTTGGTACTGAGCCCGCTGCGACGGGCGGCCTGGCCGATGTTCATGAAGCCTCCTGGGTATCACGGGTGGGTTTCCAGGCCTTGAGCCACAACGCGTTGCTCACCACGCTGACGCTGGACAGGGCCATGGCGGCGCCCGCCAGTACCGGGTTGAGATAACCCAGCGCGGCCAGCGGGATGCCGATGAGGTTGTAGATGAACGCCCAGAACAGGTTCTGGCGGATCTTCGCGTAGGTCTTGCGGCTGATCTCCAACGCAGCCGGTACCAGGCGCGGGTCACCACGCATCAGGGTGATGCCGGCGGCCTGCATGGCCACGTCGGTGCCGCCGCCCATGGCAATGCCGATATCGGCGGCGGCCAGCGCCGGCGCATCATTGATGCCGTCGCCGACCATGGCGACCACGCCATCGCGCTTCAATGCGGCCACGGTTGCCGCCTTGTCGGCCGGCAGCACTTCGGCATGCACATCGTCGATGCCCAGCGCGTCGGCGACCACCCTGGCGCTGCCGCGGTTGTCGCCGGTCAGCAGGTGGCTACTGATGGCGCGTGCATGCAGGGCCTCGATCGCCTGCGCGGCGCCGGGCTTGAGGCTGTCACCAAAGGCGAACAGGCCCAGCACACGGGGCTGCGTGCCGCGTTCGATCAACCACGACAGGGTGCGCCCTTCGGCTTCCCAGGCCTGGGCCTGGGTGGCCAGGTCACCGGCTGGCAGGGCGCTTTCGTCGAGCAGGCGGCGGTTGCCCAGGGCCAGCTCGCGGCCTTCCACGCGCCCGGCGATGCCACGCCCGGCCAGCGCCTGGCTGTCGCTGACGCTGGGTACCTCCAGCCCTTGTTCGACACAGGCAGCCAGCACCGCCTTGGCCAGCGGGTGTTCGCTGCCGCGCTGCAGGGCGCCAGCCAGGCGGTGCAGGTCGGCGCTGCTGCCTACCTGCGCCTGGCTGTGCACGACCCGAGGGCTGCCGGAGGTGAGGGTGCCGGTCTTGTCGAACACCACGCGGTTGACCGCATGCGCGCGTTCCAGGGCTTCAGCATCCTTGATCAGGATGCCGTGGCGGGCGGCGACCCCGGTGCCGGCCATGATCGCGGCAGGGGTTGCCAGGCCGAGAGCGCAGGGGCAGGCGATGACCAGCACGGCAACGGCATTGATCAATGCGGTTTCCAGTGGCGCACCGGCCAGCCACCAGCCGACCAGGGTGATCAGTGCCAGCACCAGCACGGCCGGGACGAACACCTGGCTGACCCGGTCGACCAGCTTCTGGATCGGGGCCTTGGCGGCCTGGGCGTCTTCTACCAGGCGGATGATGCGTGCCAGCACGGTCTCGGTGCCGAGCGCCTGGGTACGTACCAGCAGCCGACCTTCGCCATTGATAGCGCCGCCGGTGACACTGTCGCCAGGCTGCTTGGGTACCGGCAGGCTTTCACCACTGATCAGGGCTTCATCGGCATGGCTGCTGCCGTCCTCGACCCTGCCATCGACCGGGAAGCGCTCGCCAGGCTTGACCAGCACCAGGTCACCGAGGCGTAGCTGGGCGATGGCGACGTCTTCTTCCCGGCCATCGACTACGCGCACGGCACGTTCCGGGCGCAGGGCTTCGAGGGCGCGGATGGCGCTGGCGGTCTGCCGCTTGGCACGGCTTTCCAGGTACTTGCCCAGCAGCACCAGGGCAATCACCACGGCCGAGGCTTCGAAATACAGGTGCGGCACCATGCCCGCCGATGCCCGCGCCCATTGGTACAGGCTCAGGCCGTAGCCGGCACTGGTACCCAGCGCCACCAGCAGGTCCATGTTGCCGGCGCCGGCACGCACGGCCTTCCAGGCCGCCACGTAGAAGCGCGCGCCGAGCACGAACTGCACAGGCGTGGCCAGCACGAACTGAGCCCAGGCGGGTAGCATCCAGTGCACACCAAAAGGTTGCAGCAGCATGGGCAGCACCAGCGGCAAGGCCAGCAACAGGGCCGCAGCGACGGCCAGGCGTTCGTTGCGCAGGCGCCGCTGGGCAGCAGCCTGGTCGTCCCTGGCCGTGTGCGGCAGGCTGGCGCTGTAGCCGGCCTTTTGCACTGCGTCGATCAGCAGGTTGTCGTCGACGCTCGGAAGCACTGCAAGGTGTGCCCGTTCGCTGGCCAGGTTGACGCTGACCTGCTCCACACCTGGCAGCTTGGCGAGGGCACGCTCCACCCGCCCGACGCAACTGGCGCAGGTCATGCCGCCGATCTGCAGCTCGACGGTGCGGGTGGGCACGCTGTAGCCGGCGTCACGTACGGCATTGACCAGGGCCGGCAGGCTGTTGGCCGGGGCCTGGACCCGCGCCTGTTCGGTGGCGAGGTTGACACTGACCTGCTCGGCGCCGGTGACCTTGCGCAGGGCGCGCTCGACCCGGCCGGCACAGCTGGCGCAGGTCATGCCGGTGATCGGCAGGTCGTAAGTGGTAGATGCGGACATGGGCTCTCCTCCTTGGGCATGCCGCCAGCATCAACCTTGCCACGCAGGTAAGGTCAATAGCCCAGGCCGGCTCGTTGCAACTCCAGCCCATGTTGCCCCATGGCGATGCGGTATTTGTTGATCTGGCCCGCCTGCAGGTTCAACCGTGTGCTGCGTTGGTCCTCGATACCCGGCGCGCAGCCCGGCATTTGCCCGGGCAGTACGCGCAGGCGCACGTCCACCGGGCCTGCTGGCAGGTTGAACGAGGTGGACTGCTCCTGGAATACGCGCCCGGAGAGCTGGTCGTTGAGATAGATGCCGATTTCGCAGCTGGTGGCCACTTCCAGGCGCTCGCGGGAAATGATCAGTACGCTGTAGTCCGCGTTGCCCTCGGCGCTGGCCGGTGGCACCGCAGCCAGCGTGCTCAACAGCCCGACGACGCCCAATACTGCCCTGAACATGAAGAATCTCCTGCTTGCCTGATCATCAAAGGCGCAGCTTGGCCGACGCGCGCGCGGATTTCCACCCCGGCAGTTGTCGGCAGGACTTGACCTTGCCCCGGTGGCAAGCTTGAGACTGGCCAAAACTGAAGGAGGTAACCCCCATGCAAGTGTTCAATGTACAAGGCATGACCTGCGGCCACTGTGTGAAGGCCGTGACCCGGGCCGTGCAGGAGCGGGATGCGGCGGCCAAGGTGGAAGTCGACCTGGCGGCCAAGCAGGTACGGGTGCAGACTGAGCTGGCGCAGGAGAAGATCCTCGGCGCCATTCGGGAAGAAGGCTATCAAGCCGAGGTGGCATGACCGGGCCAATGCTGACGTCCCGTGAAAGCGGCCATATCGGGCCGGCCAGATTGTTGCAAATGTTTTCGTACTGACGGGGTGCATAGCAGGTAGAATCATTTACTTGCTTAGCCTGCTATGGATTCCTGATGAACCTGCGAATGGTACTCATCCTGGGTGCACTCAGTGCGTTCGGGCCCTTGGCGATCGACTTCTACCTGCCCGCCTTCCCGGCCATGGCGCAGGCGTTCGCTACTGATGAAAAACACGTCCAGACCACCTTGGCCGCCTATTTCCTTGGCTTGTCCATCGGCCAACTGGCCTATGGTCCGGTGGCTGACCGCTTTGGTCGGCGCAAACCGCTGATGTTCGGCGTGACCCTGTTCACCCTGGCGTCGCTGGCCTGTGCCTATGCGCCCAACCTCGACACCCTGGTGCTGGCGCGCTTTGTCCAGGCACTGGGCGGTTGCGCCGGCATGGTACTGTCGCGGGCCATCGTCAGTGACAAGTGCGACCCGGTGGCCTCGGCCAAGGTATTTTCGCAATTGATGCTGGTCATGGGCCTGGCGCCGATCCTGGCGCCCATGCTGGGCGGTGTGCTGGTGAACGTGGCTGGCTGGCAATCGATTTTCCTCGCCCTGAGCCTGTTCAGTGCCGGTTGCCTGCTGGCGGTCGGCCTGGGCCTGCCGGAAAGCTTGCCCGAGCACATGCCGCGCCAGCCACTGTCTGGCGCCGTGCGCCAATACCTGCGGCTGTTCGCTGACCGGGTGTTCCTCGGTCACGCCCTGACCGGTGGGATAGCGATTGCCGGCATGTTTGCCTACATTGCCGGTTCACCTTTCGTGTTCATCAAGCTCTACGGCGTACCGGCCGAGCATTACGGCTGGTTGTTCGGCACCAACGCTGCCGGTTTCATCCTCGTGGCGCAGGTGAATGCCCGTTTGCTGGCCAGACGTGGGCCGGCATTCCTGCTGGCGCGGGCGGTCTGGCTGTACCTGGTGGCAGGCCTGGTGCTGCTGGGCGTGGCGGCGCTGCATCCGGCGCAGTTGTGGCCACTGCTGGTGCCATTGTTCATCTGTATCGCCAGCCTCGGCTGCATCATCCCCAACGCTTCGGCCTGCGCCATGAGCGGGCAGGGCGCGCGGGCCGGCAGTGCCTCGGCGCTGATGGGCTGCCTGCAGTTCAGTGTCGCTGCCGGCGCGGCGGCGCTGGTCGGGCTGTTGCATGACGGCAGTGCGGTACCGATGGCGTTGGTGATCAGCTTGTGCGGCGCGCTGGTCGTCAGTGTCGCGCTGTTGACCCGGCGCTTGCAGGCCAGGGCTCCCGCATGAGCGGGTGAGGTGCCTGCAGGCGGGTTTCCAGGGTGGCGACGAAGGCACGCGCTTCGGCCTCGCTGCGGAAACTGACCACGTGTTGATCGAGTTGCACCTGCCACGGGCAGGCAGGGTTTCGGCTCGTCGGACTGACGACAATTTTCATCGCGGCATACCTCCACGGGGAAACAGCCGCTCTAGTGTAGCGCCGCCCCTTCTGCCTGCCATGACCTGCAACAGCATCCTGACTGACGGTCGGGCAGGCTGGTTCGCCCAGTCCTTTTCCACCCTGGGGCGCAACGCCCATGAGCGCGTTGAACCTTCGCTTTGGTTCGCGTTATTTGTGGAAGCTAGCTGTCGGTCACATCCGAAGTTGTGTCTGGTGTTTCTACCGTGGGAACTCCCTGACCAGCGGTGTGTGCGATCTGGCTGCTTCAGCGCGCGGCTTGGACTGGTTTTGCAGGTTTGTTGTCTGTTCACCATGGGTACACCTACCCAGTTGTTTCCGGGCGAAGCTGCCGCCGCGGCAGGGCTGCCTGAGTGGCGTTTTTTGCGGCTTATACTGGCGAACCAGGCCAGTGCCAGCGAGAGGCGCTTCCCTGCCAGGGTTGGCCATCGCATCCACAAAGTGAACTTGCAGGGAGTTACAGGGACATGAACGCAGCCAGCAGTATCAGCCAGATCGCCAGCCTGATGGCCGACCCCAAGCGCAGTGCCATGTTATGGGCATTGATCGATGGCACACCACGCTTGGCCAAAGAGCTTGCGGTGATGACCGGCCTGACCTCGTCATCGGCCTGCGCGCACCTTTCCCTGTTGTCGTCTGCCGGCTTGCTCCGGCATGAAGCGCGGGGCCGCAAACGCTACTTCCGCCTGGCGACCCCGCAGGTCGGGGCCGCAGTGGAGGCGCTGGCCAGTGTCCAGCTGGAAAGTGCCAAGGCGACGCAGGCCAAGGCTCCGGTGACGCCTTTGCCGATGTCGGTACGCCGGGCGCGCCGCTGTGGTGATCATCTGGGCGGGGAGCTGGCCAGTGAGCTGTATCACCGCCTGGTGGTCGCCGGCTGGTTGGAGGGCAGTGGTCGGCAGTTGATGGTCAGTGATGAAGGGCGGGCGCAGTTGGCGCTGGTGGGGGTCTATATCGATGCGCTGGCGCCTCACCAGCATCGTGGCTGTGTGATCTGCCATTGCACCGAGTGCAACGACCAGGGGCCGCATCTGGGGGGCGTGCTGGGGCAGGCGTTGTTCAGGCTGTTCCTTCAATCCGGCTGGATGCGCGAGGCCGAAGACACACGGGCTTTGCATATTTCGGCACTGGGCATCCAGCAGATCAATCGCATTGCCCGCGTGGCGACGTTGCAGGTCGGCTGACCGCAACGCCGTCACTCATTCACACCAACCGCGCATCCAGGCTGTTCTGGGCCAGGCGACGGGCCTGGGTTTCGCTCATGCCCAGGTGGGTGTACAAGGCGTGGAAGTTTTCGGTGACGTAGCCACCGAAGTAGGCCGGGTCGTCCGAGTTGACCGTCACCTTCACGCCGCGCTCGAGCATGTCGAGGATGTTGTGCTGGCTCATGTGGTCGAACACACAGAGCTTGGTGTTCGACAGCGGGCACACCGTGAGCGGGATCTGCTCGTCGATGATGCGCTGCATCAGGCGCTCGTCCTCGATAGCGCGCACGCCGTGGTCGATGCGCTTGACCTTCAGCAGGTCCAGGGCCTCCCAGATGTACTCGGGTGGGCCTTCTTCACCGGCATGGGCAACGGCGACGAAGCCTTCGCTGCGAGCGCGGTCGAACACACGCTGGAACTTGCTGGGCGGGTGGCCCATTTCCGAGCTGTCCAGGCCAACGGCGATGAACGCATCACGGAACGGCAATGCCTGGTCGAGGGTTTTCTGCGCTTCGTCTTCGCTGAGGTGGCGCAGGAAGCTGAGGATCAGGCCACTGCTGATGCCCAGTTGCTTGCGGCCATCCTTGAGCGCCTGGTCGATGCCATTGAGTACCACTTCGAAGGGGATACCGCGGTCGGTGTGGGTTTGCGGGTCGAAGAACGGTTCGGTGTGGATGACGTTCTGCGCCTTGCAGCGTTGCAGGTAGGCCCAGGTCAGGTCGTAGAAGTCCTGCTCGGTGCGCAGCACGTCGGCACCCTGGTAATACAGGTCGAGGAATTCCTGCAGGTTGTTGAAGGCATAGGCGGCACGCAAGGTTTCCACGTCGGCCCACGGCAAGGCGATCTTGTTGCGCTCGGCCAGGGCGAACAGCAACTCGGGCTCCAGCGAGCCTTCCAGGTGCAGGTGCAGTTCGGCCTTGGGCAGGGCGTTCAACCAGTCATACATAGTGGGTCATCTCGATCAGGTACGGTTGCCGCCATTCTACAGGGCCTGGCCGTGCAATGTGCCCGGCCAGATTGCATCCTGGTGAGTCACCAGACCAGGGGTTCGCCCTTGTAGTTGATGAAGCGCAGGCCGCCGTGGCCGCTCTGGGCCTTGATCTGCTCGAGCATGCCGCGCGTGCTGGTCAGCACATCGATCTCGGCGTTTTCGCCGCCCATGTCGGTCTTTACCCAACCCGGGTGCATGGCCAGCACACACAGGTCAGGGCGTTGCTGTTCGACGACGAAGCTGTTGATCATCGAGTTGAGCGCTGCCTTGCTGGCCTTGTACAGGCAGATTTCGCCGCCGTCGGGGATGGTCACGCTGCCCAGGATCGAACTCATGAAGGCCAGCACGCCGCTACCTTCCCGCACCTGGTCGACCAGGCGGCGGGCCACGCGGATCGGTGCCACGGCGTTGGTCATGAACAGCTCACCAATGTCCTTGTTCTGCACGGCTTCGAGGTCCTGGGGCAGCGGCCCCATGATGCCAGCGTTGACGAAGACCAGGTCGAACACCTGGCCTTGCAGGCGCTGCTTAAGGCCATCCAGCTGGGCCGTGTCGTTCATTTCCAACTGCTCGATACGCACGCCGGGCACATCGGCCAGCGCCCCAGGCTGCTGCGGGTTGCGTACGGTGGCGGTAATGTTCCAGCCGTCCTCATGCAGGCGTTGCACCAGGCCAAGGCCCAGCCCGCGCGAGGCGCCGATGATGAGGGCCGATCTTGAAGAAGCCATGGGATCATTCCTTTATCGGTTTATGAAGAGGTAATGAGCATACGTCACTGTGGGTACCGGTGCCCGTTCTCTGAGTGGATAAAAATTGACCAGTGACCCACGGTCCTGCGTGGCCGGGCGCCTGGCCTGTTGGCGCACGGGTTATCCACAAGCTGTTCCACAGTTATTGTGTGCAAGTTCACAGGCAAGGCTGGAGTTTTTGCCAGCGCATTGGGGATAACTCGTTAGGGTTCAGCTGTCCGAAGCCATCCCAATGCGCTGGTTGAAAAATGAACAATGCTCTGCGAGCCCTGAAAACAGTGGCCTACAAGCGAGTGCCCCAAGCTTATCCACAGGCCGGCCCACAGTCGTTGTGGGCAATGTTCAACGCGCTTCGAGCAGAATGCGCCCGCGGCTCAGGTCGGCAAGTTGCTGCTGCAATGACGGCAGGTGGGCATCGCCGAGGGCAATCAGCAGATCAACACCATTGGCAGTGAACTGCTCGTCGAGCACCAACCCGTCAACCTCCGCCAGGCGCAACTTCACCAGCGCCAGTTCACTGAAACCGCAACTGCAGGTGAATTCGCTGCGCTGCACCAACACCCGCTTGGGGGCCTGTTGCAGGCATTTGTTGGCACCGCCGCCGTAGGCCCTGGCCAGGCCACCCGTGCCCAGCTGGATACCGCCGTACCAGCGGATCACCAGCACCACCACCTGGTCGCAGTCCTGCGCTTCGATGGCTGCCAGGATCGGTCGCCCGGCAGTGCCCCCCGGTTCGCCGTCATCACTGCTGCGGTACTGGGCACCCAGCTTCCAGGCCCAGCAGTTGTGCGTCGCGGCCAGGTCGCTGTGGCGCTCGATGAAACTCATCGCTTCGGCGGCACTGCTGATGGGGCCGGCGAGGGTGATGAAACGGCTTTTACGGATTTCCTCGCGGTATTCGCACAGGTCGAGCAGGGTAGAAGGCATAGATGACGGTCAGGCAGCCGGCTTGATGCCGCAGCCTTTCAGGATGATGTGGATAAGGTTGTTGCTGGCGTCTTCCATGTCCTGCTTGGTCAGGCGGCTGCGGCCGGTAACCTGGCAGATCTGCGTGGCGAAGTCGGCGTAGTGCTGGGTACTGCCCCAGAGCAGGAAGATCAGGTGCACCGGGTCGACCGGGTCCATCTTGCCGGCCTCGATCCAGGCCTGGAATACCGCGGCACGGCCGCGGAACCATTCGCGGTAGTCGGCGCTGAAGTATTCGGTCAGGCAGGTGCCGCCGCTGATCACCTCCATGGCGAAGATGCGCGAGGCTTGCGGGTTGCGCCGGGAGAATTCCATCTTGGTGCGGATGTACTGGCTCAGGGCTTCGGCCGGGTCGTCATCGACGCTCAAGGCGTTGAAGGTGCTGTCCCACAACTCGATGATGTTGCTGAGCACGGCAATGTACAGGCCGAGCTTGTTGGTGAAGTAGTAATGCAGGTTGGCCTTGGGCAACCCTGCCTTGAGGGCGATGGTGTTCATGCTGGTGCCCTTGAAACCGTGGCGGGCGAACTCGTCTTCGGCGGCCTGGATGATGGCCTGTTCGTTTTTCTGGCGAATGCGGCCCGCGGGTTTGCCCGAGGTGGCGAGGCGATGCGCAGGGACTTCTAGGGTCATGGACGATTCCGTACGGGTCAATGGCTGCGGCTGTCGGACAAGATTACCTGCCTGCGCCGAAGTGACAAGCGTTTGCGGCAAAGACTGGCATCAGCGTGTCGCAGCCAGGCTCTCGAGGAAGCTTTCCAGCACCAGGTTGGGCCGCCGGCCCTTGCGCGTTACCCAACTCAGGCTGAGGTCATAGAAGCGCTGCCGGGGTTTGAGCGCACGCAAGCGGCCTTGCTGTACCCAGAACGTGGCGTAATGGTCAGGCAGGTAACCGATGTAGCGCCCGGTAAGGATGAGAAACGCCATGCCCTCGCGGTCCGAAGCACTGGCCGTGCAGTTCAGGGCCTGATAATGCGCCTGGATCTCGGCTGGCAGGCGGAAGGTAGGGGCGATGGCTTCCTGGCTGTTGAGGCGGTCGTCATCGATCTGCTGGTCATCGGCATAGAACAGCGGGTGGCCGACGGCGCAGTACAGCAGCGAGCGCTCGCTGTACAACGGCTGGTATTCCAGGCCCGACAGCGGGCTGGTCTGCGGCACCACGCCGACGTGCAGGCTACCGTCGAGCACGCCGTGTTCGACCTGGCTGGGCGCGATCATGCGGATCTGGATGCGTACATCGGGGCCACGGTCCTTGAGTTCGGCCAGGGCATGGGTGATGCGCATGTGCGGCAAGGTGACCAGGTTGTCGGTCAGGCCAATGTTCAGTTCGCCACGCAAATGCTGGTGCAGGCCGTTGACTTCGGTGCGGAAGCTTTCCAGGGCGCTGAGCAATTGCAGGGCCGAATGGTAGACCTCGCGGCCTTCCTCGGTCAGCGAGAACCCGGCGCGACCGCGCTGGCACAGGCGCAGGCCCAGACGTTGCTCGAGGTCGTTCATTTGCTGGCTGATGGCCGAGCGACCTATGCCCAGCACGTTCTCGGCAGCCGAGAAGCCCCCGCACTCGACGACGCTGCGGTAGATCTTCAGCAGGCGGATGTCGAAATCGCTGACTTGGGCGAGGGGATCGGGGCGTCGGCTCATCAGTTTAGTCAGGGCCTGTCTGAAGATTAGAAATGTTGGCTTTTTCGGACTTTATCGCCGTGCCACCTTAGCTGCAACAACATCCATCGTTGCCTAGTCGTCTTCCGAGGAACCGCCGATGAACATGCCCGAAACCGCTTCCGCTGGTATCGCCAGCCAGCTCAAGCTGGATGCCCACTGGATGCCCTACACCGCCAACCGCAACTTCCAGCGCGACCCACGCCTGATCGTGGCGGCCGAAGGCAACTACCTGGTCGACGACAAGGGGCGCAAGATCTTCGATGCGCTGTCGGGGCTGTGGACATGTGGCGCCGGGCACACCCGCAAGGAGATCACCGAGGCGGTAGCACGCCAGGTCGGTACCCTGGACTACTCACCGGCCTTCCAGTTCGGCCACCCGCTGTCATTCCAACTGGCCGAGAAGATCACCGCGCTGACCCCGGGCGACCTGAACCACGTGTTCTACACCAACTCCGGCTCCGAGTGCGCCGACACCGCGCTGAAGATGGTGCGTGCCTACTGGCGCCTGAAAGGCCAGGCGACCAAGACCAAGATCATCGGCCGTGCCCGCGGCTACCACGGCGTGAACATCGCCGGCACCAGCCTGGGTGGCGTCAACGGTAACCGCAAGCTGTTCGGCCAGTTGCTGGATGTCGATCACCTGCCGCACACCGTGCTGCCGGTGAACGCCTTCTCCAAGGGCCTGCCGGAAGAGGGCGGTATCGCCCTGGCCGACGAAATGCTCAAGCTGATCGAACTGCATGATGCGTCCAACATCGCTGCCGTGATCGTCGAACCCCTGGCAGGTTCTGCCGGCGTACTGCCGCCGCCCAAGGGTTACCTGAAACGCCTGCGTGAAATCTGCACCCAGCACAACATCCTGCTGATCTTCGACGAAGTGATTACCGGTTTCGGCCGCATGGGGGCAATGACCGGTGCCGAAGCCTTCGGCGTGACCCCGGACCTGATGTGCATCGCCAAACAGGTGACCAACGGCGCCATCCCGATGGGCGCAGTGATCGCCAGCAGCGATATCTACCAGCCTTTCATGAACCAGCCGACCCCGGAATACGCCGTGGAATTCCCGCACGGCTACACCTACTCGGCCCACCCGGTAGCTTGCGCCGCCGGCATCGCGGCACTCGACCTGCTGCAGAAGGAAAACCTGGTGCAATCGGCGGCCGAGCTGGCGCCGCACTTCGAGAAGTTGCTGCACGGCGTGAAGGGCACGAAGAACATCGTCGATATCCGCAACTACGGCCTGGCCGGCGCGATCCAGATCGCTGCCCGTGATGGTGATGCCATTGTGCGTCCGTACGAAGCGGCGATGAAGCTGTGGAAGGCCGGCTTCTATGTGCGCTTTGGTGGCGACACCCTGCAGTTCGGCCCTACCTTCAACACCACGCCGCAGCAACTGGACCGCCTGTTCGATGCAGTGGGCGAGACCCTGCACCTGATCGACTGACCTGTCCGATTCTGAGGCCAGGCGCGCGAGTACAAGGTGCGCCTGGCTCAACCTTCTTTATCTGGAGTTTTGCATGAGCATTGTTCAGCACCTGATCAACGGCGAGCTGGTTACCAAGGGTGAGCGCAGCGCCGATGTTTTCAACCCGTCCACTGGCCAGGCTGTACGCAAGGTCGAGCTGGCCAGCCGCGCGACCGTGCAGCAGGCGATCGACTCGGCCAAGGCGGCCTTCCCGGCGTGGCGCAACACCCCACCGGCCAAGCGTGCCCAGGTCATGTTCCGCTTCAAGCAGTTGCTGGAGCAGAACGAAGCCCGCATCGCGCAGATGATCAGCGAAGAACATGGCAAGACCCTGGAAGACGCCGCCGGGGAACTGAAGCGTGGCATCGAGAACGTCGAGTTCGCCTGTGCAGCGCCAGAAGTCCTGAAAGGCGAGTACAGCCGCAACGTCGGCCCCAACATCGACGCCTGGTCCGACTTCCAGCCGCTGGGCGTGGTGGCCGGTATCACCCCGTTCAACTTCCCGGCCATGGTGCCGCTGTGGATGTACCCGCTGGCCATCGCCTGCGGTAACGCATTCATCCTCAAGCCTTCCGAGCGTGACCCGAGCTCGACCCTGTACATCGCCCAGTTGCTGCACGAAGCCGGCCTGCCGAACGGCATCCTCAACGTGGTGCAGGGTGACAAGGAAGCGGTGGATGCGCTGATCGAAGCGCCGGAGGTGAAGGCCCTGAGCTTCGTCGGTTCGACCCCGATCGCCGAGTACATCTATGCCGAAGGCACCAAGCGTGGCAAGCGCGTGCAAGCCCTGGGAGGTGCCAAGAACCACGCAGTGCTGATGCCCGATGCCGACCTGGACAATGCGGTCAGCGCGCTGATGGGCGCGGCCTATGGTTCTTGCGGCGAGCGTTGCATGGCCATTTCGGTAGCGGTGTGCGTGGGTGATCAGGTGGCGGATGCGCTGATTGCCAAGCTCGAACCGCAGATCAAGGCATTGAAGATCGGTGCTGGCACCTCGTGTGGTCTGGACATGGGCCCGCTGGTGACTGCTGCAGCCCGTGACAAGGTGGTGGGCTACATCGACGAGGGTGTTGCTGCAGGCGCCAAGCTGGTGGTGGATGGCCGTGGCTACCGTGTAGCCGGCAATGAGGATGGCTACTTCGTGGGCGGCACCCTGTTCGACAAGGTGACGCCGGAGATGCGCATCTATAAGGAAGAGATCTTTGGCCCGGTGCTGTGCGTTGTGCGCGTCAACAGCCTGGAGCAGGCCATGCAACTGATCAACGACCACGAATATGGCAACGGCACCTGCATCTTCACCCGTGACGGTGAAGCGGCGCGCCTGTTCTGCGACGAGATCGAAGTGGGCATGGTCGGTGTGAACGTACCGTTGCCAGTACCGGTGGCTTACCACAGCTTTGGTGGCTGGAAGCGTTCGCTGTTCGGTGACCTGCATGCCTATGGCCCGGACGGGGTGCGCTTCTATACCCGTCGCAAGGCGATCACCCAGCGCTGGCCGCAGCGCGCCAGCCATGAGGCTTCGCAGTTTGCCTTCCCTAGTTTGTAAGGGATATTGAGGAAGCGGGGAGGCCGGTAGGCCTCCCCGCTTTGTTTTTCA